>JBJTUM010000151.1:0-14548 GCA_046080725.1 Cyanobium sp. | reverse complement strand
GCCAATCGCCAACGGTGGAGTAGCCCTGGGCGAAGAGGGGGTGCTGGGGAAGCTGGTGGCGCTCCATGTAGTAGAAGATGTCCTTGGTGGTCCAGGACAGAAGCGGCCGCAGCGACCACAAGCCCCGAATCGGATCGAAGGGAGTCATCGTGCGGCGATGGTCGGTCTGGCCTCCCCTCACGCCACTTCCCCAGCAGCGCACCCCCCCCTCCCGCAGGGCCCGATCTAGGGGTTCCACCTTGCGCAATTGGTTGTAAAGCGAGAGGTCTTCCACCCGGCCGCTCTCCCAGAGTTTCCCGTGCAGGGCCTCCATCCGGGCCGCGGACATCTCCGCCTGCACCACCTTGAGATGGATGGGTAGCCGTTGGCGCAGCTCCTCCGCGTAGCGGTAGGTCTCCTCAGGCAGGTACCCCGTATCCACCCAGATCACGGGCACCCCCACACCGCCCCGGGCTTCCCCCAGTTCGGTGATCATGTGGAGCAATACGGCGGCCTGGATGCCGAAGCTGGTGGTGAGGCTGAACCCTTCCCCGAAGGTGTCGAGAGCCCAGGCCAGACGCCCTTGCGCCTCCATGGGATCCAGGTGGGCCCGGGCCCAAGCCAGGTTGATCGGTGAACCGTCCGCCGCTGTTGGATACCCAGCCGTGGGGGAGCGGATGTCTCCTGCAACACCCATGGCGGCTGGGGGAGCTTGGGGGGAAGGAAACCGGCTCATGATTCCATCATGCCCCGTGAGCGAACGTCAGCCATGGGCTCGTTATGGTGATGCCATGCCTGAAAATCCCGTGGTGATTGTTGGGGGTGGGTTCGGGGGCCTCTACACCGCCCTGGCCCTGGCCTCCTGGAGCCACCATCCCCCCCTGCTGCTGATCGAACCCAACGATCGATTCCTTTTTCGGCCCCTCCTGTACGAACTCCTCAGCGGCGAACTGAGGGCCTGGGAAATCGCTCCCCGCTACCACACCCTGCTGGCTGGGGCAGGGGTGGGATGGCTCCAAGACCGGGTGGTGGGTATCCATACTGACGACCACGAATTAAGCACTGCTGGCGGCAGCCGACTCTCCTATTCCGCCCTGGTGCTGGCAACCGGGTCCACTGAGAACAACACGGTGGTCCCTGGGGCGGCGCAGCACGGACTCACCTTTCGTTCCCTGGAGGATGTGGCCCGCTTGCAGCAGGTGATCCAGGACCTCGGCCGTCGCCAGAGCCCCCTGCAGCGACTGGCGATCGTTGGGGCGGGGCCCACCGGGGTGGAGCTGGCCTGCAAGGTGGCCGACCTGCTGCAGGGGGCCTGCATCGTGGAGCTCATCGACCAGGGGGATCAGGTGTTGCCGGAAGGCCGGGCCTTCAACCGGGAACAGGCCCTCTCCGCATTGCGGCGCCGTGATGTGCGCGTGCGTCTGCGCACCCGGGTGGAGGCCGTGGCGGCCGACCGCCTCACCCTGACGCTTCCGGCTGCTGCCGAGGGCCTCTCTCCCACACGGGAGGAGCTCCCCGTTCGGGCCGTCATCTGGACGGCGGGACTGCGATTTCAGCCCCCGGCTCTCGACCCCTCCCCCGCTCTAGACCTCACGGGTCGGTTGCGTTGTCACCCCGACCTGCGGCTGGAGGGACATCGGGATGTGTTTGTCGTTGGAGATCTGGCGGCGGTGCCAGGCCCTTCCTCCGATCCCGCGAGCCAGCCCCCCGCCACGGCCCAGGTGGCGTTTCAACAGGCTCCGGTGGCGGCTCGCAACGTGCTGCACGCCCTGGCTGGGGAACCCCTTGAGCCTTTTGTCTGGAACGACCTTGGGGAAATGCTGAGCCTGGGCAAAGGGGAGGCCTCGCTCACTGGCGGGGGCCTCACGCTGGCTGGTGCCCCGGCCTTTGCGATCCGCCGCCTGGCCTACCTCACCCGGATGCCAGGCCTGCCCCAGCAGCTGCGAATGGCGGCCGGCTGGCTGGCCGACCGCTGATGGCCGCTCGCCCCCCGTCGTGGCCCAGGCCCCAGGGGCTGCTTCTCGACGCCATGGGCACCTTGATCACCCTCCAGCAGTCGGTCGGCACCACCTATGCGGCCGTGGGGAGGGAGCACGGCCTCGCTGCCGATCCTGGGGCCATTGATGCCCTGTTTCCCCAGATCTATCGCGCGGCCCCTCCCCTGGCCTTCTCCTTGGCCGACCCACAGGCGTTGCTGGAGGCGGAGCGCAGCTGGTGGGGAGAGCGGATCCGGGAGGTGTTTGCAGCGACGGGCACGGCAGAAGCGCTCCCCCCCGGGTTGGTGTCCGACCTTTTTGACCGTTTTACCGATCCCCAGCTCTGGAAGGTCTATCCGGAGGTGCCCGACCATCTGGCCACCTGGCGCCAGCGTGGCCTGCGACTTGCGGTGGTGAGCAATTTCGATCATCGTCTGCATGGTCTGCTTGCTGCCCTCGGGTTGATGCCCTGGCTGGAGGTGGTGATCGTCTCTAGTGAGGTGGGGGCCGCCAAGCCCTCCCCCCTGCCGTTCCAAAGGGCTCTCGAAGCTCTGGATCTTCGGCCCCATCAGGTGTGGCATGTGGGCGACCAGCCGGAGGATGGGCGGGGGGCCGCCCTGGCCGGTGTGCCCTGCCTCCTGCTGAACCGGCGATGAGGCAGGGGGTGCTGTTGGGCCGCACCGACGGGTTGCGTCCATCGGCCCGCCACAGGCTGGACGAGCTGCTTCATCGGCGCCATCCCATGGACGCCCTCGCCGATTTCCTCACCCTGCAGCGGCTAGGGAAGGAGGGGGCGGCCCTGGAGGTTCCCCTCACCCTGGTGGTGGATGAGCGCGGGCTGCCACGGGCTCTCTGGGTGGGAGAGCTGGAGTCGGCCAGCCAGATTTTGGAGCGGCTGGCCGGTGTGTCCCGTCGCCAAGTGCGGGTGGGTCGTCTGCTCACCTGCGCCGGGTCTGCCCGCCAGCCCGTGTTGCAGCCTGGCCATCGGGAAGGGCTCGTGGGCTTAGATCTGGCGGCCCGCTGCTGGCTGCGGTTTGGGCCCACCCCCGCCGCTGGAGGGCCCCAGCGGGCCAGGCTCTGCTTGCCCTCCCCTGAAGCCGATTCCTCTTGGAGCACCGAGGAGGAAGGTGAACTCGCGGACCTTTGCCGACGGGAGTTCCCTCTGGCTGAGCCTCCATCGGAGGCAGCCAGCCCCTCCCCGGCACGCCCCTCCCAGGCCCCCGTCGATGGCCGGGGAGCCCCCAAGGAAAGGGTGTTGCTGCTGGTGCTCAGCTCGGAGGAGCTGCCGCTTCAGCTGGAGCAGCGCATCGCCGAACTGGAGGGGCTCGTTCGCAGTGCCGGTGCGGTGCCCGTGGGGTTGGTGGTGCAACGCCGCTCCAGTGGGGGCTCCAGCCTTTGGGGGGAGGGCAAGGTGCGGGAAGCGGCTCTCGAGGCCCGGCGGCTCCAGGCCACGCTGGTGGTGACGGATCGGGAGCTGACGCCTGGACAGATCCGCCAGTTGGAGAAGGGTCTGGCCGTGCCCCTGAGCGATCGCAGCGAGCTGATTCTCGACATCTTTGCCCAGCGCGCCGCGAGCGCAGCCGGCCGCCTGCAGGTGGAACTGGCTCAGTTGCGCTACCGCCTTCCTCGCCTCACCGGCCGCGGCGTGGCCCTCTCACGGCAGGGGGGAGGAATTGGCACCCGGGGGCCCGGGGAAACCCAGCTGGAGAAGGATCGTCGGGCGATTGCTCGGCGCATTGATCGCCTGCAGCGGGACGTGAAACGGCTGGAAGCCCATCGCGCCCGCCTGCGCCAGGCCCGCCATGGGGTGTGTCGCTTGGCGCTCGTGGGTTACACCAACGCTGGCAAGAGTTCCCTGCTCAATGCCCTCAGCGGAGCAGCGCCAGCGGATGGCGTGCTGGCCGCAAATCAGCTCTTCGCCACCCTGGATCCCACCACCCGCCGGCTGAACCTGCATACCCAGGGCCGAAGCGGGGAGGAGCCGATCCTGCTCACCGACACGGTGGGCTTCATCCGCCACCTGCCCCCGGCCCTGGTGGAGGCCTTCCGCTCCACCTTCGAGGAGGCCCTGGAGGCGGATGGGTTGCTGCTGGTGGTCGACCTGGCTGATCCCGCCTGGCCCGAGCAGCTGGCCACGGTGCGCAGTGTGCTGAAGGATCTCAAGGCCGACCGGCCCCAGCGGGTGATTGGCAACCAGATCGATCGTTGCCCCGCCGGCGAACTGGATCGGGCCAGGGCCCTGGAGCCGGACATGCTCTTTGTGTCGGCCACGGGGGATCTGGGCCTCCGCCATCTCCGCCAGCTTCTGGTGGCCTGGGCGGCCGACCTCACCGCTGTGACAGGATCGGCATCTCTTCCTTAGCTCACCCGCCATGCCCCTTCAGCTCGGCGACACCGTTCCTGATTTCACCCAGGAGTCCCAGCTGGGTCCGATCAATCTCTACGACTTTGCCGGTGATCATTGGGTGGTGCTCTTCTCCCATCCGGCTGACTACACGCCGGTGTGCACCACGGAACTGGGGGAGGTGGCTCGCTTGCGTCCGGAATGGGAGAAGCGGAACGTTAAAACCCTTGCCCTGAGCGTAGATACGGCGGAGAGCCACCAAGGTTGGATCGCCGATATCAACGACACCCAATGCACCGTGGTCGACTATCCGATCCTGGCGGACTCCGATCGCAAGGTGAGTGATCTCTATGGAATGATCCACCCCCAATCGCTCAACAACCTGACTGTTCGCTCGGTGTTCATCATCGATCCGACCAAGAAGCTGCGCCTGCAGATCACCTATCCCGCCAGCACGGGCCGAAATTTTCATGAGATTCTGCGAGTGATCGATTCCCTCCAGCTCACGGATCACCACCAGGTGGCCACCCCTGTGAACTGGAAGCAGGGAGAGGATTGCGTGGTGGTGCCCTCCATTCCCACCGATGAGGCCCGGGCCAAATTTCCAAAAGGTGTCACCGAGATCCGCCCCTATCTGCGGACGACACCCCAGCCCAATTAAGGGATGACCGGCATGACCCAGTGGTGGCAGTGGAACGCCAGCTCTGTTCAGGACGTTTCCAACAGCTTCGCGGTGATCGGGGTGGGCCGCTTTGGCAGCTCGGTGTGCCGGGAGCTCACCCGAGCCGGAGCGGAGGTGCTGGCGATCGATCTCAACACAAGGGTGATCGACGAGTTGCTTCAAGACGAAGCAGGCATTGAGGCCCGGATCGTTGACTGCACGGATGAGGATGCGCTGCGGGCGGCGGGCGCCCTCGACGTGGGTACCGTGGTGGTGGCCATCAGTGAACCGATTGAGGCCAGCATCACGGCCACGCTGATCGTGAAGGATGCCCCCGAAACCAGGGTGCAGCAGGTGATTGCCCGGGCCACCAGTGATCTGCACGAGAAGATGTTGCGGCGGGTGGGGGCCGACAGGGTGGTGTTTCCCTCCAAAATGCAGGGGGCTCGCCTAGGTCAAGAGCTGGTGCGCCCCAATCTCCTGGAGCGTCTCCGCCTGGACGACTCCAACAGCATCGAGGAGATCAAGGTGCCCCAGGAGTTCATCGGGCGCTCCCTGCGGGATCTCAATCTCCGCAAGACCTACCGCGTGAATGTGCTTGCCGCTGGAGCGGCCAACCAGCTGATGGTGAATCCGCCGGCCTCCCACGTGCTTGGGGAAGGAGAGGTGTTGGTGGTGATGGGCAGCGCGGAAGCGCTTGAGGCCCTCCCCAGCCGCTAACGACCATGTGGGTTCTGGGGCTGATGAGCGGCACCAGCGCCGACGGAGTTGATGGGGTGCTGGCTGAATTCCAAGGCTCTCCCAGCCATCCCCGCTGGCGGGTGGCGCAGGCCAGCTCCATCCCCTACCCGGATGACCTCCGGACCCAGCTCATCCGCTACGGCCAGGGTGATCCCCTGCCTGCGGCGGCGGTGCTGGATCTGGTGGAGCGCCTGACAGGGGTGCAGGCGGAAGCCGCGCGGGCCTGTGATCCCCAGGGGCGGGCGGAACGGGTGGGCTGCCATGGCCAAACCCTCTGGCACCGGCCTCCGGGGGAGGGCAGGGCCGGGGCCAGTTGGCAGGCCCTGATGGGGCCCTTGCTGGCCGAACGGCTCGGCCGACCCGTGGTGTTTGATTTCCGCGCGGCTGATCTGTCTCTGGGGGGGCAGGGTGCTCCCCTGGTGCCTGCCACCGATGCGGCCCTGCTGGGGGGCATCGGCGGGTGGCGTGCCGTGCTCAATCTGGGAGGAATTGCCAACCTCACCCTGATTCCGCCAGGTCAGGGCCCAGATCGGCACCAACCCGTGCGTGGGTGGGACTGCGGGCCGGCGAACACCCTGCTGGATCTGGCGGTGCATCAGTTCAGTGGAGGCCGGCTGCGGTTTGACGAGGAAGGGCGCTGGGCCAGGCAGGGCCACATCAACGAGGCGGTTTTGGCCACCTGGCTTCAGGAGCCCTATCTCCGCCAGCCCCCGCCGAAATCCACCGGTAGGGAGCTGTTTGGGGCCGCGGATCTGGAGCGTCGGCTGGGGGCCCTGCTGGAGCAGGACCACCCGGCCTCTCCAGAGGATGCCCTGGCCACGCTCACGGTCTTCTCGGCCGCGGCCGTGGCTCAGGATCTTCGCCATGGCCCCCTCCCGCTAGAACTCTTGGTGGCTGGAGGCGGCACGCGCAACACCTTTCTCATGGAGCAGCTGCGACGACGTTGTCGGGGGGTGGTGGTGCGGCCCCTCTCCGACCTCGGCATTGGGGAGCTGGAGAGGGAAGCCCTGGCCTTTGCTCTGCTGGCCTGGTGGCATGCACTAGGGCATCCAGGCTCCCTTCCGTCTGTCACCGGAGCCCGCAGCTCCGCTGTGCTGGGGGTGTGCGTCAGCCCGGCCTCTCGCCTGGGGGGGTAGGCCGACGGGCTTGAGAGGAGCGGATCAGGTGTCGCGAGGGCGCTGCAGGCGGAGGCGCCTGGGAGCCCCCCGGAGGCGTGAGGGTTTGGCCTGCTCTTGCCGTTCCAGCGCTGCGCGAAACCGCTCGGTGGGGCGTTGGGGCTCGTTGGGGTGCTCAGTGGGCCGTTCGCGGTTGCGTTGCCGCTCCCGCGCCTCCACCCCCTGCTGGATCAGCACCTTGGCCATGTTGCTGATGGTGCGGGAGTCTTCTTCGGCCAGGGCCGCCAGCCGCTCACAGAGCCCCTCCGGCAGCACCACCTGAATGCGGGGCGACTTGGGGCGCCCGCTGGAAGAGGTCTGTCGGGTCGCCACGACCGCAGGATCGGATCGGATAAGAAAAAGTGTACAGAGTTAGTCAAGGATAGTATCCAACAGTATGATTGGGGAACTGGTCCTCTCTCTCCCGCTTTCTCTCTCATGGCTCGCACCGCTCCCGCCTCCACCTCCCCCGCTCGGGCCACCAAGCCCCGCACGCGCAACGAGCGCCCCCGGCGCACGGCAGACCGCAGTGATGTGCTCGTGTCTGCTGTCATCAGCACCTACCTCCTCACCCACCTGCACCATGTGCTGCAACGGGCGGAATTCGGCGCCCAGCAGGAGGGCCACGAGGGTCTGGCGGCGAACTACGCCCAGCTGCGCAAGGTGCTCTGTCTGGATGCCCGCAGCATGGAAGATGCCTCAGCCAGCGGGCTCGCTGAAGATGGCAGGCCCCTGGCGGCTTGAGTCAGGCTCAACAAAACATCCCCCCAAGACGCGATAGCGTCGTGGCCCACGGATGCGCCCGATGACTGCTGCTAACGCCGCTGCGCTCTACGCCCGAATCAGTGAGGATCTGGAGCTCACCCAATCCCTCTTCCGGCAGGCTTTACAGGATCCCAGCGGCGCCGTTCGCCGGATCGTGGAGATCGGCGCGGAACAGGGGCTGGTGGTGACTCCCGAGGAGGTGAAGGACCACATCTCCAGCCTGGACGACAGCGCCACCAAGCAGTGGATCCTCAAGGCCCGGGGGGGCCTCTGAACGCATCAGGCTGCTCTGGTTCTGCCTCTGCTGCTGGGAAGAAGGGGCCGGCAGGGTTCGTTGGCGTCGATGCACCCCTCCACCTCCGGCCCAGCTGAAAAACAGCCAATAGCTCACAAGCGCCAGGCCGGCGGCCACCACCAGGGCGGTCAGTTGTTCCAAGCGCTTCATCATGCTGCATCCTCCGGCCTCAGTTTGCCCGACGCCGCTTGCGAGGATGGAATCTCTTCTCTTCTCCTCCGTGCTGCGCCTCGAACGCATCAGCAAGATCTATCCCACCGGCGAAGTGCTGAAGGAGGTGAGCTGGGAGGTGAAGCAGGGCGATCGCATCGGCCTGGTGGGGGTCAACGGGGCGGGCAAGTCGACCCAAATGCGCATCCTGGCCGGGTTGGAGCAACCCACCACGGGCCAGGTGCTGCGCCAAGGGGAGCCGCGCATCGCGTTCCTGCAACAGGAATTCGATGTGAATCTCCAGCGCACGGTGCGGCAGGAGCTGTTTCAGGCTTTCAGTTAGGCCGCTGCCGTGCTCAATGCCCAGGCCGAGGTGGAAACCGCCATGGCCTCTGAGCGGGCCACCCAGGATCCCGACCATCTGCAGGAGCTGATTGAGGAACTGGGCCGACTGCAGATCCGTTTTGAAGCGCTCCACGGCTACGAGCTGCAGGCCCGAATCGACCGACTCCTCCCCGCCATCGGTTTCTCCCTGGAGGACGCGGAAAAGCTGGTGGGCGACTTTTCCGGAGGCTGGCAGATGCGGGTGGCCCTGGGGAAGATCCTGTTGCAGGAGCCGGATGTGTTGCTCCTGGATGAGCCCACCAACCATCTCGATGTGCAAACCATTGAATGGCTCGAAGGGATTCTTCTGAACCAGGAACTCCCCCTGGTGGTGATCAGTCACGACCGCACCTTTCTCGATCGGGTGTGTAACCAGATCGTGGAGACCGAGCGGGGGGTGTCCCGCCATTACCTGGGCAACTACAGCCAGCACCTAGAGCTGAAGGCCCTGGAGAGTTCGGCCCAGCAGGCGGCCTTTGATCGCCAGCAGAAGGAGCTGGCCAGCCAACAGGCCTATGTGGACCGCTTCCGGGCCAGTGCCACCCGCAGCACCCAGGCCAAGAGCCGTGAAAAACTACTCCAGAAAGTGGAACGGATTGAGGCTCCTACAGAGGAAGTGGCCGGGCCCCGCTTCCGCTTTCCCCCTGCCCCCCGCTCGGGGCGCCGGGTGGCCCATCTGGCCAATCTCACCCACGCCTATGGCGATCGCATCCTGTTTCTTGGGGCTGAGCTGGAGATCGAGCGGGGCGACCATATCGCTCTGGTGGGGCCCAATGGGGCTGGCAAATCCACCCTGTTGCGCCTGCTGATGGGATTGGAGACCCCCTTGGAAGGGGAAGCCAGCCTGGGGGAACACAACGTGATCCCCGCCTACTTCGAGCAAAATCAAGCCGAGGCCCTGAATTTGGACAAAGAGGTGCTGGCCACGGTGTTTGAAGCCGTGCCGGATTGGACCCAGAGCCAGGTCCGGTCGTTTCTGGGGCGCTTCGGGTTCAGCAACGAAGCGGTGTTCAAAGAGGCCGGCATGCTCAGCGGTGGGGAGAAAGCCCGGTTGGCTTTGGCCCTGTTGCTCCTGCGGCCCACCAATCTGCTGCTGCTGGATGAGCCCACCAACCACCTCGACATCCCCGCCAAGCGCATGCTTGAGGAGGCCCTGAGCAGCTATGAAGGAGCAGCCGTGCTGGTGTCCCACGACCGGGCGTTTGTGTCCAAGGTGGCCAATCGCATCGTGGAAGTGCGGGATGGGGAGCTCGTGCTGTATCGGGGCGACTTCGCCTACTACCAAGCTAAAAAACAGGAGGAGGCAGAACAGAAGCAGCGGCAGGAGCAGGAGCAGGCACGGATGGCCAAGCGCGAGGCCAACCGCCAGCGACAAAAGCAGAGGGATCAGGACCGTCGCTCCAACAGCCAGCCTGTTGTTCCCGGTTGATCAGGGTTTCCCCATCGGCCTTAGCACCTGTCGCATCGGCTACGTGGGCCCATGAAACAGTTCGTAGCGTGTATTCACGTTCTGGAGATGCTGCCATGTCCGAGCCAATCGCCCTCACTCTTGGGCAAAAGTTCGAGCTGGAGCGCATGAGTCGGGCCATCGATGCCACTGCTGATCCCCAGGCTCTGCGGGGTTTAGCGAAACAGCTGCTTCAGGCCTTGCACAGTCAGAAGGCAGCCACCCAGTGGGTCATGCGCCAACAACTGGGCGCTCCCCCTACTTTTGCACCCAAGGCCCTAGAGCCCTTGCCAATCACCCGGCCAAGCAGTCTGGATGTGCTCTAACCCTGCTGAGATCCCGACTCAACTGGCCATTTCCCCAGGGGTGACGGGCACCTGAAAGGATTGCCCGCCCCTCAAGATGGTTAACCGCAGAGACCGCCCCACTCCAGCCCGTTCCACCGCGCTGATCACATCGCTCGGGCCCGTGATCCGGGTGCTATCCACTCCCGTGATCACATCCCCCGGGCGCAACCCAGCGGCCGCGGCCGGACCTCCCGGTTGAACCGCCACCACCCTGGCGCCGCTCTGGAGATCGCTCCCCCCATCGCTTCGCACCACATCCAGCCCCACGCCGATCATGGGATGGCTGGCCCGGCCGGAGTTGATCAGCTGGCTGGATATCTGGCGAGCCCGGTTGATGGGGATGGCAAAACCCAATCCCGCCCCTGGGCCGGAGCGCACAAGGGTGTTGATCCCCACCACTTCCCCATTGGCGTTCAGCAGGGGACCTCCCGAATTTCCTGGGTTGATCGCGGCATCGGTTTGGATCAGATCCAAGCGCTTGTCGAGGATGCCGAGCTTGCGTGCGTTGCGGTTGAGGCTGCTTACAATCCCTAGGGTTACCGTATTGTCGAGGCCATAGGGGTTGCCCACGGCAATGGCCCAGTCGCCTACCTGAAGGGCGTCGGAATTGCCCAGGGGAGCCACGGGCCACGGGCCCTGGCCCTGCAGACGCACGACGGCCAGATCAGTGAGCCGGTCGCGACCCACAACCCGGCCCTCCACCCGCCTGCCGTTCTGGAGACCCACGGTCACCCGTTCCGATCCTTCCACCACATGGGCGTTGGTGAGAATCGAGCCATCGCTCTGAAAAATCACCCCGCTGCCCTGGCTGCGTTCGGTGCGTTGGGAGGGGGATGGCATCTGACCCCTCGGCATCCCAAAGAACTGGCGGAAGAGGGGATCGTTCATTAAGGAATTGGGAAGGCCGCCTCCCCCGGAGCGAGACACCACGGTGCGCTCGGTGTCGATGGTGACGACCGCTGGCCCGGTGCGCTGGACGGCCGAGGCCACAAAGGACTGGCGGCTCAGCACGGCCCCCACCGATCCGGCGGCAGTGGAGGGCCCAGGTTGGAGAGCGACCAGACCCAGGGGAAGGCTGGCGATCGCCAGAGCGGCGGCTGTGCTCAACCCTGGAACGCCTTGAAGAGCAGGAGGAAGCAGGCGCATGGAGAGGGGCGACCAGGATCGCCGGAACAATGGCTGAAACGTACGGTCTTTTGGGGAGGCCCAGCAGGGAGGCAAACCGCCCAGATCCCTGGCCAGCCCCCTAAGATATGTAAAGTTTTCTTGCGCTCTGTGGACACCAGCCGACTCCTACTGGCCTTTCTTGCTTTTGGCGCCGCCTGCACCACCCTCTGGGCGTGGATGCTGGCCACCTCTAATTCTCCAGCTGAGCGATGATGGGAGGGCGTCTGACGCGCCTAGATCCCTTCTCCGTTGCCGGCCGCACCGGTCTTGCTCCTCCATCCCATGCCGATCGTCCTGGCTGAGCTCTTCCCCTTGATCTATGGGGTGTGCTTTCTTTTCCTGCTCTGGCAGGCTTTCCGGGTCATGGGACGCGGGTTCCGAGCCATGCAGAGCGCTGACGATCCCTCCACTCCCCCCTCTCGATCCCCCCGCCAGCAAGAGAATCGGCTCGGCAAGCTCACCATTCACCCAGAGCTTCTCGATGCCAATGGGCAAATCACGCAAGAGGATTTGCTGACGGTGCGTTTTTCTGATGACAGTGGGGAACCCGTTCGTCCCATCGACTAGTCAGCGTCTGGCGACGGCTTCCGGTGCATGCATGAATAGGCTCAAGGGGAACGCAGCAGAAACCAAGCCGATGGTGGATCAGAGAACCCGTATCGTTGCCGCCGTGCTCAACGGTCTAAAGCTCCCCCCCCGGTTTCGCCTCAAAATGGTGAAGGATGATCCGATCCGGCTGGAGCTGAGTCTCACCCCCGCCTACGGCAAAGATCCTATCCTTGTGGGCATCGTGGAGTCGCAGGATCTAGTGGCCCGGCGGGATCGCGAAGGCCGAATCCCCAGGGATCTTCAGGGCACCTGGGACTGGACCGTACGCCATGGCAAGGTGACCACTGGCGGCTGGAATCCTTATCTCAAGGAAGCCCTGCAGACCATGTTTGAAACGGGCTTGCCCGCCATCGTCTACGAGGAAACCACCGGCGAGGTTTACCACCCCGTGGACGGCATCCGCCACGTGCGCTGAGGGAACGATGGCCGTAGTGGAGGGCTAGATCCAGGTTCAATCGTTCCTCACCGTCACCCTCGGCATCCTGGTGCTTTTTCTTGGGAAAGCACTCAATCGTCGGTTTGCTCTCTTGCGGGAATTCACCATTCCGGAGCCCGTGAGTGGCGGTTTGCTCGTGGCCCTGGTCATGGCAGTGCTCCATCTGGCCTTCGGGCTCGATATCAGCTTTGGTCTGCGGGCCCGCGATCTGCTGCTGGTGTGTTTCTTCATCACGGTGGGCATGAATGCCAGCTTCGCCGATCTGCGCCGGGGTGGCCGTGCCTTGGTGGTGCTGCTGGTGCTCACGATTCTGTTGATGCTGGCCCAAAACCTGCTGGGCGTGGCAATGGCCCGCTGGGGCGGGTTGCCCGCTGCCACGGGGCTGCTGATGGGCACGGTGTCGCTCATCGGCGGCCATGGCACCACCATTGCCTGGGCGCCGAAATTCGCCGCCGACTCGGGGTGCCGAACGCCCTCGAGATCGGCATTGCGGCAGCCACCTTTGGCCTGATCCTCGCCAGCGCCAGCGGAGGTCCCATCGCCCGCTTCCTGATCCAGCGCCACCGGCTTGTGGCTCCGGGATCCCCCCCGGCGGGTCGGGCCTCTGGGGAGCTCGATCCGCTCGTCAGCCCCCCCAAGCCAAGGGAGCGGCGGCGGTGCGCTGATCGACTCCCACGATTTCCTGAAAGCGGTGCTGGCGATCAACCTCTGCATCATCCTCGGCTCGATCCTGCAGGAGGTGATCCGGGAGCGGGGCTTGTTTCTGCCGCTGTTTGTGCCCTGCCTGATCGTGGGCATCCTGCTCAGCAACCTGCTCCCCAAGGAGGCCTTTGGCATCCCCCTCCGTTGGCCCTCCCGCACCCCGGCCCTCGGTCTGATCGCCGAGATTTCCCTCGGGGCCTTTTTGGCGATGTCGCTGATGACCATTCAGTTTTGGACCCTGGTGGATCAGGCGGGCCCCCTGCTGCTGATCCTGTTGGCCCAGTTTCTGCTGGCCCTGGTGATCAACCTCTTTTTGGTGTTTCCCCTACTGGGTGGCACCTACGACGACGCCGTGATCGCCGCCGGCTTCAGTGGCTTCACCCTCGGCTCCACCCCCACCGCCATGGCCAACATGACGGCCGTCACCCAGAAGTTTGGCGCTTCCCCCAAGGCCTTCATCGTGCTGCCGCTGGTGTCGGCATTTTTCATCGATTTGCTCAACGCGGTGATGATTCCCTTTTTCCTGAACAAGATGTGAGGTCCTTGCCCTCCTCTTAGGCCAGCCCAGCCGGCTCGGAGGCCAACAGATGCAGCCCCAACCGCTCGGAGAGGAAGCCCGCCGTGAGCTGGCCCCGCACGCTGTTGCCCGCTCCATCGAGGGGCGGGGAATAGGTGGCCAGGCCCCCCTTGCCGGGGGCCACGGTGATCATCCCGCCCGACACGCCGCTCTTTCCTGGCAAGCCGATGTCGTAGATCCAATCGCCGGAGGTTTCGTAGAGCCCTGCGGTGACCATCACCGCCATCACCGCCAGCACCACCTGGCAGATCCGTGGCGCCACCACCTGCTCCCCGCTGAGGGGATGGCGCCCGCCGTTGGCCAGGGTGGCGGCCATCAGGGCCAGGTCGTGGGTGGTGACCGTGAGGGCGCATTGGCGGGTGTAGAGGTCGGTGGTGGCCTCGGGGTCGAACCAGATGCAGCCCTGTTCCTCCAGCAGGTTGGCGATGCCCAGGTTGCGGCGGTTGGTGGCCACCTCCGAGGCATACACCTCTTCATCGAGCGCCAGGGGGCGGCCGGCGAAGCGGGAAAACCCCTCCAAGATGAAGCCCTACTTGGCTTCTAGGGTGTCGCCCGGCGCCAGGCTGGTGGCGGCGATGGCGCCGGCATTCACCATGGGGTTGGAGAGACCGTCATCGGCCCGCTCCACGGCCTGCACGGAATTGAAGGGCAGGCCGGTGCTGTTCACCCCCAGCTTCTCGCGAGCCGCCCGCTCCCCGATGGCCTGGCAGATCAGGGCATAGAGGAAGGGCTTGGAGATGCTCTGGATGCTGAAGGGCAGGGAAGCCTCCCCCGCTTCAAAGAGCTGGCCGCTGGTGGCGGCCACGGCAATGCC
>JBJTUM010000150.1:0-3352 GCA_046080725.1 Cyanobium sp. | reverse complement strand
CCCAAGCAGGAGGCCTCCACGCTGGCCAGGGCAATCAGCAGGGCGGGTGCGGTTTCCAGGCCGGCCGCTTCAGAGAGCGGCGCGCTCCACCAGTCGATGCGTTCGGGGGTGAGCGTTGATTGGGCCAGGCTGGTGCTCAAGGAAGCCAGCAGGGTGGTTTCCCCCTGCACCAGCAGGCCCGCCCGATGGGAAGGCAAAGGCAGGGTGCGGAGGGAGAGCTCGGTGATGAGGGCCAGGGATCCCCAGCTTCCCGCCAGCAGACGCATCAGGTCGTATCCCGCCACGTTTTTCACCACCCGCCCGCCGGCCCGAGCCGCCGTTCCATCTGCCCGCACCAGGCGGATGCCGATCAGCTGGTCGCGCAGACCTAAATACCGCTGGCGATAGCCCCCCGCCAGGCCCCGGGCCACCAGACCACCCATGCTTCCGCCCCCTCCGGCCGACCCCCAGGGGGGATCCACCGCCAGCCACTGCCCATGGCCGGCGAGCACCCGTTGCACGTCAAGCAGGGGGGTGCCTGCCTCCACGGTGATCGTGAAGTCGCCGGGGTTGTGCTCCAGGATCCGATCCAGCCGGGCCACGCTCAGCTGTTCGCAGCCGCTGACCAGGGGTGGGCCCCAACGGAGGCGGCTGGCTAGCCCCACCGGCACCCAGGGGATAGCCCCCCCGTGCAGTTCTCGCACGAGATCAGGCAGGTCGTTGGGGGTGGGACGCATCAAGACAAAACCTGCTCAATTCCCCCAAGCCAGGTTTGAGCCATGGCCTGGTAGCCCCGGGCATTGGGATGGAGCCCATCGACCAGATTGAACCCAATGGCCCGATGTTGATCCACGCTGCTCACACTGATGTTGGTGTAGCCCTGCGTCGACCGCAGGGCCAGAATCCGTTCGTTGTAGCGCGACACCTGCTCCACCATTTCCGAGCTGATCGGATCCCTGAGGGTTGGCTGGTTCCAGGTGTTCGTGAAGGTGGGGATCGTGCCAACGATCACCTTGAGTTTGAGGGCAGCGGCCCTCGCTCTTGCATCCACCTCTTTCAAGAAGGCCTGAAGCCGATCGATAGCCGCTGCGGCGATGGTTCCCTGCTGTTCGCCTCGGCCATCATTGCCCACGTCCCCCGCTGGCCTGGCTCTCCCCTTGCGCTCCACCACCTGGTGCACCACATCGTTGGTTCCCGCCATCAACAGCAGCACATTCGTGGTGTGGCGATCCCGGGAGAAGTATGTCGTGGAGATGGCTTTCGGCAGCTCGGAGAGGAGACCCTTTCGGAGCGCCCCGTTGGGGCCCTCGTTGGCCTGCAGCGACACATAACGACGACCGCCAATGACGGCATCCGTGGCGGCAATCCCGACGCCGCTGATGCCCCAATGATGGGGATCGCGGGTTGGATCGCTGCTCGTGCGCCTGGAACCGACGAAATCCACGTCATATCCCTTGCCGGTGAGCGCGTCGACCAAGGGCCGGCGATACCCTCCAGGAGCGCCCACTCCCTCAGTGATGGAATCCCCCATCGGCATGATCCGCAGCTTCTGCCGCTTGGCTTTGGCGGACCATTTCTTCATGGAGGAGGGCGTTGGCTCACGGCAGTTTCTCTGACGAGCCCGCCAACCGCCAACCGTTTTCAGGAATCGGCGAGCGACGGCTGAAAATCCTTGTGCTGGATGACGATCCCACCGGATCTCAGACCCTCCACGGCTGCCCCCTGCTCTTGCGCTGGGATTCGGTGGCCCTGGCGGAAGGGTTGCGGCAGCCCTCGCCTTTCCTTTTTTTGCTGGCCAACACCCGGGCCCTGGGGCCCGCTGAGGCGGCCGCCAGGGTGCGCCAGATCTGCGGTGCCTTGGCTCCCGCCCTGGCGGCCGCCCAAGCCGATGGGGTGATCGACGCGGCGCTGCTGGTGAGTCGGGGGGATTCCACCTTGCGGGGCCACTTCCCCCTGGAGGTGGAGATCCTGGCCCAAGAGCTGGGCCCCATCGATGCCACCTTCCTCGTGCCAGCCTTTCTGGAAGGGGGCCGCACCACGGTGGATGGGGTGCACCTCCTCGCCGGCCAGCCTGTCCATGAAACGCCCTTTGCCCGAGATGGCCTCTTCGCCTACGCCACCAGCGACCTCCGGCAGTGGGTGGAGGAGAAAAGCGGCGGGCGCATCCCTGCTGGGGAAGTGGATCTCCTGGGCTGGCGGGAGCTGGAGGCGGCTGCTGCTGGGGAAGCCGGGCGCCAGGCCCTGCGCCAGCGGCTGGGGGGGCTCTTGGGCAACAGGCTGGTGGTGGTGGATGCCGGCCTGCCGGCCCATCTGGCCCTCTTTGGCTCCCTGGTGCAGGAGCTGGTGGCTCCCCAGCCTGAAGGTGGGTGGCGACCCCGGCGGTTTCTCTTTCAATCAGCCGCCAGCCTCCTCAACGGCCTGGCTCCCCTGCCCCCCCAACCCCTGGCGGCCGCCGGCCTGGCGGCCCTGCGTCGCCAAGCCAGCGGCGGCACCCCCATGGGAGGGCTGGTGCTGGTGGGCTCCCATGTGCCCCTGGCCGATGCCCAGCTGGAGCGGCTTTTGGCCCAGGAGGGCTGCGTTGGGGTGGAGGTGCCCGTGGCCCGGGTGCACCGGGTGCTGGAGGGTCCTTTGCCGGATCGGCTCCTCCCCTCGCTCGAAGCCGCCTGGATCGAGGAGGCCGAGGCCGTGATGGCCCAGGGCCGCACCCCCGTGCTGCACACCAGCCGGGGGGAACTGCAGTGCCGCCATGGGGCGGAGCGGCGGGCTCTGGGGTTGGCCCTAGCTGCTTCGATGGCGCGGGTGGCGGCGGCCCTCGCCCCCCGCTTGGGCTACCTGATCAGCAAGGGGGGCATTACCACCCACACCCTGCTGGCCGATGGGCTGGGGCTGACCTGGGTGGCCCTGCAAGGGCAGCTGCTCCCGGGCCTGTCTTTGGTGCTGGTGCCCCAAACCCCCAGCTCCCTGGAGGCCGGCCTGGCGGGCCTTCCCGTGCTCACTTTCCCGGGCAACTTGGGCGACGCACTCACCCTGGAGGCCGCCTGGCGGCGAATGGAGGGGGGCTGATGGCGGCGGCTGGCTCAGGCCAGACCGGCCGAGCGGGCCAGAAGCTCCATCGGGTGGGACACCGGCAGGGGGCGGCTGGCTTCCCCCAGATGACGCCGCAGCTGGAGGGTGCAGCCGATGTTGGCGCTCACCGCCAGCTCGGCACCGGTGGCGCCCAGATCCTCCGCTTTCAGCCGCCCCAGGGCTTCCGCTTCCTTCGGTTGCACAAGGTTGTAAATGCCGGCGCTGCCGCAGCACACGCCCGCTTCGGTGGCCTCCAGCACCTGCACGTGGGGGATGCGGCGCAGGAGAGCCCTGGGCTGTTCCCCCA
>JBJTUM010000149.1:0-4467 GCA_046080725.1 Cyanobium sp. | reverse complement strand
TGCCGCGCCTCGAGGGCCTCCAGCAGGAGAAGTGGATGGTGGAACACCTGGAACCTCCAGCCAGCCCTTTGGGACTGCTGGGCCAACAGGGAGCACATCTCCTGGTCGTCGTCAAGCATCCAAATGCTGGGCGAATCATTGCCGAGTGAATGCTCCCCAGGCATCCCGCCCTGGGGGGAGGAAGGAGCGGAGGCTGGGGTCACCATCAATCCTGACTCAACCCTTGCAAAAACGAAAGAACCCTGGAAATGACTAATGCCAATGGACTGACATTTTCACATTTACTTATAATATTCCCTGGGGGGGGGTACAAGTGGACAGCCTGCTTTGTTAACTTTTGAAAAGTTTCTTAAACTCTTCCCTTCGCTGCTCATCCCCTTGGGGTGAGCGCGGTGCGCAACTGATCACGGGCCCCCTCCAGCGCCCCATCCAGGGCGGCCCCATCGCCCCCTCCCGCCTGGGCCAGGTTGGGCCGGCCGCCGCCACCGCCGCCGCAGGCCTTCGCCATTGCGCCGATGAACGCCCCCGCCTTGGGGCCAGCTGCGATCACCGCCTTGCCGAAGGCCGCCACCAGGATCACCTTGCCCATGTCGGCCAGATCGGGCAGGCCGCCGAGCACCACGGCCGCGCCGTCGCCCAACTGATCGGCCAGGCCCTGGGCGGCGGTCTGCAGCCCCGCCCCATCCACCCCATCCAGGCGGGCCACCAGCAGCCGGTAGGGCCCAGCCCCCAAAGCTGAGGGGAGCTCCTCCGCCTGGGCCGCCAGGGCGGCGGCTTTCGCCAGGGCCAGCTCCTGACGGGCCGCGGCCAAGGCTTTCTGGTGGGCCTTCAGCTCCTCCTGGAGGGCCCCCACCCGCTCCAGGATCTCCCCGGGCTGGGCCTTGAAGCGGTCGGAGAGGGCCCGCACCACGGCATCCCGTTCATTGAGATAGGCCAGCACCGCTGGACCGGCCACCGCCTCGATGCGCCGGATGCCCGCCGCCACGCCACCCTCCGCCACGATCTTGAACAGGCCGATCTCGGCGGTGTTGGCCACATGGGTGCCGCCGCAGAGTTCCATCGACACTCCAGGCACATCCACCACCCGCACCACATCGGCATATTTCTCGCCGAACATGGCCACCGCCCCGGCGGCCTTGGCCTGCTCTAGGGCCATCTCCCGCACCTCCAGGCTGTGAGCCTCGGCGATCCAGCCGTTGATCAGGGCTTCCACCTCCTGCACCTCCTCGGCGGTGAGGGCGCGGGGGCAGTGGAAGTCAAAGCGGAGCCGATCGAAATCCACCAGCGACCCGGCCTGGCTGATGGAGGAATCCACCACCTGCTTGAGCGCCGCCTGCAGCAGGTGTGTGGCGGTGTGGTGGGCCTGGGCCCGCCGCCGGCAGGTGCTATCCACCCGGGCGGTGAGCAAATCCCCCACGGCAACCATTCCCCGCTCCACCCGGCCGCTGTGCACAAACACACTGCGGTTGCGGCTTACCCCATCGATCGCCACGATCGCTCCAGCCGCCGAATCGTTGGCCCCGCTGCCGCTGAGCACCCCCCGATCGCCTACCTGGCCGCCCCCTTCCCCATAGAACGGGGTGGAATCGAGCACGATCTGCACCCCATCCCCGGCCTCCGCCCGCTCAGCCGCCACGCCATTGGCCACCAGGGCTACCACACAGCAGGGCTTCTCCAGGGCCTCATGGCCCGTGAAGGCCGTGCTCTCCAGGTCGGCCGCCACCTGCTCCAGGGCCCCTTGGAGGGTGAGATCGATGCTCACCGCCGCAGCCTTGGCTCGTTGGCGCTGGCCCTCCATGGCCGCCTCAAAGCCCGCCAGATCCACGGCCAGGCCATGTTCTTCGGCAATCTCCTGGGTGAGCTCCAGGGGGAAGCCATAGGTGTCGTAGAGCTCAAAGGCCTGCTCGCCGCTGATCTGGCTGGGCTGGGCGGCCAACACGTCGGCCAGAAGCTTTTCTCCACGCTCCAGGGTGGCCAGGAAACGGGCTTCCTCCCGCTCCAGTTCGGCCAGGATGAGCTGGCGCCGCTCGAGGAGCTGGGGATAGGCCGTTCCCATCAAGCTGATTGCCGCCTCCCCGAGCACGGGCAGGAAGGGCCCCTCCATGGCCAGCAGACGGCCATGGCGCACCACGCGCCGCAGCAGGCGCCGCAGGATGTAGCCCCGGCCCAGGTTGGAGGCGATCACCCCATCGGCAATGAGCTGGGTGATGGCCCGACTGTGGTCGCCGATCACCTTGAAGCTGGTTTTCTGACGGGCATCGGCATCCTGATAGGGAAAACCCGCCAGCCTGGAGGCTGCATCAATCAGGGGAAAGATGAGATCGGTTTCGTAGTTGTTGGGCACCCCCTGAAGGATCTGGGCCATCCGCTCCAGACCCATCCCCGTATCGATATTGCGATTCGCAAGGGGTGTTAATGCACCCTCACTATCGCGGTTGTATTGCATACATACGAGATTATAAAATTCAATGAATCGCGTGTCGTCTTCCAGATCAATACCCTCATCTCCCAGCTCAGGTTTGAAGTCGTAATAGATTTCCGAGCAGGGCCCGCAGGGACCCGTGGGGCCAGAAGCCCAGAAGTTATCCTCCTCATCCATGCGCACGATCCGCTGGGGAGCCACCCCCACCTCATCGCGCCAGATCAAAGCCGCTTCATCATCCTCGCGAAACACGCTCACCACCAGGTGCTTCGGATCCAGGCCAAACACCTGTGTGCTCAACTCCCAGGCCCAGTGAATCGCCTGGGCTTTGAAATAATCACCAAACGAAAAATTACCCAACATTTCAAAAAACGTGTGGTGCCGCGCCGTGCGGCCAACGTTTTCAATGTCGTTCGTGCGAATGCACTTCTGGCTTGTGGTGGCCCTGGCCGCGGGCCGGGGCGCCTGCCCCAGAAACACGGGCTTGAATGGGAGCATGCCCGCGATGGTCAGCAGCACCGTGGGGTCGTCCGGCACCAGGGAGGCGCTGGGCAGACGCAGGTGCTCCCGCTCCTGATAAAAAGCAAGGAACGCCTCCCGGATGGCATCGCCCGTCCACTCCCTGGCCTGGGAGCTGGTTGGTCCAGAGACAGAAGACCTTGGGGAAGGGGCGCTCATGAAAAAACCACGCTCGTGGGGAACCCTTGGGGCTGCAGGGCCATGATCGCCGACAGGCGATCGCTGACTGCGTTAGAGCCGGCCCGAGAGAGCCCGGGTGGTGCGCGTCAGGCCTGCCACCGTTTCCGGCAGCAGGGGCTTGCTGAGCAGGCCCCCACCGATCCTCAGGAAAATCCCCGACAGCACCAGATACACCGCCCCCAGGGCGAGCAGTACGGCCATCCAGCTCAGCTCGAAGGCCTGGCGCAGCCAGAGCACCAAGA
This sequence comes from Cyanobium sp., assembly GCA_046080725.1. Classification (GTDB taxonomy): domain Bacteria; phylum Cyanobacteriota; class Cyanobacteriia; order PCC-6307; family Cyanobiaceae; genus Cyanobium. The sequence goes on along the minus strand of JBJTUM010000149.1, from coordinate 1,104 downwards.
CGATCTGGCTGAAGAGGAGCCCGAGCAAGAGCAGGCTCAGGCCCGCCCCCAGGATCACGGCGCCTGTGATCAGACGGCGCTTCTCCTTGTCGGCCTCCTGCAGGGCCATGCGGACGTGCAGGTCCACCACAGAGGTGAGCAGTCCGGAGAGGCGGGAGGCTCCCTTGAGGTTCATGCCGAGCGGCGCCCTGGCGAGAGGAGCAGCCCTAGCAGGAGGCCCACACCCACCGCCACCCCAAGGGCCATCAGGGGGCGTTCCCGCACAGGCTTCTCCAGCTTGGGCCGAAGGGTGCGGTTGAGGTCGTCCAGCAGCTGATCGAGCTGCTCTTCCAGGGGCTTGAGGGAATCCCCCACATGCTGGGCCTGGTGGGTGGTGGCCTCAATGAGATCGAGCAGTTGCTCCTTCACCCGGGGGGTGGCCCCTCCGGTCTGGCGGCTGATCACCTCCACGAGCTGGTCAAAGCTGCCGCGGGTGGCCTCCAGGGTGTGGCGGGCCACCTCAGGCCATTCTTTCTGAATGGTGGGCAACAGGGCATCGAACCGCTCTCGGAAGGCGGTTTGCAGAATCGGTGGGGTGGTCGACTGACCATTGGTGCCATTGGAGACAGAGGCCGGCCCCTCAAGGGAGGGGCTGGAGGGCTGATCGATGCTCATGGAAGGGAACAACTGGGTTTAAGGAAAGTGTGACGACGGTTAGGGCATTTCCTCAAGGTAGGGAAAGTTTTCCTCAACGTAGGGAAACCCGGCGGGGTTGGCAGCCCGAAAACCTCCGCTACATTTTGCGGGCTTGAGGGTCGAGCCGGTTGGTGTTCATCAAGCAGGTGGAGCTCACCCACTTCAAATCCTTCGGCGGCACCATCTGCATCCCCCTAGAGCAGGGCTTCACGGTGGTCACTGGCCCCAATGGCTCTGGGAAAAGCAACATTCTCGATGCGGTGTTGTTCTGCCTGGGCCTGGCCAGCAGCAGGGGCATGCGGGCCGAGCGCCTACCCGATCTGATCAACAGCGCCATACTGCGGGCGGGCAAGGCCGCGGAAACCACCGTCACCGTCCATTTCGATCTCAGCGACTGGCAGCCCGACGGGGCGGAAGACGGGTTGGAAG
>JBJTUM010000148.1:0-7053 GCA_046080725.1 Cyanobium sp. | reverse complement strand
AACTGGGTGACGGCAAGGCATACACATCCGCCCAACAGCAACGATTCAGATTGTAGCGATAGCAACAATATTTGGGAGGTTGCTTTGTCCACTCACCTTACACGCGGCATGTCTTTCTGCGCATGAATCATCAGTTTTGGTTAAGGACTGACTGATCAGCCAGTCCTCATTTGCATCTGCATGGCTACCCTCTGTGGTGCCAGAGTCGTTCCGCCGCAAGCCTTTTGGTTGCCGAAACGACCCTGTCATTTCCTGCCAAGCTACCCCTGGCCCGTCTTCCCGTTACAAGTTGCCTGTTGGCCAGTCACTGAGACCTTTTGCTGATTGGCAAGCTGGCGCTGTGTGTTTAGGGGATCAGGCCCCCGCCAGCGGTGGGCGGCCAGGGGAAGGCGGCCCTGGGGATCCACGGGGATGCCTTCCGCCTGGAGGAGTTCGGCCTGGATCCAGTCGCTGCCTTCCCGGGAGAGGCTGAGGCTGATGCAGCCCCTGGCGTTCACCACCCGGTGCCAGGGGAGCTCACTGGGCAGAGGGAGACGCCGTAGGGCCCAGCCCACCTGACGGGCGCAGCCCCAGGCGCCGATGAGTTCCGCGATCTGGCCGTAGGTGGCCAGCTGACCCTCAGGGATCAGGGCCACCACGGCATAGACGCGTTGATCAAAGGTGAGGTCCAAGGCTGGCGGAGGGGCGGGCGGGCAGGATCAGCAGGCGATTGCGTTTTGAAGGCCGCCCATGCCCCTGCTGCCCCGCCGGTTCGAGCGTTTGAAGGCGGTGTTGGATCGGCGCATGGCGAATCTCACCCTGTTGGTGGAGGAGGTGGAGAAGCCCCACAATCTCTCCGCCATCCTGCGCACCTGTGATGCGGTGGGGGTGTTGGAGGTGCATGCGGTGTGCCGGGCGGGGCGGCTGCCCACGTTCAACAGCACCGCCCAGGGCAGTCAGAAGTGGGTGCCGTTGCAGGTGCACGCTGGGGTGAAGGAGGCGATGGTGGCCTTGAAGCACCAGGGTTTTCGCCTCTATGGCACCCATCTGGGGGTGGAGGCGGTGGACTACCGCAGCTGCGACTTCAAGGGCCCCACGGCCTTTGTGTTGGGGGCGGAGAAGTGGGGGTTGAGTGGGGAGGCGGCGGGGATGGTGAATCAAGCGGTATTCATCCCGATGCGGGGGATGGTGCAGTCGCTACATGTGTCGGTAGCGGCCTCAGCGTTGTTGTTTGAGGCGTTGCGGCAGCGGCAGGCGGCGGGGTTGGTGCCGGAGGCGGGTGAGGGAGCACCACCGGAGCGCTACCGGGAGCAGTTGTTTGCCTGGGCCTATCCCCAGGTGGCCCGTTGGTGCGAGGAGCAGGGCAGGCCCTATCCGGCGCTTGATGGGGAGGGAGCCATCGCGGAGGACCTGCCGCGCACGGTGCGGCTGCGGTGCTAACCCCTCGGGCCCTTCTCGAAACGGGCAGCGCTCGGCAGCCAGAGGGCCAGCCCAAGGGCGGCGAACTCCAGAGGCAGCCAGCGGCCACCGAGGAGCACAACCATCACGGCGGCGGTGGCAAGGATCTTCTCCAGCAGGCCGATGGTGTCGTCCTGGTGGTTGGTGCCCTCCATCCAGAGCACGACCCCCGCCACGAGCAACACCAAGTCCATCCACCAGGGCATGGGTTGACAGGCGAATATCCCTCCACTTTAGAAACAAATTTAGCCAGCTCACCTTGCTCTCTGGGGAGAAGACGACAACCACTGCTCCAGCCCTTCGCCAAGAAAGGAGAGGCCGAGCACAAGAACAAACATGGCCAGGCCAGGCCAAAGGGCCGTCCACCAGATGCCGGTGGGCACGGAGGTGAGGGCCTGTTGCAGATCGCTGCCCCATTCCGGCATGGTTTCCGGTAAACCAAGCCCCAGAAAGCCAAGACCACCGAGCACCAGCACGGCATCGGCCGCGTTGAGGGTGAGCAGCACGGGCACGGAGGTGATCACATTGCGCAACAGGTAGCGGCGCAGGATCCAGAGGGGGCCGGCTCCCAGGGAACGGGCGGCCTCCACAAACAGCTCTGCCTTCACCTGGGCCGTTTGGTTGCGCACCACCCGGAAATATTGCGGCACGTACACAATGCAGAGGGCTGCGGCCGCATTGGGCAGGCCCCGCCCCAGGAGAAAGGCGAGCACCACCGAAAGGAGCAGCACCGGCAGGGTGTAGAGCGTGTCCATCAGCAGCACGAGCACCCGATCCACAGGCCCCCCGAGATAGCCGCTCACCATGCCGAGAGGCACCCCGATCAGCAGGGCGAGCCCGAGGGCGAGGAGCACAACCTGAAGGGCCACCCCGCTGCCGGCGAGGGTGCGGGAGCACACATCCCGCCCCAGCCGATCGGTGCCACACCAGTGGCTCCAGGAGGGTGGGGCATCAATCGGGTTGGCCAGACCGGCGTTGGGATCAGCCACCAGGCCCAGATGCTGCAGTAGGGGGGTGGCCAGGGCCAAGAGGGCATAGGCGGCCACGATCCAGGCGCCCCAGCGGGCCATGCGGGTGGCCAGGGTCGGCAGGGGCATGGGCTCAGATCGCGGATTGGTCAGGGTAACGAAGCAGAATAAATGATTAAATCAATCTGTTGTAACTGCAGGGTGCTCCTCGGTTGAACAGCTACCATTTCGATGGTTTCATCAAATGATTTGAGCATGTCTTTGCGCACCCATGTAGCACTGCTTCAGAGCTTGCGTCAGCGTAAGGGTAAGCCGAAGGGCTTTACCCTGATCGAGCTCATGATCGTAGTGGCAATTGTGGGCATACTGGCGGCTGTTGCTATTCCCAAATACCTGGAAGCAAGGAAGGCCGCCGCTGCTGGTGCAGCAATTGGTGAGCAGGTTGGCTTGGCGAAGGAGTGCGCCACTTGGGTCGTGTCTCAGGTTGGAAGTTCTCCTGACACCACAAAATGCACAACGGGGGGTGGAAGCTTTACTGCTGACTGGTCAACGGTAGGGTCGGTATCTAATCTCAAATGCCTTACATCTACAGGCGCTGGAACCAAGGCAGTGATTACTGTTGCGGGCGATGGAGCCATGTCCTGCACCGTTCAATAGATCAGCCACCAGGAGCCTGTGCCACCACCTCCATGGTGATGGGCAGGATGGCACCACCCCGCAAGGGCATCTGCTGCTTCAGGCGCAGGCGCAGCAGACCCGGCGCCCCCTCCAGCACTTGCAGGCCCTCCGGGGCGGGGGCCAATCCATCCAGCATCACCCGGTTTTGGGCCGCGCCGGTGCTCAGCTCTCCCGCCAGCCCATAGGCCGGCCCGCAGCGCATCAACACCGTCCCGCGCCAAATCGGACTGGGTGCCCCCCCCACGCTGTAGACGATGGGCTTCCCTTGCACCACCAGCTGCACCACCGCCGTGCGCCCCGCCAGTGGGCACGCCGCACCTGTTCCTGCCCCCACCTGCCAGCTCTCGGCCGCCGCCAGCTCCGCGCGCAACAGCGCCAACGTGCGGCGCTGAAAGGTGCGCTCCCGCATCTGCAACGCCAGCCGCTCGCCGCTCCGCCCTGAGGCGATCAACCCCTGCATCACCACTCCCGCCACCACCAAACCGAGGGCCATCGCAACCAGCAGCTCCGTGAGGGTGAAACCTTCCTCCCGTTTCACAAGAGTTGCTCCGGCTGGCAGCCCACAGGCCCCTCGCGCCCCACCCGGGTTACCCCCAGGGGCAGGCTCACCACCACACACCGCACCAAAGCCGTGTGAGGGCTCTTCAACCACACCGTGCCCCCATCCAGCACCAACCCGTTGGCGCTGAAGCGCACCGGATTGGGCAGATTGTGGCTCACCTCCACCCCCGCCCCCAGCTGCGGCTCCAACACCCGGCAGGCCGGAAGCCCTCCCCCCACAGGCTCCTGCCAGCCCCTGGCCCCCAGGGCCAAGCCGCAGGCCAGCCCCTCCCGCTCCGCCGTTGCCCGCGCTTCCTCCAATCCCCCCACCACCTTCTGGCTGGCCGCTTGCAGCCTCTGGCGCGCCTGAACCTCCGCGTCCCCCCGGCTCACCCAGGCCGCCAAAGCCAACACCAGCCCCACCACCAGCAGAAGCTCCGGGAGGGTCCAGCCCGGGGCCTGCCTGGCCTTGTTTGCACGAAAACGCTCAGGAGCCACCGCCAGCCTCCTGGCAAAGGCCAAGGGCGGAGAGGCTGAGCAGCCGTTCCCGCTTGAAGCCGCCCGTTTCCCAACGCAGGTGGAGCAGGCCCGGCGCGCTGGTGGGGAGGGCAAGGTTGGCGGGTTGGCCCGGGGCCACCGCCGTTGGGAGAGCCTGCAACATGGGCACCAGCTGGCCTACCGCCACCTGGCAATCCACCGCTGGCCCTTGGCTGGTGGCCAAAGACCGTGCTGCCCCCTCACTGGCCACCAGCAACGACTCCAGCCGCTCCATATGGGCCTCCCGCCGCGACAACTCCCAACTCGCCCGCAAGCCCTGGCTCCAGAGCTGGGCTGCAGAACCACAGCCCACCATCCACACCAGGGAGGCAGCCACCGCTTCAGCGAGCGTCATGGCTGGGCACCTCCCAACAGGCGGGGGCCCAGCTGAGCCACCTGGACAGGATTCCCCACCAGTCGCACCTTATAACGCGCCTTTCGCCCCGCTTGCAGCTGGAGCGTGAGCTGGACCGTTTGACCATCCACCCCAGGCTGCCAAGCCAGCACCCTCACGGGCACGGCCATCACCTGGGCCTCCTTAAGGGCTGCCACCGCTGCCGGGCTGGCGCAACTCGCTGCCGGCCATTGGGCCAGGGGGAGAACCCGCAGGCAAGGGTGGGTGCTGTTGAGCGCAGCCAGGAGCTGGTGGGCGGCCGACACCAGCAGGTCGTCCTCCCGCTGCACCCGCTCCCGGGCTCCCACCTGCAGCCGCTCCTGCATGGCCATGCCATGGAGCGTGAGGCTCAGCAGCAACAGCACTCCCGAGGCCCCCACGGCCAGGGGCATGGCATAGCCCGGCGCTGCGATCTGGGGGCGGCGGGGCGGCGAGATCCTGCGGGGCAGGTGGCGGCGGCGGAGCATGGCAAGACCCACTTGGAGCCCAAAGCGTTCCCGCCGGCGGACAGGGGCAGCTGGCCGTCAGGCCACGGCCGCAGCAGCACTCCGGGCGGCATGCTCAAGCACGGCCCGTGCTTGTTCCAGCGTCACTCCGGGGAACAGCTCCAAGAATTCCATCAGGGACACTCCGTCCTCCAGATTTTCGAAGAGCGCTGCAACAGGGATCCGAGTGCCGCGGAACACCCAGGCGCCACTCACACGCTGGGGATCAGATTCCACAGCGCTGCAATCGGCCCAGTTCGGTTCAGCACATGCCATCGTTGGAACAGGATGACACCAACACGATGGCGCTCGCCATTGATCTGAGCGAACACCAGGCGAAAGCACTGGCTGAGGCAGCAGCTCGTCTGAAGGTCACGGAAGCGGATCTTGCAGCTGCTGCCGTTCGTGATCTGATTGCCCAGCCGGCTGCCGATTTCGAGGCCGCCGCAGAGTGTGTGCTCAGTAAGAACGCGGAGCTCTATCGGCGGCTCGCCTGATGCGGTGGCTGCGGATGGCCGAAGTGCTCGAACTGCACCAACGGCTGCTCGATCAAACCGGTGGGATGCCTGGCTTAAGAGATTTGGGGTTGCTGGAAGCCGCATTGGCACTTCCACGACAAACATTTGCTGGTGTTGACCTCTACCTAGGTGTTTCCGCTAAAGCCGCTGCTCTGGGCTTCTCACTGATCCAGAACCATCCTTTCGTGGATGGGAACAAGCGGATCGGCCATGCCGCGATGGAGATCATCCTCATGCTGAATGGCCTTGAGCTGACAGCATCTGTGAGCGAGGCCGAGGAAGCCGTCTTGGCCGTCGCCAGTGGCCAGATGGATCGAGAAAGCTTGATCCAGTGGGTAGAAGATCACCAATGCGAACGTAAAGCGTGAGAACGTGCGGTCTTTTGCTGATAGCCGCGTCTTGAGAAAGCTTTTTCGCCAACCAAACGACCCAGCTCAGCCGAATCACTGATTCAGCTTCAGCACCGCCATGAAGGCCTCCTGGGGCACATCCACTTTGCCCATGGCCTTCATGCGCTTCTTGCCCTTGGCCTGCTTCTGCAGCAGTTTCTTCTTGCGGCTGATATCACCGCCATAACACTTGGCCAGCACATCCTTGCGGATGGCGCTGATGCTTTCACTGGCAATCACCCGGCTGCCGATCGCCGCCTGAATCGGAATCTTGAACTGCTGGCGCGGGATCAATTCCTTCAGCTTCTCCACCAATCCCTTGCCCACGTTATACGCCTTGTCACGGTGCACGATCGTGGTGAGCGGATCTGCTTTTTCATTATTGATCAACACATCCAGCCGCACCAGTTCGTTCTTCCTGTAGCCGATCAGGTGGTATTCCATCGAGGCGTAGCCCTTGGTGCGGCTCTTCATTTGATCAAAGAAATCGGTGACCACCTCGGCTAAAGGCACCTCATAGTGCAAGGTCACCCGATCGGTGGTGATGTATTTCATGTCGATAAACTCCCCCCGCCGCTCCTGGCACAGCTCCATCAAGGTGCCGTTATAGGTGTTGGGGGTGTAGATCTCCAGCTTCACATAGGGCTCTTCGATCGATTCGCGCTTCTGCGGATCAGGCAGGGTGGCCGGGTTGTCCACCATCATCGTGCTGCCATCCAGCATGTTCACCTGATACACCACCGATGGGGCGGTCACGATCAGATCCAGGTCGTATTCCCGCTCTAGCCGCTCCTGCACGATCTCCATGTGCAGCAACCCCAAACAGCCGCAGCGGAAGCCGAAGCCCATGGCACTGCTGGTTTCCGGCTCGTATTTGAGCGCGGCATCACTCAGCTGAAGCTTGTCGAGCGCTTCGCGCAGATCGGGGTATTGATCGGCGTCCGTTGGGAACAGGCCACAGAACACCATTGGCTTGGCCTCGGTGTAGCCGGGCAATGGCTCTGAAGCCGGGTTGTTCACCAGGGTGATCGTGTCGCCCACGCGCGCATCGGCCACCGCCTTGATGGAGGCCGCGAGATAGCCCACCTCTCCAGCCTGAAGGCTGTC
>JBJTUM010000147.1:0-3796 GCA_046080725.1 Cyanobium sp. | reverse complement strand
GTGGGCTGTTGCGGGAGGTGCCGCTGGCACGGGGTCGGACGCCTGTGGTGGATTGCCGTTGCGGATGCCGGGCTGCAGGGCCGTGGACACCTTGTTGGCCACGTAGGGGGCGAACAAGCTCAAGCCGGACATCAGGAAGGTGGTGACCGCCGTCATGGACGCCGGCAGCTGACAGGTCAGGCCGAAGCTGTACAGGGCGAAGGTGCCGAAGCCCATGTAGAGCATCAGGATCCCCAGGCCGCCCAGGGTGGCGATCATGCGGCTGCTGCTGGCCTCCAGCAGGGTCAGGGCCACGGGGGTGCCGTCGGCGTCCCGCATCACCTTGCTGGAAGCACTCCGCGACGCCATCGCCAACTGATCGCCGCCCGATTCGGTCCAGCGCAGTTCCGCCGGAATCGTGAGCCGGGTGGGTTCGGAGAGGGCATTGGCCAGCGACCAGCCTTCCTTGGTGAGGCGCCGTTTCACCAGATAGAGGCCAAAGAACGTTCCCATGGCCACGATCAGCGTGACCACGTACACCAGAGGCACGGCCATGGTGCGGCAGGCGTCCGTGTTCACGCCGGGGGTGTTCACCCCCATGGCACCAAGGGTCTGGCCGAGGGCTGCCGGGCCGCTGAAGCCCATCAAGGCGAGGGGCAACAGGTGCCAGCGTCGAAGGGGGAGTCCCATACGGAAGGGGGAGGCTGCTCCCAGGGTGGCCATGATCCGCAGTTGTGAACAGCGCGATGGCGGTGTCGACATTGGCCCATGCATGGCCCTCAGGGGCGCGGAGGGGCCGCGTTGGACGCCTTGCCGTTGCCAGGCGCGGGTTCGTCGTCACCCTTGAGGAGGTGGCTCCAGGCTTGCTCGGCGAGGGCGCCATCGAGCGCCATGCGGGGATCCGCCATGGATAAGCGCTTTGTGTCGATGGCCGTGATCAGCTGGGCCACGGCCAGAGGTGTGGAAAGGGGTTGGGAGGGAATGGCGGATTTGTGGATCCCATCCTCAATCCGCTGATTGGCCAGGCTGCTGGTGAAGCGCTGCAGCAGGGCGTACTGGCCGCGATAGATCTGCTGGGCCCGCGCCCCGTTCTGCGTGGGCTGGCCGAGCTGCAGAAAGTTCACCGATCCGCCCAGAATGACCCCTGCGGTGAAGATGGCGGTGCGCAGACCCCGACTGATGTTCTGCAGACCCTCAGGAGCAAGGAGCACCAGGCAGATCATCAACAGTGTGGCGCTGCCGGTGGCCAGGGTGAGAAGGGCCGACTCCTGGCTGTAGTAATAAATTTTCAGATTGCAGATGCTGTCGATCTCCCGCACCAGGCCATTGAGTTGCTCCTTCATGCGAAGGCGTTGCCCCTCTGAGGCCGCCGGCAGCTCTCGAATCAGCTCCGTTCCGAGCGCGTACTGGGTTGGTCAAGCGGCGCGTGATGTCCCAGGTTCCGAGATACACCGCCAGCCCCACCAACAGGACGGCCATGGCCAGCAAGGCTTCCCCCCAGTGCGTCAGACGCCTCTGAGGGGGAGAAACGACAAGGTCTTCCTCGGAGCCGGTAAGGGAGCCCGAAGGGGCTTGCTCAGCGCTGGGGAGAGGCTCGGTGATCGACGGCCACTGAAAGGATGCACGGATGAGGGGTGCCGGGGCCGAAGGCTGCAACCGATGCGTGCGATGGCCATGGCCTGAACGCTGCTCCCCAGCCTGATCGTCAGCCGAAGACTGCTGCTGGCCAGATGCGATCCCGCTGAGGAAGTGGAAGGGGCCACCCATCAGCATCAGGGATGAGGAGATGGATCGATCGTTAAAAACTAACGGCCCGATGCCGCACCAGCAAGAGCTTGCGGGTCTTCAGAGCGGCCGCACACCCTCCGCCAGGCCGGAGGCCTCCAGCCAGCGGATGATGGGGTCGGGAAGGGCGCAGCGCTTGCGATCCTCTGGGCTGATGGCCCGATGGCGGGTGTAGCCGCGGGCCACCGTGTCGCCGGCGCTGGAGAAGGTGTAATGCACCTCGAAGCAACCAGGATCCAACAGCTCTGGCCGCAGGGCGATGGCGAGGGGGTCACCCACCCGCAAGGGGCGCAGAAAATCCGCGCTGCAGTGCACGATCGGAAGGGCCGGGGGCCGCATGGCCTCGTGATCAGCACGCGGGAAAATCAGAGCCGCAGGGATGCGAAAGCGCTCCAGGCTCTCCTCGTAGGCCTCGTGGCACCAGCGCAACAGATGGTGGAAGTGCATCACACCGGCCGAATCGGTTTCGCCGAAGCGAACGGTGCGGCACAGCAAGAGCCAATCGTCAGGATGCATCGGCAAACACTGCCTCAGCGATCCACCGATCCCATGATCACGTCGATGGATCCAAGGATCGCCATGATGTCGGCCACCTTGTTGCCCTTAAGGATGTGGGGAAGAATTTGAAGGTTGTTGAGATCAGCCGCCCGGATCTTGAAGCGCCAGGGGGTGACATCGTCGTTGCCCTGGATGAACACGCCGATTTCCCCCTTGCCCGATTCCAGGCGGGTGTAGAGCTCACCGGAGGGAATCTTGAAGGTGGGAGCCACTTTTTTGGCGATGTATTGATAGTCGAAGCCATAGGCCTCGCTCTGCTTGCCTTCCGCCATGCGCTTGGCCTCCAGGTTTTCCGTGGGGCCGCCAGGAATCATCTGAATCGCCTGCTGGAGGATCTTCAGGGATTGGCGCATTTCCTGCAAGCGCACCCGGTAGCGCGCATAGCAATCGCCCTCCTTCTCCCAGGCGATCGACCAATCGAAATCGTCGTAGCACTCGTAGTGGTCCACCTTGCGCAGGTCCCAGGGCACACCGGAGGCCCGCAGCATGGGGCCCGACAGGCTCCAATTAATGGCCTGCTCCCGGGTGATGGTGCCCAAGCCCTCGATGCGGCGGCGGAAGATGGGGTTGTTGGTGATCAGCTTTTCGTATTCATCGATCTTGGGTCCAAACCAATCACAGAAGTCTTGGCATTTCTCAAGCCAGCCATAGGGAAGATCCACCGCCTCCCCACCAATGCGGAAGTAGTTGTTATTGATCAGGCGCTGCCCCGTGGCCGCTTCCCAGAGGTCGTAAATCATCTCCCGCTCGCGAAAGATGTAGAAGAAGGGTGTTTGCGCGCCCACATCCGCCAGGAAGGGGCCAAGCCACAGCAGATGGTTGGCGATGCGGTTGAGTTCCAGCATCAACACCCGGATATAGCTGGCGCGCCTGGGCACCTGAATATCAGCCAACCGCTCGGGGGCGTTTACAACGATGGCCTCATAAAACATGCCCGCCGCATAGTCCATGCGGCTCACATAAGGCACGTACATCACGCTGGTGCGGTTTTCAGCGATCTTCTCCATGCCGCGGTGGAGATAGCCAATCACCGGCTCGCAATCCACCACATCCTCCCCATCGAGGGTGACCACCAGCCGCAACACCCCGTGCATCGAGGGGTGGTGGGGGCCGAAGTTCACCACCATCGGCTCGGTGCGCGTTTCCAGCTGGGTCATGGGGATCGGGGGGCCGGCCGAGGTGGGCGGATTCTAAGGAGCGCCTGGCTCGCCTGGGCAGGGCTGGTGCGCTGAGGCGGGTTCAAGCCCCATCACGGAAGAAAATGCCTGCGAATGGTGAGCATGAAGGCGGAAACGATGGCAGCACCGAGGACAACGCGGAGGGTGCCGGAGATGGAATTCACCAGGGTGGAGGTGCGCTCGCGGCTGAGGTTGGTTTGCAGACGTGAGCGGCTCAGATCAAGGGCAGCGGTGAGCTGGGTTTTCTGCTGGGCCAAAGAGCCCGGCGGCAGGGGGGGCAGCAGCCCTGGGGTGGT
>JBJTUM010000146.1:0-3775 GCA_046080725.1 Cyanobium sp. | reverse complement strand
CGGGCTTGAATGCGCCTGTGGGCAATGAAAATCTGGGCTTTGGCCCCCTCTTCGCCCCCGGAGGAGCCTTCGCCGTGCCGAGCGGTGGCAGCGTGTCGTTCAACACCACGGCCTCGGGGGGATTCGGCGGCCTTCAGTTGGGCTACGACCTGCTCAACTTCGCCCGCACCCCCCGGGTGCGGGCAGCGCGAGCCAGGCTGGAGGCGGAGCGGCAGGCCTATGCCAACCAGCTCCGCCAACTCCAGCTGTAGGTGAGCGAGGCCTACTTTCAACTCCAGCAGGCCGACCAGACCGTGCGGATCCAGGATGCCTCCGTTCGGAACGACCTGTTGATCCTTCAGGACGCCCTCGACCTCAAACAGGCCGGACGGGTGCCCCGGCGCGATGTGCTGAGGCGGCAGGCGATCGAAGCAGCCAACCAGGAGACCCTGATCCAGGCCCTGGCCGATCGGGCCATCGCCAGGCGGCAGTTGGCTGTGCTGCTCAATCTGCCGCCGAACCTCACCCCCACCGCGAGCGATGTCGTGGCGGTGCTGGCGCGCTGGCCCCTGGATCTGGAGGCCAGCCTGATGGCGGCCTACAAGGGCAACCCCGCCCTGGACACCCTCCTGGCCACCCGCCAAGCTCTTCTGCAGGAACGGCAAATCACCTTGGCCGCCCTGCTGCCTCGGCTGGGGATGGTGGCCCAGGCCGGCGCCAACGGCAGCAACGTCAACACCAACGATGTGGTGCTCCGCAATGGGGGCTGCTGCGGCACCACCGTGATCCCCGTGCAGAACACCGCAGCCGCCGACTGGTCGGTGGCCCTCACCCTCCAGTGGCTCCTGTTCGATGCGGGCACCACCCGGGCCGAAGGCCGGGCCCTGGAGCATCGGGCGGCCGCGATCGCCCAGCGCTATGCCAATGAACGGGAGACGATCCGGCTGCGTCTGGAATCGGCCTTTTTCAACCACGAAGCCAGCCTGGCCCGGTTGGCTTCCGCCCGCAGGGGGGTGGCGGCCTCATTGGAAGGCTTCCGGGATGTGCGTCTGCGCTACAAAACAGGCCTCGCTAACGAGGTGGAGGTGTCGCTCACCCAGGAGCGTCTGATCGCCAGCCTGGTGCAACGGCTCAACGCCACCGTGGCGGTGAACATCACCTACGCCAGGCTGCTGCGTGACCTGCTCACCACCCCGAGGGATCCGGGCCAGCCGGTGCGGCCCCAGCTCCAGCTGGGCGCGCCCTAGGGCGTGCGCGAGGCCCACCAGCGCTCGATCCTGTAGCCGAGGATCACCAGGAGCACCACCAGCCAGAACCAGAGCTCCGGCGGGTTGGCGTTGAACAGCACCACCAGGAGCACCACCTTGGCCACTAGCCAGGGAAACTCCTGGCGGAGCAAGCCTGTGGAGCTTGGGGCACGGGAGGGTTCAGGCATGGCGGCTGGGGGAGGCTGAGAGCAGCATCAGGGCAGGGATCCGGGCTGGCGCAGGGAGGGTTGATCCCACGTGCGGTCGATGGAGCGGCTCCGATACCCCCCCGTGAGGGAGCGCACCCCCGGCACGATGTAGGAGAAGGGGGTGCGCCACTCCACATAAGCAAAGGTGCTCACCGTGAGGCCCTCCCGAACGGGGAACACCCCGCTGCCCCGGGAGAGGGTCCAGCGGTAGCCATCCCGGCTCGCCGGATCCCGCAGAAGTGCGATCTCAGCGCGCATCACCGGCCCATTTTTCAACAGGGATGCGGCCAGCTGGGGGTTGCCGATCGTCGTGGAAATGTCCTCCTCCGTGGCGGGCAGGGAGAGAACATGCTTCACCTTTCCCTCGATCCCCCCGAACCGGCCCCGCTGATTCCAGAGCGGCACCACCTCCACCGGGAGGCCGATGGGCAGACGGCGGGCATCGGCGGGGGAGAAGTAGGCCACGGCCTTGAGTTGCGCGGCGGAGGGATCGTCCACCTGGCCGCGGCCAAGGGTGCCGAGCCGCTGGCCCATCCCCACGGTCTGGCCCTCGATCACCTGGAGATCCAGCACGCGCCCATCTCTCTCCGCCAACACCCGCCCATCGAAGCCGAGCCGGGCTTCCGTCACCCGGATCTCCCGACGCAGATCCTCAATCCGATAGCGGCGCTGCAGGGCTTCGGTTTCCACCGACAGCTTCACCTGTTCGTAGTCGCTCAGCACCCGCTTTTCCTCGATCCGGATCTGATCCAGGCTCGCCCCGGTGCTGGTGAAGCCCTGCTCCGCTCCCACCACGTCCGAGGAGAGGGGGGCCACCACCTGGCGTTTGGCAAGCCATTCCAGGTTGCGCAGTTTGCCGGCGTAGGTGCTCTGGAGGGTCTGGTAGCGGCCCCTGTCTTGGGACAGTTTGGCGAGGGCCGTGTCCAGGGCCGCTCGCTCGGCCCGCAGCCGCAGGCTGTCCCGCTCATCCAGCTGGGCGTTCTGTCGCTCCAGAAGGGCCAGATTGCCCTTCTGCTGCATCAGTTGTTTTTCCTGCACGGGCAGGGCGATCTCCATCAGCACCTGGCCGCGGCGCACGACTTCTCCGGGTCGCACCAGCAACCGCCGCACCTGCCCCGCCGCCCGGGCATCGAGCACGCCGGCGTTCTCGGGATAGATCAGCACCCCTTCGCCCCGCACCTCCGTGGGAATCGGACAAAACAAGGCCCAGCCCAGCAGACCCGCCACAACGGCGCCCAGGCAGAGCCCCACCTGGTCGTGCTCATCCAGTCCCTGCCAGCGCTGGCGGAGTTTGAGCGGCGGCAGGGGGGAGGGGCTACGCAAGCAGGGCTTTCAACGCATCGGTGATCAGGAGATTGTCCAGCGAAAGGATCCCCCCTCCGCACAGGATGAGCACCAGGGCCATCACCGAATACATGGCCGCCTTCTCCCAACTGGGAGGTTCCCCCACCCCCATGGGTCCTGCGTAATCCCCCGCGGGAATCTGATAGGGATCGGGGGCGATGAACGGAAAGCCCGAGCGGATCTCCAGCACCATCGCGTAAACCATCGACACCAGAATCGCAAACGCCGCCAGGGGGGTGAGCAGGCCCAGGATCAGGGCGATGCCACCCCCGAACATGGAGGCGGCGGAGAGAAAACACAGCCACGCCGGCGTGTTCATCGCCGTGGCCCAGGTGCGCAGGTTGCGCAGCTTGGGCCAGCCGTGGCGGATGAAGGCCAGCCCCATGAACAGCCGCAGCAGCAGCAGGCCGATGCCAGCAAGCCCGCTGCCGGCAGCAGGTACAAGGATCTCCACCAGCGTGAGATCGATGGGTTCGAGGGTTTCGATCACTGGAGCGAAGCCTTTTTGCACAGACTATGGACCTGGGCGGGAAGACGCCACCTTGGTGCCCGCAACCTCACCGGGTGGCCATGCGGGGGTGCGATCGTGGCCCCTGACATCCCAGGGACCTCGCAACCCCCGATGACGGTCGACGCCCCGCCCCCTGGCAGCTCCCAGGCCCAGAGCTTTCGAAGCCATCGCCTCGGCCCTGAAGATCTGTTGCTCATTCGCCGCCGCCATCGGGGCTACCGGCTGCTGCTGCTCACCATCTGCTCGGTGCTGCTGATCCAGCCCTTGGCCCGTCAGTGGCCCTTCATCAGCCCAGGGGCAGCCATCGTGATGGCGCTGACGATCCTGCTCTTCCTCACGCGCTACTCTCCGCTGCGGGCCAGGAAAAACATCATCTACGGACTCGGCATCGCAGCGATCGTGGGGGAACTGAGCTGGCTGTTCGTGCTGCTCACCGATCCCTCCCTGGCCCGTCATCTGGCGATCCTCCATCTGCTGCTCTGGGG
>JBJTUM010000145.1:0-5581 GCA_046080725.1 Cyanobium sp. | reverse complement strand
CTGCGGGATGGGGGCTTTCCCTTCGCCTTTGAGCCAATCCGTGTGCGTTTCAGCCCGGATGCAGCCACCCTGCAATCGCTGGAAGAAACGGGCACGGCCCTAGGGAGGCGCCTGCAGACGGAACAACGCAAGCGCCAACTGCGCAGCCCTGGCGGGGGGCTGCAAGAAAGCCGCAGTCAGCCTGCTATCCAGGCCCTGGGCAGGGTGGTGGGGTCGCTCTGTGTGCTCACCGCCCGCAAAGGCACCGGAGAGGCAGCCCTCTCCGGCGCCATGGTGGCCAGCTGGGTGAGCCAGGCCAGCTTCACGCCCCCTGGCTTCACGGTGGCCGTAGCCAAGGATCGGGCGGTGGAGGGCCTGCTCCACATCGGCGACTTATGCGCTCTGAATGTGTTGGCCGCCGGGCGAGAGAAGGCCGCGATGAAACATTTCCTCAGCCCCTTCGTGCCCGGCGCCAACCGCTTCGAGGGGCTGGGCATCAGCGAGAGCCCTAGCCGACAACCCATCCTCGATGAAGCGCTGGCCTGGATGGAGGCCACCGTGAAACAGCGGATGGATTGCGGCGACCACTGGCTGATCTATGCCGAAGCCCACCATGGCGGCGTGCTGGATGCCCAGGGCACTACGGCGATTCATCAGCGGCGCACTGGGGCGACCTACTAGCCGCTCACCACCTCGAGATTGATCTCCGCTACCACCTCGGGATGGAGCTTCACCTGCACCTTGTAGGAGCCGGTTCGGTGAATGTCGGGAACCAGAATGTCGCGGCGGTCGATGGTTTTGTTGGTGGCCTTTTCGATCGCTTCGGCCACATCACCATTGGTGACGGTGCCGAAGAGGACGTCATCGCCGCCGGTTTGCTTCTTAACCGTGAAGCGGCCAATGGTGTTGAGGGCCGTGCGCAAGGCTTCCGCTTCAGCCTTCAGGGCCGCCTGGCGCTCAGCCTCCTTGGCCCGGCGGTGCTCCACCTGCCGCAGGACGGCTGCGGTGACAGGCACGGCCTTGCCGGTGGGAACCAAGAAATTCCGGGCGTAGCCCGGTGCCACCTCCACCAGGTCGCCGTCCTTGCCCAGGCTCGATACGTCCTCGCTGAGAACGACTTGCACGCGCTTGGCCATGACGGCGACCCTCAGACGGAATGAACAGTAATCACCCACCCTACGGCAGGGGGTTCAGCCGGGAGCAGCCGTGCGGGGGAGCCTCACCTGGGTGGCCAGCCCGAGCCGGCGCATCAGCTTGATGTGGAGCCAGGTGAGGTCGATCTGGCCGGGCCCCCAGCCGTGCCGGGCGGAGTGGGGGTACGCGTGGTGGTTGTTGTGCCAGCCCTCGCCGAAGGTGAGCAGGGCCACCCAGAGGTTGTTGCGGGAACGGTCGCCGCTGTCATGGGGGGTAGTACCCCAGCAGTGGGTGGCGGAATTCACCAGCCAGGTGACGTGGTACACCACCACCAGGCGCAGCGGAATGCCCCAGAGCACCAGGGCCCAGCCGCCGGCGCCGGTCACGGTGCCCAAACAGAAGAGGAAGAGCCCAAGCACCACCTGCAAGCCGAGAAACCAGCTGTTCAACCAGCGGTAGTAGGGATCCCGGGCCAGGTCGCCGGTGAGGCGGGGCACGGTATCCAGAGCAGGGATCTCCTCAAACATCCAGAGCATGTGGCTCCACCAGAAGCCCTTGTTGCTGTCGTGATGGTCCGCATCCGTATCGGAAAACTTGTGGTGATGGCGATGCAGCCCCACCCAATCCAGGGGTCCGTGCTGGCAGCTGAGGGCGCCGCAGGTGGCAAAAAACCGCTCCAGCCACTGGGGAACACGGAAGGCGCGATGGCACAGCAAGCGGTGGTAACCAATGGTGACCCCCAGGCAGGCTGTCACCCAATAGAGCACCAGCAGGGTGACCACGGCTTGCCAGCTCCAGAATTGGGGCATCAGGGCATAGGCCGCCAAGGCGTGGATCACCACCATGAAGCCCAGGGTTCCCCAGCGGCGACCCTTGGTGGGAGGCATGGGGATCTCCCCACGACGGGGCTGGGTGAAGGCCTTGGAACGGGCTAACACCTGGGAGCCGCCGCTAATGGAGGCCACCCGACGGGTGTGCTGGGCGGCAATGGGGCGGGGAGGAAGCGATGTGGCGGTCATGCAGGACCGACTCCGGATCATTCGCTTAAGATGGTAGCAATACGGATCCGGATCACTTGGGTTTTCGAGACGAGCTCATATCTGGCCGTGTCGCCTTTGCGCACCTGATCCGGGTCTGGCATGCCAGAAATGGCTGGTCCCATCGGGTGTTGCCCGCCCTAGCCGAGGTGCTCGACCTCGGCCGGGTGCATAATTCACAACTCTCCATGCTTCGAAACGGCAAGCTTGCCTCCCCCGGCCCTGAGGTGTTCCTCGCCCTCGGCAGGTGTAACCGCTGGCTGGCCGATCAAGCCCCCGATGGCCATCTGAATTCAGATCAGGCCCTGCTTCGCCTCCAAGGGCACCCCGAGCTGGTGGACGCCCTCACCACCTCCGCTCTCCCCATGGTGAATGGGGATGGCACCGTGCTTGGCCCGGGCGACCTGCTGGAGGTCTTTGTGGGCGCACGCGCCGTCCCCGCCTCCTTTGAACTGGCCATCGGAGAAGAAGAAGCCCCGGCCCTCTGTGAAGCCCTCGCCCAACTGCTCACCGCCGGTCGCCCCTGGCGCCAGTGCCGCGACCATCTCCTAGCCGCCTATCCCGCCAGCAAGCGCTCCCGCCGGGAACGGTTCGCCGAGGTGATGGCAGGCCAGCGCGACTTCACAGCAGCCGAACTCATCGCCGAGCTGCCGGATCTCCGCCGCACCCTGGCCCAGCTGGGGGTGGCCGGAGAGGAAGAGCTGGGTCCAGAGCGGTTCCTCACCCTCCTGCGCCAGAAGGCCCAGAGCTTGGAGGTTCAACCGGAAACCGCATCGATGGGCAGCGTGAGCGATCTGGCCTCAGCCATTCGCCGCGAACTGGCGGGCTGAACCTCGGGGCACCATGGGAGAAGCGGCAACAAGGCCCTTGGTTCTCTCCTCCACCGGAACGGCGCGGGCCGCTGACGCGGTGGCCGCAGCCCTGGACGCCATCAGCCCCCTGGCCCGGCTCCACACCCTCGCGATTCGGCCCCGCCTCGAGCGGGTGCTGGCGGCCCTCGCCGCCGAACGGGTAGGCAGCCACCATTTCAGCTCGGTAAGCGGCTATGGCCATGGGGATCTGGGCCGCGACACCTTTGATCGGGTCTTTGCGCAGGTGATGCAGGCGGAAGCCGCCGCGGTGCGCTTGCAATTCGTGAGCGGCACCCATGCCATCGCCGCCGCCCTCTTCGGGGTGCTGCGTCCCGGTGATCGCCTGCTGGCCCTCACCGGTGCCCCCTACGACACCTTGGAAGAAGTGATCGGGGTGCGGGGGGAAGGGATGGGCTCCCTGCGGGAGTTCGGGATTGACTACGCCGTGTTGCCCCTCACCGCAAGCGGCGAGGTGGACACGGCAGGGCTGCCCGATGCCCTGGCTCCCCCCACCCGCATGGTGCTGATCCAGCGCAGCTGCGGCTACAGCTGGCGACCCTCCCTCTCTGTGGCCAGCATCGGCCGCCTCTGCGAGCAGGTGAAGGCTCTCCAGCCCCATTGCGTTTGCTTCGTCGACAACTGCTACGGAGAATTCGTGCAGGCTGAGGAACCCCCCGGGGTGGGGGCCGACTTAGTGGCCGGATCCTTGATCAAGAATCCGGGAGGCACCCTGGCGCCCACCGGCGGCTATGTGGCTGGGAAACGGGAGCTGGTGGAGATGGCCTGCTGCCGCCTAACGGCCCCCGGCATCGGCAGCGAGGGAGGCACAGGCTTCGACCTCTATCGCCTGCTGTTTCAGGGCCTGTTTCTGGCCCCCCAGATGGTGGGCGAAGCCCTGATTGGGGCCGAGTTGGTCGCCCAGGTGTTCCACACCCTGGGCTATCCGGTGCAACCCCTGCCGGGGGCCGAGCGCAGCGATGTGATTCAGGCCGTTCAGCTGGGGCAGGCCACGGCCCTACAAAGTGTGTGCCGCGCCTTCCAGGGCGCCTCCCCGGTGGGCAGCTACCTGGATC
Source organism: Cyanobium sp. (assembly GCA_046080725.1). Classification (GTDB taxonomy): domain Bacteria; phylum Cyanobacteriota; class Cyanobacteriia; order PCC-6307; family Cyanobiaceae; genus Cyanobium. The sequence continues at coordinate 1,507 of JBJTUM010000145.1, read as the reverse complement.
CAGTGCCGGCCCCCATGCCTGGCTATGCCAGTGAACTGGTGATGGCGGGCGGCACCTTCATTGATGGCAGCACCAGTGAATTCTCCGCAGACGGGCCCCTGCGGGAGCCCTGGGTGCTCTATGTGCAGGGAGGTACCCACCATGCCCATACCGCCATCGCCCTGGAGCGGGCCCTGGTGGCCCTCAGTTCCACGTCTGCCTGACAAACTGGGGGCGCTTCAACACTTGACCCATGGCGCTCAGCTTTCCCGACAACTGCCGCTATTCCGACAGCCATGAATACGTGCGCAGCGAGGGTGATCTGGCCCGCCTGGGGATCAGCGCCTTCGCTGTGGATCAGTTGGGCGACATCGTTTTTGTGGAACTGCCAGACGTGGGAGCCACCCTCTCCCGAGGCGCGAGCTTCGGCAGCGTGGAATCGGTGAAGGCCGTGGAAGACCTGATCTCCCCCATCAGTGGGGTGGTAGAAGCACGGAATGAAGCCGTCCTGAGCAGCCCGGAAGAACTGCAGAACGATCCCTATGGGGAGGGCTGGCTTCTGCTGGTGCGACCCGGGGCCCCTGCCGAGCTGAGCGGACTCATGGGGGCGGAGGATTACCGCCGCAAGGTGGAGGGCGCCTGAGGGTCCGGCATCCCAAGGGGTCGCGACTCTTCTCAAAGCTCTTAGAGTCTCGGCCACTTTTTAGGTTGCCTGTGGTCGCCCCATTCCTGCTTCGGCATCTGGGTCCTGGTGAGCAAGATAGGCTTTCCATGCTGGCTGAGCTGGGACTGTCATCCCTGGAGGACCTGGCCAAGGAAGTGGTGCCGACCGGGATCCTGCTCACCCCGGAGGCCTCCTCTGAGGGCCTGCCCCAGGGGGTGAGTGAGGCGGAGGCTCTGGCCGAGCTCGCAGCCATTGCCGCCCGCAACAGCAGCCATCGCAGCCTCATCGGCCTGGGCTACTACGGCACCGCCACCCCAGCCCTGATCCAGCGCCACGTGTTGGAAAACCCCTGCTGGTATACGGCTTACACCCCCTACCAGGCGGAGATTGCCCAGGGACGCCTGGAAGCCCTCTTGAATTTCCAAACCCTGGTGAGCGAACTCACCGGCCTGCCGATTGCCAATGCTTCCCTATTGGATGAAGGCACGGCGGCAGCTGAGGCCATGGCCATGGCCCTCAATGTGAGCCGGCGCCCTGAAGCCCGCCGCTACCTGGTGGATCAAGCGGTGTTTCCCCAAACCCTGGCGGTGCTGCAAACCCGCGCCGAACCCCTGGGCATCGTGCTGGAAAGCGTGGATGCGGAATCCCTCGGCCAGCAGGGCGAGCCCCATCTGGCGGAGGATGTGTTTGGGCTCCTGATCCAACTCCCCGGCGTTGGCGGCCGACTCTGGGATCCATCTCATCTCCTTGCCGCGGCCCGCTCCGCCGGTGTGATCAGCACCGTTGCCGTGGATCCCCTGGCCCAAGCCCTCCTGGCTCCTGTGGGCACCCTGGGGGCCGACATCGCCGTGGGCAGCCTGCAGC
>JBJTUM010000144.1:0-11240 GCA_046080725.1 Cyanobium sp. | reverse complement strand
CCTGATCCTCCAGCCCCGCGTGCTGCTCTGCGATGAGAGCGTGAGCATGCTCGATGCGGAAGTACAGGCGGAGGTGCTGGCCCTGATGCAGGCGCTGCAGCAGCGCCTGGGGCTGGGGATGATCTTCGTCACCCACGACCTCTCCGTGGCCAGCGGCTTTTGCCACCGGGTGATCGTGCTGGAGGGCGGACGAATTGTGGAGGAGGGACCTGGCGCCGCCCTGCTCAGCGCCCCCCAGGCCCCCATCACACGCACACTGGTGGAGGCCTGCCCCCGATTGCCTGTGGCCTTTTGAACTTGAACCCAGGCTGCAAAAGCCCCTTACATTGCGGCCAGGCCCGATCCAGCCCTGCGCCTTCTCATGCTCAAAAAATTCTTGCTCTCTGCACGGCTGCTGTTGGTGGCTCCCGTCTTCGGGCTCCTCGCTGCGAGCTTGGCCCTCTTTGCCAAGGGGCTGCGGCTGGTGCTGGAACAACTGGATAACGCCATGCTGGCCCCAGCGGAGGGCCATGACCTCCCACCTTTTGAGGTGAGTGTGCTGGAAGGAATCAACCTGCTCCTGGTAGGAGCTGGATGCCTGGTGCTGGCGTTGGGCATGTTTTCCCTCTTCATCAAACCCCTCCCCCTGCCCAGTGCGATGAGGGCCGAGAGCTTCCATAGCCTCAAAGGCCAATTTGCCAATTTCGTGATCATTGCCATGGCGGTCTCCTTTCTTGAGAGCCTCAGCAATCTCCAGGGCATGATTCGCGATCCAAACACCTCAGGGAGCGAGATCTTTTTTGCAGGGGCGGGCATGGCTGTCGTGACCCTGGCGCTGCTGGCGTTCAAATATTGGGGAGGGGAGACCACCGCTCCAGCCGCCTTGGGAGCCCAACGAGCCCATGACCCAACCGCATAGCTTGGAGTTCAACCGATGCCGACGTTTTCAAGGATGCGTGCCTCAACCTCCCGTCGGAACCGGGCCAGGTGGGTTCTGGCGGGATGCATCAGCGCCCTCCTCCCCCTCTCTCCAGCCCAGGCCCTGGAGGAGATCGTGGCCTATCTCCCCCTGGTGGACACGCGCTTCACCCTGAAGGTGAGTGAGTTGAAAAGCCCGGAGGCCCTGCGAAATGGCAACAGCGACTTGGCCGAACTGGATAGGGCCACCAATGGTTCCATTGGCCGGGAACTCTGGGAGATTCTGAACAAACCGGTGCCCCTCAGCATCAGCAACATCGTGGATGGCTCGATCGGTTCGCCCCTGGTGGAGCAGGCCATGCTGGTGCTCTCCTCCTTCGGGCAGGTGGAGGGTCAGCCAACGGATCTCACCGGCGAAACCCTACGCCTGGCTCTGGAGCGGGCCTCCACGAAGGGCCAGCCCACCCTGCTGGAGCTGATCGCGGCCCTCCCCGGCAAGCGGCTCAACCTCGATCTCACCCAAGCCAAGCAGATTGCCCAGCGCATCGTGAATCAGCGCGATGAAGCGGAGCATTTGCTCGCCACCTTGCCGCCAGCCCCCCAGCAAACGGCTCCGCTCTCTGGGGGGGCCACCACAACCCGCACAGCGCAGATTCCGGTGGCCCACCGCAAAGAGCCCCTGGCCCTGGTGGTGGTGGAACCCCAGGCTCCAGGAAACGGGCGCTTGGTACTGATCTCCCATGGTCTGTGGGATTCGCCGAAAAGCTTCCTCGGCTGGGCCAAGCTCCTGGCCAGCCGCGGCTACACGGTGATCCTGCCCCGCCATCCCGGGAGCGACAGCAGCCAGCAGCGGGCGGTGCTGGCGGGCAAGGCACCACCCCCCTCCCCCAAGGAGCTAGCCCAGCGGCCCATGGATCTCAAGGCCGCGATCGATCAGGTGGACAGTTTGGGACTGAGCGCCAAGGTGAACAACCAGCAGGTGGTGGTGCTGGGCCATTCCTGGGGGGGCACCACCGTGCTCCAACTGGCAGGCGTGCGGCCGAAGGAGACCAACCTGCTGGAACAATGCGGGGATGTCGATGACCCCAACCGCAACCTCAGCTGGACGTTGCAATGCAGCTGGCTGCAGGGGGTGGACCAGGCAGCCATCAGAGATCGGCGGGTGATCGCTGTGGCGGCCGTGAGTCCGCCGGCGTCGCTCCTGTTCCCCCGCGGAGCGAGCAACGACCTAAGCGGTCGGGTGCTGGTGGTGAGTGGCAGCCGCGACTGGGTGGTGCCTCCCGATCCCGAGGCCATCGACACCATGCGTTCGGCCTATCGGAGAGGCAACCAGCTGGTGCTCGTCAGCGGAGGCGATCACTTCAACCTGCGCCCTGAAGAGCGGGCCGATGGCGGGGTGCTGGGCCCCCTGCTCCTGACCTGGGTCGATGCGGCCTTTGCAGCCGGAGAGGGGGCACGCCCCGGGCCCGATGCTGCGCCCTTGCTCACGGGCGGAGCCTGGGGCAACGCGCAGATGCCAATGGTGGATGCCACCAGGCACCTGGGCCGCTGAGCGGAAGGAGCCCCATGTCGTTCCATCAGCTCGCCACCCTCCCCTCTGAGGCCCAGGCGGCCCTCGCCGACACCTGCGAAGCCCTGATCACGGCAGAGGGCAGCGAAACGCCGACGCCCAGGGAACACCAGCTTCTGGAGGAGCTTTTCCCCGCCCTGGTGGGCGTGCCCTGGCCCCCGTCGGCGGCTCCGGCCGTGCCGGCCAATCTCGCCAATCACCTGCCGGACAGGAGGTCGCGCCAAGAGGTCATGCAACTGCTCACTCTGCTCACCTTTCTGGAGCCTCGATTGGATGAACAGAAGCTGGCCCTGCTCCATCGAATCGCCGAAGAGCTGGGGGTGGAAGCCGCTGAGGTGGCCGATCTGGAGGAGGTGTGCCGAGGCCATGTGATGAAGGCCTTTGTCGACCTCTACCGGCGCACCTTCCATGTGATCAACCATGAGGGGATGACCCAGGGTTTTGCCCGCTTCCTTCTACCGATGCTGGGCCTGGGCATCGACCACCAGCATCTGCCTCTCTATGAAGGACTGGCCGATGCTCCCCCAGGAAGCCTGGGGGCAGCATTGCAGATCTATTACCAGCGAAACGGATTCCCGTTCCCCGGCAGTCGAAAGGGCCTGCCCTACGCGTATGTTGCCGTGCACGACGTGCATCATGTGATTGGCGGCTATGCCACCGACCCAGCTGGCGAACTGCAGGTGCTGGCCTTCTCCCTCGGGCTCTTCCCCGAGCACGCCCTGCTGATCGGCCTGCCGCCTCTGATGCAGTTTCAGATGGGCATCGCCGATCCCCTCGCCGGCAGTGTGGCGCCGAAGCTCAAGGATCAGTTGAACGCCCCGGCCTTCGCCGAGGGACTGCAGCGAGGAGCGGCGGCGACGGGCCCCATTCGCGACATCCACTGGGACTTCTGGCCTTGGATCGGGCGGCCGCTGGTGGAGGTGCGTCAAGCGCTCAACGTGCTCTGATCAATCTCCGCTGCCCAGCGTGTAGCTCAGCACCGCCGACCATTTGCACCGGGCGGCCTCCGCGTCGCACCAAATGTCGCGGGCACACTCGCTGGCCAGCTTGCCCATCTTGCGATGGGTTTCGTAGTCGGCCAGCCGAAAGCAGGCCTCATGGGCTTCCTCCCGATCGTCCCAGAGAAAGCCCGTGCGTTCCGACCAGATCATGTTGGGGAAGTTCCACTTATTGGGCGCCACAAAGGGCAAGCCAATCAGCTGGGCTTCCACAATGGCCCGGCTCTGATTTTCAACGAATTCACGGTTGCAGTTGTAGAGAAATACATCGATCGACCAGAGGAATTCCTGGGTCCAGACCGCCCCGTGCCGCAGCAACTCCCACCGATCGGTGAAATTGAACCAGGAGTAGGTCTTCTCTTGTTCTTCTCCCCAACCCATGATCCGATAGCGGGCTTCGATGCCCTGGGTGGCTTCCTCGTAAAAAAGGGGAAACCTCTTGGAGAACTTCAACCAATCATCTCGGCTCACCTTGCCAAACACCGTGAAGGGCCGCTCGATGCGCTCCACGAAAGGCCAGGTGGAGCCATCAAAATAATTGTCCAGGATGGCCGTTTTCTGATTGCTGTTAGCCTCAAGCACAGCATCGATGAGGGCGCTGCGATGAAAGGGTGAGGTGAAGAGGCAACAATCCACCTTGCCTTCCGCGATCGCTTCCAGCTCCTCATCGGTGTGCCACAACATGTCGTTCAACCAAAGGAAGGTCAGCCCCTTCTCCTTGATGAAATTGATGCGCTCTCGTTCGGAGAAAATCCGAAAGTTGCAGTTGGCATAGCCATATCCCTCGATCCGCTCCGGAAGGGCTTCCGGCATGCAATAGGCCACTCCCAGTGAATCGAGATAGTCGGTGTTCTCCTTCTCCTCTAGGCGGAAGGCGTCGTTCGGGATGCAGGTAATGCGGAAATGATCTTTAAGCAGGATGAGCAACTCCTTCAGCCTGGTATCCGCCCCGCCCATATCGGAGACCCACTGAAATATGTAGAGATCAAGTTTTCATGCCCTGCACCTTAGGTGCCTTAACGAGCGGTGGGGAAAAGGGCCTGAACCTGAAGGCGGATCGTCACATCTCCGAGCAACTCTTCGCCAAGCACTTCGGGCTTGGCCACATTCCAGAACGCCTGGAGGGAAGCGTTGAACGGTTGAGTGCCCAGGCGAAAGAGGCGGCCAAAACCTCCGCCGATGGGAACGGTCCAGCCGTTGCCGTTGGCAGCGGTCCAGTCGGCCGTGAGGATGGGAGAACTGGTGAGATACCAGCCAGAGGGAAAGTTGTAGTTGAGGAAGGGTTGGATGAGCATGGCATTGACGTCTTGTCCGCCCTTCCCGGCAAACGACCAAATGTTGTTGACCAGCACGCCGGCCACCCAGGGGCCCTTGGTGTAAACCGCCACCCCCGCTGGTCCGGCACTCCAGCGCTGGCTGCTCAGCTGTACATCCGTGGCGGAGGTAATCACCAGCGTGGGTCCAAATCCCACCATGAGGTTGCCCCCCGTGCGAGGAACGAGGAACAGGGTGGGATTGATGTCGCCGATGCCGATCACATCCGTTTCCCCAGCCAGGGGACGATGGGTAATCGGCACGATCGTGCGGCTGATCAGGGTGAGCTTGTCGTTTAGGGGGAACGGCACCACCGGTTGCACATTCCAAACGTTGAAGGTGCGGTTGGGTTGGGCCGTGGGATCGATCGCCCGAGGAGCCCACTGGGTGCCCGGCACGCTGTTCCACTGGATCGGAAAGCTGATCAGGTTGGCGACGGGGTTTTGGGCCTGCTTGGCCAGGGCCTCCGTGTTGCCCTCCCGGGCTTCCTCTTCCAGGACGGGTTCCGTATCGGGATTGGCTCCGATGATCGGGGAGCAATCGAAACCATGGGCAGGGTGCTGGCAGTGAGGGGCCCCAAGGCTGGGTAGGGGGCAGGTGATGAGCCCCATCAGGGCTGCAGCGAGCGCAGGAGAGGTGATGGGGCTGGCTGGCATAAAGACAAACAAAATCGCCCAACCTTAGAGGGGATGCCCTTTGCGGGAAATGGACAATCTTGATCCAACCCTTACGAAACCTTCACGCCCTTCCAAAAGGCCACCCGGGCCCTGATCTCTTCAGCAGCAGACTTCGGTTCGGGGTAAAACCACGCAGCGTTGGGGTTCACCTGGCCATTGACAACCACATCGTAGTAATGGGCCTCACCTTTCCAGCCACACACCGTGCGGTGGCTGGAGGGGCGGAAGCACTCCTTCTTCAGGGCATCAGGGGGGAAGTAGGCATTCCCTTCCACCGAAACGATGTCATCACTGCAGGCGATGACGGCCCCATTCCAGCTGGCTTCCATGTCTGTGCAGCATCTCACTGCCATCATTGCGTGCCGTGCGCAACTGCGGACAGGGGGCCAACCCGTGTCCAGCGCTACAGCTCCATCAAGAAATCACCGATAAAAACACTTCATCAATCCAGTCTTCATCCGATCTTCGTTCTCTCATCACTCTATAGTTCCTCCTGCTTCCCTCATCATGACTTCCGAACAGGCCGCGCAGCTGATCGACAACACTCTTGATCTTGTGCACCAACGGTTAAAAGATCTTGAGGCCAACGCCCAGGTGCAGGAACATCAAGCCCTGGCGGAGGAATTCCGTGAGTGGCGTCATCCCATCGGTGGCCATATCGATCTGATGGTATTCCCTGGCCTGGCCGGCGCTTGATTCCAGCCACCATGATCATTTTCATCGCCCAAGTCCACGTCCCTGAGCTAAATCAGGTCCAGCTGGACTCTCTCCCATGTCTGATGCATCTGGAGCCCCCCCTCTAGCCGACCAACTGCTGGCCATGGCCAGCGGGGCCTGGGTGACCCAAATGATCCATGTAGCGGCTGAGCTCGGCCTAGCTGATCTCCTGGCCGAAGGTCCAAGGGATGTGGACAACCTGGCAAACAGTGCAGGTGCCCATCCCGACAGTCTTTTTCGTCTCATGCGAGGGCTTGCGAGCCTGGGACTGTTTCAGGAAACCGAACCGAGGCGCTTTTCTCTCACACCGCTGGCAGAGCTTCTTCGCAGCGACCATCCCCAATCCCTGCGACAGTTCGCACGGATGCTGGGAGATGAGCACTATTTGAGCTGGGAGGATCTGCTGCATGGTGTTCGCAGTGGCGAAAATGCCTTCCGCCATCGCTACGGCCAGTCGATTTTTGAGTGGTATCAGGCGAATCCCCTGCGGGGAGAGGTGTTTGATCAGGCCATGGGCGACTTCTCAAGAGCCGAGACAGCCGCCCTCCTCCAGACCTATTCCTTTGCTGAGGTGCACCATCTGGTGGATGTGGGAGGCGGCCGAGGCAGCCTGATCACGGCCGTATTGCGGGCGCATGGCCACCTGAGGGGAACGGTTTACGACCAATCCTGGGTGGTCGAACCGGTGGCCGTTCCCTCCGACCTGGAAGGGCGCCTGGAGGTCAGACAGGGCGACTTCTTTGTTTCAGTGCCGAGAGGCGCGGATGCCTATCTGCTCAAGCACATCCTCCACGACTGGGATGACATCGCCTGCTTGAAGATCCTGGAGGCGGTGCGTCAGGCCATGGCGCCAGGGGGGCGGGTGTTGATTGTGGAGCCGGTGATCCCCCCGGGAAACGATCCCTTCCCCGGCAAACTCCTGGATCTCAACATGTTGGTAATGACCGATGGTGTGCGGGAACGAACGCAGCAGGAATATAGAGCGTTGCTGGAGAGGGCCGGCCTCCGGCTCAACCGCATCGTGCCCACCCCATCGGCGGTGAGTGTGGTGGAGGCAGTGGCCCAACCAGGCTGACAGAGGCACGACCCTTGGCTAAGTAAAGAAGAGGTCTGTCTTTGCGCGGGATGTTCCAGACCCACCGACGCCCCCATCTCCCCGCTGCAGCTGGGCTGCTCGCGGCTTCAGCGCTGGCCTTTCCAGGACCCCTGCAGGCGGAATCGCTCTACACCCTGGAGAGTTTTTGCAGCCTGAACGGCACCGATGCAGTGCCCTGCCGAATCGAAGCCATCAACAGCGGCGAGGCCACCGAATACCGCCACACCCTCGGTGGCACCAAGGGCGGCAGCGGAGGTGGCAAGGAGGTGCGCTTCCGCGTCAGCGACCAGCCCTACACCCGCATCGATCTTTGGGACGGGGAAGCCAAGAGCTGGCGCAGCGCACGAAATGCCTCGGCCTTCTTCGCGCTGAATGCCCTTTGCCTCGATGGCACCAGCTTCTGCGCCATCAATCCCAACTATCTCAACAGTGTGCGCCAGGACCTGGGCCGAGCTGTGAACGGCCGCAGCGTGCTGGAGGTGCACTTCGGCAAGGACGGGCGCATTGACGCCAGCTGCTACGACGCCGGCTGTCCTGATGGCGGCCAGATCACCAAAACCCCCTGAGGCGCCATGCGACAGCTTGTCCCTCTCCTCGCTCTGGCCCTGGCCCTCCCCCCAGCCCACGCCGGGGGCCTGATGCCCTTTGCTGCCCCAGAGCCCCTCTCCTCAGCCCCCGCCCCCCAGCTCCTGGCCAGAGGTCGGGGAGGCGGAGGGGGTGGGGGGGGGTCCCATCGGGGTGGTGGTGGTTCGCGGGCCCGCACGGGACTGGGAAACCGGCAGGGCAGCTTCGACCGGGGCAACCGCCGGCCCACGGGAGGCTGGAGCAACCGCCTGGGGGATGGGGATCGGGGCCGGCGCGATTTTGATCGGGCCCGCAACCAGCTCAGCAACCGCATGGGCAACGTGGATCGCGACCGGATCCGGCGCTCCATCGATCGTGGCGACTGGGACCGGGCTCGGGATCAATGGCGCGACGGCGTCGGGCGGATCGACCGCGATCGGGTGCAGCGCAGCTTTGATCGGGTGGACAAGAACTGGGACCGGGTGCGCAACGACTGGGGGGACAACTGGCGCGACGACGTGCGGAGGGTGGAGCGCGGGGTGGATCGGCTCCGGCGGTGGGACAACGACTGGCCAGGCTGGGCACGGCCGGGCTGGCAGCTGGCCAGGCCGTGGAACTACGGCTGGTATGGCAACACGATCAATCCGCCCTGGGGCTGGTGGAGCGCCCGCTCGGTGGCTTGGGGGGTGGGAACCCTGGCCACCGCGGCGGTGATCACCAACGCTGTGGACCAGGCGATCGCGGCCAGTCAGCCCACGATCGTGTTGCAGGACGCGGGCTACACCCTCTACTATAACAGCGTGGAAGCCACCGGCGAGCAGAGCATCACCTTCACCGCCGCCACGGGCGACACGCCCTTTGAAGCCACGGGCGACTGCCAGAGCGGGGAGCTCAACGGCCGGGAACCGGCCATCGCTGCCCAGGCCCAGTTGCTGAATGCGGCCTGCCAGGTGGCCTTTGGCAGCTGATCCCCTCCTGCAGGTGGGGGTGTTTGTGGCCTCTCTGGTGGCCAACCTGCTCTCGGCCCTGGCCGGGGGCGGCGCCGGACTGGTGCAGTTGCCGGTGTTGATTCTGTTGGGGTTGAGCTTTCCTCTTGCCCTGGCCACCCACAAGGTGGCCAGCGTGGCCCTAGGCGTCGGCGCCACGCTGCGTCACTGGCGCGAGCGCTCGCTGAACCCCCGCCTGGCGGCCTTCATCCTGGCCTGCGGGTTGCCGGGGGTGGTGTTGGGGGCGAAGGTGGTGCTGGCCCTGCCGCCCAAGCTGTGCACCCTGCTCCTGGGTCTGCTGACGATTGGTCTGGGGGTCTACTCCATTGCCCGGCCAACCCTGGGCATGGCGGCAGAGGGGCGCGAGCTCACCAGGGGCCGGCTGGTGATCGGCGGGCTGGTGCTATTTGCTGTTGGCGTGCTCAATGGCTCCCTCACCTCGGGCACGGGTCTGTTTGTGACCTTGTGGCTGGTGCGCTGGTTTGGACTGGATTACGGCAGGGCCGTGGCTTACACGCTGGTTTTGGTGGGGTTGTTCTGGAACGGCGCTGGGGCCATCACCCTGGGGCAACAGGGCCAGATCGCCTGGAGCTGGCTGCCGATGCTGCTGGCGGGGTCCATCACCGGGGGCTATCTGGGCGCCCATCTGGCCATTGCCAAGGGCAGCCAACTGGTGAAGCGATCCTTCGAGGTGTTGGCGCTGCTGATGGGCAGCTCCCTGCTGATCAAGAGCTTTTAAACCGCTGGGGGCGCATCATCCAGGAGATGGGGCACCGACGACCCACGGCGGGCCCGCCCCCCTTTCAGCAACTCTGAGGCGGTGGCGTCGTAGACCTCCTGGGCTTCGGCGGTGCTGCGGCCCACGCAGGTCATGCCGAGCTTGCCGTATTCCGAGAGGCAGCCCAGCAGGTGAAACACGCAGCCCCGCAGCCGGGCCTGGTCGTAGTGGAGGCCGGCCTCGGCGACAATGTCGATCAGGTCCATCGGCAGCAGGCCACGCAGGTCGGGATCGGTGAAGTTGTCGGTGGCGCAGTAGTGCAAGGGCTGACCGGTGGGGGAGAGGAAGAGGCCGGTGGCGGGATCCAGGGCGCCTGTGGTGATGGCCCGAAGTGCCATCATCGGGTGGGTTGTGCCGCCCTGACGCAGGTTGATCTCGATGGCTTGCAGGTCCCACTGGTCGCCGAAGCGGCGGGCCAGCACGTCGACGGCAAAGCGTTCCAGCGCCCCCTCCCCCGCCAGGGCCTGGCCGATCACCTCTCCCATGCGCATCAACTCCAACCGGTAGGCATCGGCAGAGGGGAAGGCACAGCCCAGGTAGGTCTGGCCGCTCACCCCCCCTAGGATCTGCTTATGGGTGGAGATCACCTCCACCCGGCCGCCCGGGTGGATCAGGCCTTGCACGCTCGGGGAGGTGAGGGCCTCACCCCCCTCCAGCCAGGCCTCCACCAGGGCGCCCTGCTGGCCCATAAGCTCCCGCCACTGGGGGGAGGGCATGGGCAGAAGCTCCAACGCCTGACGCAACACCTGCCGCCGCTCGGCGCCGCTGCGCTCCGCCAGGGCCAGGGGCGCCAGCTCCAGGGGCGCATTGCCCTCCCCACTGATGCCCTCATTCAGCTTCACCACACAGCGCCGCAGCTGGGGATTCCGTTCCCAGAGCTCCGCTGCCACCTCCGCCAGGTCGTCGAGCTGGTGCACCAGAGCGCTGCCATCGGGATGGGGGAGGCCGCAGCGGGCAAAGAGCTCCCGACTGCCCGCCTTGCTGCCCCAGTGGCGCAGGGCCGGATCCGTGCCAAGAAGGGGCACCTGGAGCCGCTCCGAGAGCTCGCGCTCCAGATCGGTCACCACGTAGCAGGCGATGAAGCTCTTGCCGGGGCGCAGCTGTTCGGCGATGCGGGCCAGCAGGGCGGGGCGCTCCAGCAGCTTGGCGGTGAGGGGCCGCGACGAGCCGTCGTCGGTGTCGAAGAGCTGGAGCCGGCGCCGGGCGTGGGCGGTGGGAACCCCCGGCAGCAGCTCCAGCACCGCATCCACCACCAGATCGGGCAGCAGTTTGCTGGTGACAACCACCATTCGCACCGCCGGATCCCGCAGGCGGATCAGGGAAAAGAGCTGGCGCTCCTCATAGTGCACCGCCCCGGTGATCAGGTCGAGCTCGGCCGGATCCACCGAGAGGGAGGGCACCATCAGCAGGTCAACGTCCAACCCGCAGGTGCCGAGCTCCTGGCCCCAAGCCGGTTGCAGCTGACGCTGCAGATCGCGAAAGCTCAGGGGCATGGGGAGAGGGGGGCGTCCAGATCGAGCATGGCGTAGGGGGCGATCCAGGTGGGGCGCCTGGCGCCGCGGAGGCTGAAGAGTGAGAGGGGCCGTGCAGATCGGGCGCCCGCCGGAGCACAATGTTGCGCGGCTGGGCCAGGGGGCTCTGCC
>JBJTUM010000143.1:0-5293 GCA_046080725.1 Cyanobium sp. | reverse complement strand
GGGGAGCTTCATTGATGGCAGCACCAGTGAATTCTCTGCGGATGGGCCGTTGCGGGCACCCTGGGTGCTCTATGTGCAGGGGGGCACCCACCACGCCCATGTGGCCATCGCCCTGGAGCGGGCGCTGGCCGCCCTGCCGATCGCCCCTCCCTGACAAACTGGGGGCGCTTCAACCTCCTTTCCATGGCGCTCAGCTTTCCCGATGACTGCCGCTACTCCGACAGCCATGAATACGTGCGCCATGAGGGCGATCTCGCCCGTCTGGGGATCAGCGCCTTCGCGGTGGATCAACTGGGCGACATCGTGTTTGTCGAATTGCCGGCGGTGGGAGCCGCCCTCAGCAAAGGGTCCAGCTTCGGCAGCGTCGAATCCGTGAAGGCCGTGGAGGATCTGATCTCCCCGATCAGCGGCGTGGTGGAAGCCCGCAATGAAGCCGTGCTGGCCAGCCCGGAGGAGCTGCAAAACGATCCCTATGGGGAGGGCTGGCTGCTACTGGTACGCCCGGGGGACGCCACCGAAGTGAGCGCTTTGATGGGGGCCGAGCAGTACCGCAGCAAGGTGGAGGGCGCCTGAGGGTCCGGCATCGAGAGGGGCCGCACGACCGAGAAAGTGCTTAGAGTCTCGGCCACTTTTTTGGATGCCTGTGGTCGCCCCATTCCTGCTTCGGCATCTGGGTCCTGGAGAGCAAGACAGGCAATCGATGCTCTCCGAGCTTGGCCTCCCCTCGCTGGAGGCCCTGGCCCAGGAGGTGGTGCCAGCAGGGATCCTGCTCACCCCCGCCGCAGCCGCGGAGGGTTTACCCGAGGGAGCAAGCGAAGCCCAGGCCCTGGCCGAGCTTGCCGACATCGCCTCCCGCAACAGCAGCCATCGCAGCCTCATCGGCCTGGGTTACTCCGGCACCGCCACACCGGCCCTGATCCAGCGCCATGTGCTGGAAAACCCCTGCTGGTACACCGCCTACACCCCCTATCAGGCAGAGATCGCCCAGGGGCGCCTGGAGGCCCTCCTCAATTTCCAGACCCTGGTGAGCGAACTCACCGGCCTGCCGATCGCCAATGCCTCGCTGCTGGATGAGGCCACAGCGGCCGCCGAGGCGATGGCCATGGCCCTCAACGTCTGCCGCCGGCCGGAGTCTCCCCGTTTTTTGGTGGATCAGCAGGTCTTTCCCCAGACCCTGGCCGTACTGCAGACCCGGGCCGAACCCCTTGGCATTGTCCTCGAAAGCGTGGATTTCGAAGCCCTGGGCCGCCAGGCAGAGCCGGCCCTGGCAGCCGACGCTTTCGGGCTGCTGATCCAGCTGCCCGGGGGGGCCGGTGGTCTATGGGATCCTTCTAGCGTGCTGGCCGCAGCCCGCGCCGCCGGTGTGATCAGCACGGTGGCAGTGGATCCCCTTGCCCAGGCCCTGCTCGCCCCGGTGGGGGCTCTGGGGGCGGATATCGCCGTGGGCAGCCTGCAGCGCTACGGCGTGCCCATGGGCTTTGGTGGGCCCCATGCAGCCTTCTTCGCCACCGTGGAGGCCTACAAGCGCCACATCCCCGGACGGCTTGTGGGCCAATCCAGAGACGCCGAGGGCAACCCGGCCCTGCGCCTGGCCCTGCAAACCCGGGAACAGCACATCCGCCGCGACAAAGCCACCAGCAACATCTGCACGGCCCAAGTGCTGCTTGCGGTGATGGCCAGTTTCTATGCCGTGCATCATGGGCCCGACGGGCTGGAGGCCATGGCCCGTCGAATCCTTGCCTTCCGTCTTGCCCTCGGGTCATCGCTCGAGAAACTGGCCCTCCCCGTGGAACCTGGCCCAGGCTTCGACACCCTGGTGGTCCAGACGCCCCAGGCCCAGATCCTGGTGGATCGGGCTGAAGCCGCAGGCTTCAACCTGCGTTGGGGAGTGGATGGCCGTGGCTGCGAAGGGGGATTCGCCCTCAGCCTGGATGAGCTCACCACCACCCAGGAGCTGGAGCGGCTGATCCGTGCCCTGGCCCCAGACCCCCACCAGGCCGCAGCCGCCATCTCCACCCTGCACCGCAAGCTCGAGGAGCTTGCCGAGCCGGCCGTTGAGCTGGACTTCCTTCTGCCCGGCCTTCCCTTGCGCCAGGGCCCCTGGCTCTCCCAGGCTGTCTTCCATGCCTACCGCAGCGAAACCGAACTGCTGCGCTACATCCAGCGGCTGGTGAGCAAAGACTTCTCCCTGGTGCACGGCATGATCCCCCTGGGAAGCTGCACCATGAAACTGAATGCGGCGGCCGAGCTCCAGCCGGTGAGTTGGCCCGGCTTTAGCCAGCTCCATCCCTTTGCCCCAGCCCACCAGAGCCAGGGCTACCAGCAACTGGTGAGCGACCTGCAGAACTGGTTAGGGGCAATCACGGGCTTTGCGGGAGTTTCGCTGCAGCCCAATGCGGGGTCCCAGGGGGAATACGCCGGCTTGATGGTGATTCGGGCCTGGCACCGCAGCCGCGGCGAGGGGCATCGCAACATCTGCCTGATCCCCACCAGCGCCCATGGCACCAACCCAGCCAGCGCCGTAATGGCGGGCATGGAGGTGGTGGCCGTGGCCTGTGATGAGGCAGGCAACATCGATCTGGCCGATCTGGAGAGCAAGGCCGCCACCCATGCCCCCCAGTTGGCCGCCCTCATGGTCACCTATCCCTCCACCCATGGGGTATTTGAAACGGAGATCCAGCGCATCTGCGCCCTGGTGCATGCCCAGGGGGGCCAGGTGTATCTGGATGGCGCCAACCTCAATGCCCAGGTGGGTCTCTGCAAGCCAGGCCTCTATGGAGCGGATGTGTGCCACCTCAACTTGCACAAAACCTTCTGCATCCCCCATGGGGGCGGGGGGCCGGGGGTGGGCCCGATCGGCGTCGCTGCCCATCTGGTGACCTTCCTCCCCGGCCATCCCCTCACCGCGGTTGGGGGCGGTGGCCGGGCCGCCGATGGGGAAGCCATCGGTCCGGTGTCTGCAGCTCCCTGGGGAAGCGCGGGGATCCTGCCCATTAGCTGGATGTACATCCGGATGATGGGGGGGGATGGCCTGAGGCAGGCCTCCCTGGTGGCCCTGTTGTCGGCCAACGTGATCGCAGAACGGCTCGACGCCCACTTCCCTGTTCTCTACCGCGGCGCCAACGGACGGGTGGCCCATGAATGCATTCTCGATCTCCGCCCCCTAAAGCGTTCCGCCGGTTTGGAGGTGGATGATCTAGCGAAGCGGTTGATGGACTACGGATTCCACGCCCCAACAGTGAGCTGGCCCGTGGCCGGCACCGTGATGGTGGAGCCCACCGAAAGTGAAGGGTTGGCGGAAATCGACCGGTTCTGCCAAGCAATGGTGGCCATCCGCGGGGAGGCGGCGGCCATCGAGGCCGGGGAGGCTGATCCTCTCAACAACCCCCTGAAGCAGGCTCCGCACACCCTGCTCACGGTCACCGCAGACCAGTGGGATCGGCCCTACAGCCGGAAACAGGCGGCTTTCCCTGCAGGCCTTCACCAGGCCAGCAGCAAGATCTGGCCCGCGGTGGCCCGGATCGACAACGCCTTCGGGGATCGCAATCTGGTGTGCACCTGCCCCAGCGTGGCCGAACTGGCAGTTCAAAAAGTGGTCGCCTAGTCGGGCCGCCGACTACCCAGTTCTTGCCCAGTAGGGCATCATTTCGCACAAGTTCTCGGTTTCGCCGAATTTTCGGTGGTTCTGTAACCCAACCCTTCTTTCCCAGGTCCCCTATGGACGGCAACGGCGAAAACCCTTCCGGAATGAGCCAGAGAGTCGAGGGCACCAACGTAGTTCGTGTGGCTTTTGGGGTTCGCCGGGCACGACGCATTCGTCCTGACCGTCCATCCCATTGGGCCACCCTTGTTCTTCCCCTGCAAGCCGGTGGTGGCGGGATTCCTCCCACACCACCTCAAGCAGCTTGAATTGCTGAAATATTCAAATTAAGGCGCTGCCAGATTTCTGAATCTGGTGAATTGGGGTTCGAAGAGCAATTTGCATGTGCCCACGGGCCCGTTTCGATGTTTCGTGATGATCACCTCAGTGATGCCACGATCAGGCGTTTCAGGGTTGTAGTACTCGTCCCGGTAGATCATCATCACCAGGTCGGCATCCTGCTCAATCGAGCCCGATTCCCGCAGATCGCTCAGCATCGGCCGCTTGTTGGTGCGTGATTCCACACCCCGACTGAGCTGGGAGAGGGCCATGACGGGCACATTCAGCTCCCGGGCCATGCCCTTGAGGCTCCGGGTGATGCGGGACAGCTCTTGTACCCGGTTGTCGGAGCCGCTGCCCTCCATGAGCTGGAGATAGTCGATCACAACCAACCCCAGCTCCTTGCCGGTTTCGGCCATCAAGCGGCGGCAGAGGGAGCGCATCTCCAGCACACCCGCATTGGGCTTGTCGTCGATATAAAGCGGCAGACGGCTGAGGTTGCTGATGCCCTGGCCCAGCAGGGGCCATTCCTCCTGGTGCAAACGGCCCGTGCGCAGGCGGCCGCTCTCGATCCCCACCTCCATTGACAGCAGTCGATAGGTGAGCTGCTCCTTGCTCATCTCCAAACTGAAGACGCAGACCGGCAGGTCGTGGAGCTGGGCCACGTTGCGGGCAATGTTGAGCACGATGGAGGTTTTGCCCATGGCCGGTCGGCCCGCCACGATCAAGAGGTCGCTGCGCTGAAGGCCCTGGGTCATGGCGTCGAGGTCGTAGAAATTCACCGGCAGGCCCGCCAGGGCCGTTCCCAGGGACCGGGTTTCAATCTCCTCAAACGTGCGGGTGAGGATCTCGGCGGTGGGGGTGAGACCCTGGCTGGGTTTTTCCTGGCTGATGGCAAAGATCTTTTGTTCCGCTTCATCGAGCACCTGCTCCGTGGGCTTGGTCTGATCGAAGCCCAGTTGAATCACCTCATTGCCTGAGCGGATCAGGCGGCGGCGCAGGTACTTATCCATCACCAGGCGGGCCACCTGATCGATCGAGGCGGTGGAGAGGGTGCGATCCACCAGCTCCATCAGCCGGGCCGAGCCCCCCACCTTCTCCAGCTGGCCGGTATCCGCCAGCCAGGCCGCCATGGCGGTGAGATCGGTGGGCTTGCCCTGGCTGTGGAGCATCAGGGCCGTTCGGTAGATCTCCCGGTGGGCGCCCAAATAGAACGCATCCGGCTGCAGCACATCCGCCACCCGGCCAATGGCGTCGGGATCCAGCAGGATGCCCCCAAGCACTGACTCTTCTGCCTCCAGGTTCTGGGGCGGCACCGACTCGGGCAGGGGCTCAAAGTCGCCCCGGCGCCCCTCCGCGAACTCCCGGCCCGGG
>JBJTUM010000142.1:0-4947 GCA_046080725.1 Cyanobium sp. | reverse complement strand
CCAGGCTGCTGGTGGAGAGGCCAAGCCGGTGGGCCACAGCGTTGCAACTGAGCTCTTCTCTCAAGCAGAGCTCAATCGCTTCCTGCTTCTGCTGCGCCGTGAACCGGCGCCGTGTCTTGGTTGGATTGGTCATGGATCAATAGTCTGAAGGTCATGGCGTGACTCCTATTGACCTGTCCGTAATTTTGGGGGAACCCCAAGTGCTGAAAATTTACGTGTGGAGGGCAACGAGTTCTCAGTGAAGGTGGCAATCAGCCGGGCGCCCCTGGGGCAGCGCTTCCTGCTCTACCTGCCTTCCGCCAAGCCCTTCGGCGGCGCACCACGCAACAGGCTCAGAGCGCGCGCTCTCAACGCTCCATGGCGGCCGTGGCTTTCAAGGCGGGGGCTGTGAGCACCTCGTGGCCGTGGTCCGTCACTACCACGTCGTCCTCGATGCGGATCCCGATGCCTTTCCAGCGCGCGTCGATGCTGGGCTGGCCCTCTGGCACGGCGAGCCGGTCGCTCACGTAAAGCCCTGGCTCCACGGTGAGCACCATGCCGGTTTGCAGATCCACCGGCTTTTCGCCCAGTCGGTAGGCCCCCACGTCGTGCACATCCAGCCCCAGCCAGTGGCCCGTACGGTGCATGTAAAGGTGCCGGTAGGCCCCTTGCTCGATCAGCCCATCCACCTCGCCTTGCAGCAGGCCCAGCTCCACCAACCCCTCCACCAACACCCGCACGGCCGTGTCGTGCACCCCCTCTGCAGTGGCACCGGGCCGCACGGCGGCCACGGCGGCCTCCTGGGCGGCCAACACGAGCTCGTAGAGAGCCCGTTGCTCGCCGCTGAACCGGCCGTTGATCGGAAAGGTGCGGGTGATGTCACCGTTGTAGTAGTCGACGAGGCTGCAGCCGGCGTCGATCAGCAGCAGGTCGCCATCGCGCAGTAGGCCGTTATTGGCGGTGTAGTGCAGCACGCAGGCGTTATCGCCACCGGCCACGATGGAGCCGTAGGCCGGCCCCCGGGCGCCCTGCTCCAGGAAGTGTTGTTCGATCACAGCCTGCACTTGCCGTTCACTGAGCCCGGGTCGGGCCACGCTGCGGGCCAGCTCATGGGCCTCGGCGGAGATGCGGGCGGCCTGGCGCATCAGCTCCAGCTCCTCCTCCCCCTTGCGCAGGCGGAGTTCATGGAGGATCGGGCAGGGCGCCACCAGCCCCAGGGCCGCCGTGCCGCTGCGGGGCGCCCGATCCAGCTGCTGGACCCAGGCCTTGAGCACCAGGGGTTCCACCTTGGGATGGCGGCCCACCCGGAAGGCAATGCCTTCCGCCCCCTGCAGATACTGCGACAGCCGTTCCTCCAGTTCGCTCACGGGATGGGCAAGGTTGGCCCCGAAGTGGGCCACGGCCCCCTCGCAGCCCCAGCGGAAGCCATTCCACACCTCCGCGCTTGGCTCCCGGGGCGCCACGAAGAGCACAAACGGGTTCTCGGGCAGGTGGGGCAGAAAGAGGGCCACGGCGTCCGGTTCATCGAAGCCCGTCAGATACCAGAAGTCACTGTCCTGCCGGAAACTGTGCTCCACATCCGCGTGGTGGGTGCGCAGGGGGGCCGCTGGAATCACGGCTGCGGCGCTGCCGAGGCGATGCAGGAAGCGATCCCGCCGATCAGCGAACACCTCCGCTGGCAGGAGGGAGGGGCGGGCTGGGGCGGCTAGAGATGGAGCCATGGGCGGAAAGGCGCAACGGCACAGCGGGGCATCTACCGATTAAATACGGAAGGTTGCAACCTGATCACCGTGCTTCCCAGGCCTGCCGCACCGCCAATGGGGGAGCGGGCGCTTCAGCTTCTCCATCGCTGGCGCCGTGCCCTGGAGCTCACCCCTTGGGAGAAGGAAGTGCTGGGGCCCGAGCTGGCCGGCCTGGATCGCCAGCTGGGGCGCCTCCAGGCCGGCTGTCCCCGGGTGGTGGTGTTGGGCCGGGTGGGGGTGGGCAAGAGCAGCCTGCTCAATGCGCTCCTCGGCCAGGAGGCCTTTGCTACCGATGTGGCCCATGGCTGCACCCGCCGCCAGCAGGAGCGGCCCTGGCCGGTGGAGATTCCGGGCCTGGCGGGGGTAGATCTGGTGGATACGCCAGGCATCGATGAGGTTGACGCCCCAGCAAGGGAGCGGCTAGCCCGCCGGGTGGCCCTGGGGGCCGATCTGGTGCTGCTGGTGGTGGACAGCGATCTCACCCGGGTGGAGGCGGAGGTGGTGGAGCGGCTGCTGGCCCAGGGCAAGCCCGTGCTGCTGGTGCTCAACCGCAGCGATTGCTGGCCGGCCGAGGAGCTGCCGGAGTTGCTGGAGAGCCTGCGGCGTCGCCTGCCCGCCGCCGCCGGCCACCTGGAGCCCCTGGCCGTGGCTGCGGCCCCCCGGGAGGCGAAGGTGCTGGCGGGTGGGCGGGTGCGCAGCGCGGCCGCGCCGCCCCGGATCGACCCCTTGCGCCAAGCCCTGCTCACCCTGCTGGCTGAAGAGGGGGAGCGGTTGCTTGCTCTTAATGCCCTGCGGGCCGCGGATGCCTTTTCCGATGAGCTCTACCGCAGCAGGTTGCGCCAGGGCCGACGCCAGGCCCGCACCCTGATCAGCCGCTATGCCGCCGCCAAGGCCGCTGGGGTGGCCCTCAACCCCGTGATGGGCCTAGATCTGGCGGGCGGGGTGGTGTGCGACAGCGCCCTGGTGATGCAGCTCTGCCAGATCTATGGCCTGCCCATGACCAAAAGCGGCGCCCGCCGCCTGCTGCTCAGCGTGGGCAGCCAAAACGCCCTGCTGGGGGGCACCCAGCTGGGGCTCCAGGCCCTGCTCTCCGGCGTGCGCCAGGCCCTGCTGCTTGCGGCCCCCCTGAGCGCGGGCCTGTCGCTGGCGCCGGCGGCCCCGGTGGCCATGGCCCAGGCGGCCCTGGCGGTGCACACCACCCGCCGCACAGGCCGGCTGGCGGCCCAGGCCCTGATGCAGACCCGCACAGCGGGGGGCCATCCCGCCGCCCTGCTGCGCCGGTTGGCGGCGGAAGATCCCGACACCCGCCGCTGGCTGGCGGGCTGGACCGACCGGGGCCGACAGCGGGGCCGGCGCGGCTCCAGGCGGCCATGAGCCGCATCGCCCTCTTGGGCACCAGCGCCGACCCGCCCACCCTGGGCCACCGGGCCCTGCTGGAGGGGCTGCTGGCCCATTTCACCCGGGTGGCCACCTGGGCCAGCGACAACCCGATGAAACCCCGCCAGGCGCCCCTGGAGGTGCGCATCGCCCTGCTGGCGGCCCTGGTGGAGGCCATCGCCGATCCCCGCCTGGAGCTGGTGCAGGAGCTCAGCAGCCCCTGGGCGATCGACACCCTGGAGCGGGCCCGCCAGCGCTGGCCCGGAGCCAGGCCCGTGTTTGTGGTGGGCAGCGATCTGGTGCCCCAGATGCCGAGCTGGCGCGAGGCGGCCCGCCTGCTGGCGGGGCTGGAGCTGGCGGTGGCGCCGCGCCAGGGCTGGACCCTGGAGGGGAGCGATCTGGAGCGGTTGCGGGCCCTGGGGGCCCGGGTGGAGGTGCTGGAGCTGCCCGTGCCTGCCACCGCCAGCTCCCGGGTGCGGGGCGAGGCGGGCCAGCCCCCCGATCCGGCCCAGGTGCCCAAGGAGCTCTGGCCCCTGCTGCGGCGCCACGGGCTCTACGGTCTGCCCTCCCCCCCCGCCCCGTCCTGATCCATGCGGATTGCTCTGGCCCAGCTCGATGCCCTGGTGGGCGATCTGGATGGCAATGGCGATCGCCTGCTGGCGGCCTGCCGGGAGGCGGCCGGGCAGGGAGCCCGGCTGGTGCTCACCCCCGAGCTCTCCCTCTGGGGCTATCCCCCCCGCGACCTGCTGCTGCGGCAGGCCCTGCTGGGGCGCCAGGAGCGGGTGCTCGATCGGCTGGCGGCGGGCCTGCCCGACAACCTGGCGGCGCTGGTGGGGGTGGCCGAGCCCCTGGCCGGGGGGGGCCATCCCGCGCTCCATAACGCCGTGGCTTTGGTGGAGAGCAGCGGCTGGCGCATCGTCTGCCGCAAGCGCCTGCTCCCCAGCTACGACGTGTTCGACGAACGGCGCTACTTCCGCCCCGGGGACGCGGCGTCTGTTCTGGAGTTTCCCGTTGCGGGGCGCCTCTGGCGCCTGGGGCTCACCATCTGCGAAGACCTCTGGGTGGAGGAAGACCTGCAGGGGCACCGGCTGGCGGGAGCCGATCCGGTGGCGGAGCTGCTCCCCCATGGGGTGGATCTGTTGCTCAACCTCTCGGCATCGCCGTTTGGCCAGGGGAAGGCTGGGTTGCGGCGCCGATTGGCGGCCCGGGCTGCGGCGCGGTTGAGCACTCCTGTGCTCTACGTCAACCAGGTGGGCGGCAACGACGAGCTGGTGTTCGATGGCGGCAGTTTCGTGGTGAATGCGGCCGGCAGCGTGGTGTGTCAGCTGGCCTGCGCCAAGGAGGATCTGGGGATCTGGGATGCCTCTGCTCCCCTGCCTTTGGGCAGCGGGCCACTGGCGCCGGAGCTGGCCAACGACGAGGAATTGCTGAGGGTGCTGTGCCTGGGGGTGCGGGATTACGCCCGCAAGTGCGGCTTTGGCCAGGCCCTGCTGGGCCTGAGCGGCGGCATCGATTCGGCGTTGGTGGCGGTGATCGCCTGTGGTGCCCTTGGGGCCGAGAACGTGCAGGCCCTGCTGATGCCCTCCCCCTGGAGTTCGAGGGGCTCCATTGACGATGCGTTGACCCTGGCGGGACGCCTGGGGATGGGCACCCGTACCGTGCCGATCGCTGCGGTGATGGGGGCCTTTGATGGGGCCCTGGAGCCGGTGCTGGGGGGAGTGCCCCAGGGGCTGACGGCGGAAAACCTGCAGTCGCGCATCCGCGGCAGCCTGCTGATGGCCGTCGCCAATCAGCAGGGTCAGCTGCTCCTCGCCACGGGCAACAAGTCGGAGCTGGCGGTGGGCTACTG
>JBJTUM010000141.1:0-3765 GCA_046080725.1 Cyanobium sp. | reverse complement strand
GCCCAGCTCAGACACATTCACCCTCTGGTGGGGGAGGCTTTGGCAGGCATCCACCAGGAACAGGGCTCCGGCGGCCCGAACGGCTGGTGCCAGCTGGGCGATGGGGTTGAGGCATCCCAGGGTGTTGCTCACATGCACCAGGCTCACCAACCGGGTACGGCCGTTGAGCTGGGCGTGAAAATCCTCCAGATCCAGTTCGCCGCTGGGGGTTAGGCCCACGTGGCGAAGCACACAGCCCGTGCGTTGGGCCAGTTGCTGCCAGGGCACCAGATTGCTGTGGTGCTCCATCACCGACAGCAGCACCTCATCCCCCGGGCGCAGGGTCTGCTCCCCCCAGCTTCGGGCCACCAGGTTGATGGCCTCACTGGCGTTGCGGGTGTAGACGATCTCGTGGGCCCGTCGGGCACCGACAAAATGGGCCACCTTCGCGCGGGCAGCCTCGAAGCCTTCCGTTGCCCTGGTGCTCAGCTGGTGCGCCCCACGATGCACATTGGCGTTGTCATGGCTGTAATAGTGCTGGAGTGTTTCAAGCACCTGCCGGGGCTTCTGGCTGGTGGCGGCGTAGTCCAGGTAGATCAGGGGCTGGCCCAGGCAGGCCGTCTGATCCAGCAGGGGAAAGTCTGGACGGGTGAGGACGGCGAGATTTTCGGGAGGCAAGGCGGCGGCCGAGGGGGATGCCAGGGGTGGGTTCGAGGCCAGGGTCATGGTCAGGGTGCCTCCTCAAGCAGGGAAGCCAACGGATCCCATACAACAGCTGCTGCAGGCAGATTTGCCAGAACCTCCTGGCAGAAGCTCCGAAGGAGTAGGCGGGAAGCCTGGGGGGCAGCGATGCCCCGGCTTTGCAGATAAAACAGTTCGTCCTCCTGAAGCCGGCTGATGGTGGCCCCATGGGTGCAGCGCACATCGTCGGCCACGATCTCCAGTTCCGGTTTGGTGTCGATCCTCGCTCGATCGGAGAGCAGCAGGCTGCGGCTGAGCTGTGAGGCATCGGTGCGCTGACCCAGGCGAGGCACCTGAATGCAGCCATTGAACACGCTGCGGCCGGCTTCCTCGGCCACCACCTTGTGGACCTGATCGAGCTTGCCTTCCGGGCCTGCAAAGCACACTCGGCTATGGGTATCAGCGATCTGATCCTCACGAACCCAGTGCAATCCCCTCAATTGGGTGGTGGCTTCCCCAGCGCTCTGGTGAATCACTGGTTCCTGCCGGGCCAGGCCCCAGCCCCAACTCACACTCGTTTGGCTGTAGTGGCTGCCAGGGGCCTGGCTCACAGCCGTGTCAGCCAAAAGGGCACTGTGGGTGCCGCCCTGGGCTACAAGAGCGTGGTGGAGGCAGGCTCCCTTCTGCAGATGAATCGCGACTCCGATGCTGGTGAGGCTGGGGCCACTGGCGCGGTGCACCTGGAGCAGCTCTAAAGAGGCGTCCTCCTCCAAAACCAGCAGGAGCTGATGGGGTTGGACCCCTGCACGCTGGGCGGCGTCGCTCACCACTTCTAGGCAGGTGCTCACCCCAGGGTGGACCCGCAGGGCGATCAACCTGGGGGTCAGACCCTGATTCAGCTGGTTGATCCAATGGCGCTCCATGCCCGTTTGCGCCACCACCCGTCCGAGTTGGGAAGAGAGATCAGGCCCGCTAAGGGGCTCGATGCCCGTGGGCCAATCCTTGGGTTCACCTTCGGGCCCGGCCTCCAGGGGCAGGCGCCACGTGTGGGGCGCAGGCGCTGGAAGGTTGGACTGGTGGGCCGGTGCCGGATCCAGGGGCCGCGGCGGGATTGCGCTCAGCAGGGAAAGGTCGGTGAACCGCCAGGCTTCCTCCCGACGGCCCGGCAGACCCTTGCGGCCAAGGGACGCCTGGCCTGGTGAGGTGGAGGCAAAGGCCTCCAGCAGGTCTTTCATCCAGGAGGTTCCCGGAAGCGCTGTGACCTGGTTGGTGAGGGGCGAGAGGATAGGCATCAGCTCATTTCGACCGGCGTTGCTGAAGGCAG
This sequence comes from Cyanobium sp., assembly GCA_046080725.1. Lineage (GTDB taxonomy): Bacteria > Cyanobacteriota > Cyanobacteriia > PCC-6307 > Cyanobiaceae > Cyanobium. The sequence goes on along the minus strand of JBJTUM010000141.1, from coordinate 1,781 downwards.
CGGGGCCAGTTCCTGATCCACCCAGTCGTAGCCACGGCTCTCCAGCTCAAGGGCCAGCTCCTTACCACCTGTGCGCAGGATGCGCCCAGCGGCCATCACATGGACAAAATCCGGCGTGATGGCCTCCAACAGCCGCTGGTAGTGGGTGATCAGCAGGGTGGCGTTGTTAGGCCCCGCAAGCTGGGACACGCCACCGGCCACAATCCGCAGGGCATCGATGTCGAGGCCGGAATCGGTCTCGTCCAGGATGGCTACCTGGGGGGTGAGCAGGGCCATCTGCAGGATCTCGTTGCGCTTCTTCTCTCCTCCCGAAAACCCTTCATTCACGCTGCGATCCAGAAAGGCCGGATCCATTTGCACCACCCTGAGCCGGTCCCGCACGAGATCCTCGAAGCTGAAGGTGTCCAGCTCCTCCTCCCCTTGCTCCTGCCGACGGGCGTTGGTGGCGACACGCAGGAATTCCAGGTTGCTCACCCCAGGAATTTCAACGGGATATTGGAAGCCCAAAAACAGCCCTTTGCGAGCCCGCTCTTCAGGGGAGAGGCTCAGCAAGTCTTTCCCTTCAAAGCGCACGCTGCCAGCCGTCACGGTGTAAGCAGGGTGGCCGGCGAGAATCTTGGAGAGGGTGCTCTTGCCACTGCCATTGCGGCCCATCAAGGCGTGGATCTCACCAGCCCGAATGGTGAGGTTGACGCCATGGAGGATCGGCTGTTCGTCAATACGGGCATGGAGATCCTTGATCTCGAGCAGGATGGGGGCATCGGGACGGATCACGGCAACCTCAGAGGGGCTTCGGGTAGAGGAGGGAAGGACGGAGAGGCTTCGGGGGGTTAACCAACGGAACCCTCCAGCTTGAGAGCAAGAAGCTTGTCGGCTTCCGCGGCGAATTCCATGGGCAGTTGGTTGAACACATCCCTGCAGAAGCCGCTCACCATCATGGAAACAGCTTCTTCAACGCCTATTCCACGGCTTTGGAGGTAAAAAAGCTGTTCTTCGGAGATGCGGCACGTGCTGGCCTCATGTTCCACATCGGCATCGGGCTGCTGGGACCGGATATAGGGATGGGTGTTGGCAGCCGCCTGGTCACCGATCAGCATGGAGTCGCATTGGCTGAAGTTGCGCGCTCCCTTGGCCTTTGGGCCGATTTGCACCAGGCCCCGATAGGTGTTGGCGGACGACCCGGCACTGATCCCTTTGCTCACGATGGTGGATCGGGTACCGGGACCGACATGAATCATCTTTGTGCCCGTATCGGCCTGTTGCCGGTTGTTGGTGAGGGCAACGGAGTAGAACTCCCCCACTGAATCCGCCCCTTGAAGCACACAACTCGGATACTTCCAGGTAATAGCCGAGCCAGTTTCCACCTGGGTCCAGCTGATACGACTGCGCTGGCCGCGGCAATGGCCCCTTTTCGTGACAAAGTTGTAAATTCCGCCCACACCTTGGGCGTCGCCAGCATACCAATTCTGGACGGTAGAGTATTTGATGGAGGCATCGTCCAGGGTGACCAATTCCACGACGGCCGCATGAAGTTGGTTAGTGTCAAACATCGGCGCTGTGCAGCCCTCGAGGTAACTCACGGAAGAGCCCTGCTCAGCAATGATCAAGGTGCGTTCGAACTGTCCAGTATCTCCTGAATTGATGCGGAAATAAGTGGAGAGTTCCATGGGACATTCAACACCTTTGGGGATGTAGACAAAGGAACCATCACTAAAAACAGCGGAATTTAGTGCGGCGAAGAAGTTGTCGTTGATCGGAACCACGCTCCCAAGATATTTTTT
>JBJTUM010000140.1:0-24395 GCA_046080725.1 Cyanobium sp. | reverse complement strand
GGGTTGGGCATGTAGCTCAGTTGGATAGAGCATCAGATTCCGGTTCTGAGGGTCGGGGGTTCGAGTCCCTCCATGCTCGTTCGGTGCAGGGAACCCAGCCATCAGCCCCCGGCAGCGGGGGCTTTTGCTGGGCGGTTTCAGCATGCGTGGTGGTGGTCGTGGGTCGAGCGCGCGCCGCGCTGGATCAGGGGCGCCGCAGCGCCAGGCCCATGGCGCGGATGCCGCCGGGATCGACCACAAACCCCACGCGGCTCAGGGCTTCGATGGCCTCCGGCGGCGCGGAGAGCGAAATGCTGCAACCCGAGAGCTCGCGCCGCAGCCGTCCCAGGGCGGTGCGCACCAGGGCGGTGAGCACCGCATCACGGCAGGGATCGGCCGGATCGGTGAGCAGATCCCAGAGATTGGCATTGAGCGCCTGATCGCTGGTGGCCCTGAGAAACCCCACGGTGCGATCGCTCGGATCGCTCACCCGCAGGTGCCAGGCGCTGCGTTGCAGTGCGGCCTGCCAGCGGTCGGCACTGCGCGGTTGATCGCCGCAGGCGAGCAGCAGCCGGTTGAGCTCCTCACTGAGCTGCTGGAGCCCTGGGGTCTGCAGCGGTCGGCCCGCCTCAGGCTCCTGATGGAGGCAGTAGCCCTCAGGCAGGCGGGGGGCGGTGAGGGCGGGACGGAAAGGAAGCACAGGGGCGGAGCCAGATCAGCCGGTGTTGCGCATGCCGGCCGCGATCCCGTTGATCGTGAGCAGGGCGCCGCGCAGCAGTTCGCTGCGGCTGTAGGTGCGCTCGTCGACGCCGTTGCTCGCTTCGCGCAGCCCTTCGCTCATCGGCGGCTGACGGTTCTGATCGCGCAGGCGGCGCAGCAGGGCCACCTGCAGGAAGCCGAGCGGAATGATCGTGCGATTGCGCAGGTCGACCGAGAGCTGCAGGGCGGGGTCGGCATCCAGCAGGCGGGTGTGGTTGCTGATCGCCAGCACCAGGTCTCGCGTCAGGGCGAACTCCCGGGCGATCACCGCGAAGATCTGCTCGAAGGCCTCGCGGTTTTCGGGCCTGCCGAGCGAGCGCACGTAGTGCTGGGCGAGCTCAAGATCCACCTTGGAGAGGGTCATCTCCACCTTGGAGATCAACATGCGGAAGAAGGGCCAGCGCTGATAGAGCAACTGCAACAGCTCAATTTGATCCGAATCCTGCAGCAGCTCCTCCTGAAGGGCCGTGCCCACGCCGTACCAGCTTGGTAGAAGAAAGCGGCTCTGGGTCCATCCGAACACCCAGGGGATAGCTCTCAGGGCGGAGAGATCTTTGGCCCCACTCTTCCGTCGGGCGGGGCGACTGGAAATCTGAAGTTTGCTGATCTCCTCGATGGGTGTGACCTGCTGAAAAAAGGCCACCAGATCAGGGTTGTCATGCACCAGGGCCCGGTAGTGCTCCCTGGATCGGGCCGCCAAGCGCACCATCAGGGCATTCCAGCTCGGCGTGTCATCAATGCGCGTGCTGACCAGACTGCTCTGAAGAACGGCCGTTGTGACGGTCTCCAAGTTGTAGAGGGCAAGTTCCGGCAAGGAATACTTGGATGCCAAAACTTCCCCCTGCTCTGTGATCTTAATCCGCCCACAGAGAGTTCCACTGGGCTGGGCAAGAATGGCCTGATAGGCGGGTCCCCCGCCACGGCCCACGGATCCTCCCCGACCGTGAAAAATCCGCAGATTGACATCACATTCTGTCGCTAATTGTTGCAGAGCGATTTGAGCACGATGGATTTCCCAGTTGCTTGAGAGGAAACCTGAATCCTTATTGCTATCAGAATAGCCCAGCATCACTTCCTGCAACGGCACTGGTTGATCTGATCGCAGCAACTCTCTGTAGAAAGGCTCCTGGAAAAGGCGCTCCATCACCTCTGGAGCACGCTGAAGATCCTCTACCGTTTCAAAAAGGGGGATCACCAACAACCGGGATGTCTTCTCCACCGGATCCACCAAACCCGCCTCTTTGGCGAGCAACAACACTTCAAGGAGATCGGAAACCGTGTGACTCATGGAGATCACATAGGTACGACAGATGCGCGAGCCAAACTCCTGCTGGAGCCGCTGCAGCATCTGAAAAACCGCAAACGTTTCCGCGGTGGAGGCACTCCATGAAGCGACCGCTGGCAGCAGGGGGCGTCGGGTTTGCAGTTCGGCCAGGAGCCACTGCACCCGCTCCTCCTCCCCCATGTCCCCATAGGGAATAGGAAGTTGCAGATAGCGGGTGAGTTCATCAATCGCATCGCTATGGCGGGTGCTCTCCTGGCGAATATCCAAACTGGCCAGGGAGAAGGCAAAAATGTGCACCTGGGAGAGCAGAGCCGTCAGGCCCTCACAGCCCAGCCCCGTGACACGCAAGCTGTTGCGAATCAGCTCAAGGTCATTGCGAAACTCTTCTTCTGAAGCGTAATGAAGGTCCTGGCTTGTAGAGCTGGGCAGTTCACTTGGAGGGGATTCCCAGCCTGCTTGCGCAAGCAGCTGATTGCGTCTCTCCGAGAGCCGAAGCCGCTCCAGCATGTAGCTGAGCTTCAGACGATAGGGTTCAAGGCGATAGCGGGCTGCCCTCTCCTCATAAATCTCCGGAAAGCGAAGGCGGTCCATTTCCAGCGATTCCAAAAGCGCCGGACTGACCTGACTCCACTGCATCGAGATACTGAGCTGATCCCGAAGGTCCGTCACGGATTTCACGTAACGATCGAGCATGAGTTGGCGCTGATAGCAAGCTGCTCGCCAGGTGATTTCAGGAGTCACTGAAGGATTGCCATCCCGATCTGCTCCAACCCAGGAGCCAAAGGTGCAAAATGCATCTCGCGGTGGCTCCACGTCGGGGTAACTCGACTTCAATGCAGCACGAAGGCGCTGCTGGAGCAAGGGCATGGCCTCGAATAACACCTGCTGGAAGTAATGAAGGGCAAATTCCACTTCATCGAGCACGGATGGCTTGAACTGATGCAATTCATCTGTTCGCCACCAGAGGCGAATCTCCTCCTCAAGTTGTTTGCGGAGGAGTTCCTGATCATCTTTGTTGGTGGATTGCTCAAGCCCATCAATCAAAGACGCTACTTTCCGCTGTTTATGACGCACGGTGTGGCGCACAATCTCTGTGGGATGGGCCGTAAAGACAAGGCGAATATCCAATTCCCTCAGCAGACCCTCCAGCCCACTGGGGGGCACATTGAGGGCACGCAAGCGCTCAAAGAGCTGGCGAAAGGTTTCTGGCTCGCTCTGATTGGCCAAAGGAGGCAGAAAGGGGTCCCACTGGCCACCCGCCGATGCATGACGCAAGCTTTCAATATAAGTATTCTCCTCAATATGCTGCTCAAGAATATTAATTAATTGAAAATACAAAGAGAAAGCCCTTGCCGCAGCAATGCCATCGGCCAGGTCCATGTCCCTGATCACCTTGTCGATGGCCTCACTGTTCACCCCCGCGCTGCTGGGTGTGTTGCGACCGGCCTCATCCTCAGGATCAAACCTTCCACAGAGCTCTTTCAAGCGGATCAGTTTCTCCAGCTGGCCTGGGGGACATTCGCTATGGAGCACAGTAAGCCAAAGCTCTTCCACCAGCTCCAGACGCTCAACAAGCTGGCGTGTGGTGCGCAAGGGGATTTCAGGCCCGGGGCGTTGGGCGGAGGCGGGCTCCCGCATGGGGGGAGTGGCGGAGGCTGCAACCATGATCATCCCAAAGCGTGAGCGTGGTCTGTTGCAAGCCCTGCCCAAAGGGCAGAATCCCTGGCCTCCATGGCCATGGCTTCCGTAGCGATGATGCGGTCGATGGGTTCTCCTGCCCGGTGGCGATCCAGCCAGCTCATCGATTCGCTCCCCAAGGCCAGCACAGCTTTCAGTGGTTCAAGTGTGGCACCAAGATTCAGATTGTCCGCAAGAGGGATCATGGCCTCAATCTCTTGGGCCACCCAGTCGCGGGCCAAGCGTCGCTCGCCCGTGCGCCAGTGGCACAACAGGGCGTTCAATCCATGCTGGGCAGCCGCCCTGTCGTTCTGATCCGAGAGGCTGGCCAGCTCTGCCGGGGTGAGGGCACTGGCCACCAGGGGATCCAGTCGGTCGGGGTTGCCCATCAGCATCAGCAGCCGAAGCTCAGCCCAGGCCGTCACCGCCAGCAGGAGCCGGGGATCACTGATGAGATCGCAGATGCGAAGTTCGATCCGATTCAACAACTCGGGTCGGCTTTCGCCGTTGGGACGCACCGAGGTCCAGAGGTGGCGAACGTTGAGCATGCTGCCCAGGGCAAGCTGGTCGTGCATCCAGCTCACGTAGTGCGCATGGCTGGTGAACAGGGGCACCTCGGGGGGCGTGAGGGGGAACTGGAGCCAGCGCTGCGACTGAGCCCCGGTGGCCTGGCCATCGAGGAAGGGGGAACTGGCGCTCAGGGCCAGGAGCAATGCCCCTTCACAGCGCAGCAGCCGCAGGCCGGCGAACAGGGGCTCCATGGCCTGGATCCCGAGGTTGATGTGCACACTGGCTGTCACTACCCGGGTGCCGTAGAGCCGCTCGATCTCCCCGTGATACGGGTTATCAGGATTGGAGCGCACAAAGCGGCAGCTGTCGCCCAGGCTCAGGGTGCTGCCGGGAAGGAGAGTGAGATCCCGCTTGGCTAGCCAGCTCCGCAGCTGCTGCCGGGGGCCGAGAAGATAGGCAAGCTGCCGCTGGTAGTCGGCATCGGGAGGTGTGGTGTACTCCAGGTTGCGATTGTCGGGCTCGGTCACGAAACCCTCCAGGACCCGTGCTGCTTCGGCCGCACACCCGACAACCGTGCCATCTCGCCTGCCGGTGAACATTTCCACCTCGAAGCCTTTGGTGAGCAACGGGGCGCTCATAAATCCTGGGGATGGGGCCGCTGCAAGCAAGCCAGAGCCTTGAGCATGCCACGGGCCTTGTTCAGGGTTTCCTGGTATTCCATCTCGGGCTTGGAATCCGCCACGATGCCTGCTCCGGCCTGCACAAGAACACGCCATCCACCGTCGGGATGGGATAACACCACCATGGAGCGGATGGTGATCGCCGTATTCAGGGCTCCATGGAGATCCACAGCTCCATACACCCCGGAATACGGCCCACGCGCATCCGGCTCCAGGGCGTTGATCAGCTGCATGGCACGAATCTTCGGGGCACCGCTCACCGTGCCCGCGGGGAAGCACGCCATGAGCAGATCCCAAACATCCTGATTCGCTTCCAGCTCTCCCTCCACCTGACTAACGATGTGCATGACGTGGGAGTAGCGCTCAATCATCATCAATTCGGTCACCATCACCGAACCGGGCCGGCACACTCGGCCCAGATCATTCCGGCCCAGATCCACCAACATCACATGCTCCGCCCTTTCCTTCGGATCGGCCAGCAGTTCGGCCTCCAGGGCCCCATCTTCAGCAGCGTCCGCTCCCCTGGGGCGGGTGCCGGCAATGGGGCGCAGGGAGGCACGGATGCTGCCGTTGGGCTGGGGATCGGCCCTTACCATCACTTCCGGACTGGAGCCGATGAGAAACCAGTCGCCGAAGTTGAAAAAGGCCATGTAAGGCGATGGATTCACCATCCGCAGGCTGCGGTAAAGATCAAACGGATCCCGTTCCACGCGGGTTTCCAAACGCTGGCTGAGCACCAGCTGAAACACATCGCCTGCAGCGATGTGCTCTCTTCCCCGGTCCACCACCTGTTCGAAGTCGCTCTGACGCCAATTGCTGCAGGTGTTCAACCCCAGGCTGGGGTCCCCATTGCCCGCCTCATGCCAGTCCAACGGGGCGATGCCTGGAGGCAAGGGCTCATGCATCCTTGCCTCCAGCTTTGAGATCGTTGCAGCAGCATGGTTCCAAGCCTGATCAGGATCGGCCCCGCTGCTCAGATCTGCATAGGCCACTGCCGTGATCTGGCGCCTCACCTGGTCAAACACCAGGAGGCTGTCCGCCAGCATCCAGCATCCATCGGGCGGATCGCCAGGCTCGGGGCGATGCACCGGCACCGTGGGTTCGATCCAACGGATCAACTCGTATCCCCAGCAGCCAAAAAGCTGTCCCACGGGCGGCAAGTGGGGGATCGGGGCCGGCTGAATCGAGGCCAGACATTGGCGAAGCAACTGGAACGGATTACCAGCCAGCTCATCCCGCCTTCCATCCCGCCACTGGCGCACCGCCTGCTCCCCGCGAAGGGTGAGAGTCCAAAGCGGATTGCTGACGACAAAACTCCAGCGCCCCAGCTGTTCTCCCCCTTCTACCGACTCCAGAAGCACCCCCTGCCTTCCGGCCGCTCCAACCTTCAACCAGGTGGTGAGCGGTGTTTCCAGATCCGCAGGCCAGCACTTCCAGAGCGGAATGAACGTGCACCCCTGCTCCACCTTGGCGAAATAGGCAGTGCGATCAGGGAGAGAAGACATAGGGGGAAGGCAAAAAAAACGGCGGGGGTTCCCCGCCGCCCTTCATTCACGACGTGAGTGGTCAGGCGTCGTAGGTGGCTCTGCCGGTGAATTTCAGGTTAGAAGGATTGGGATTCTCGCCGATCCGCCTGGGGTTGTGCCCCACGATGGGACGACCTTCATTCACCTTTTCCGGGAAGACTCCATCTTTGGGATGGAGAAACTCCACGTCTCCGCCGGCATAAATGCGATAGACCTTGTAGTCGTCAATCTTCGGCTTGAATTTCGTGCGGAGTTGGGTGCCAAGGGCAAGGCACTGCTCTTTGCGAGCGAAATACATGATGTTTTCACCCGCATTCATCTCCGCAGCACCACCGGTTGGCAGCTCGAAGATCTGGGCGGAGGGGCTGGACCAGGTGATGGCGTATTTCTCTTCGGTTTCTGCGCTATTTAGCAGGCCGCCTGTGCTGCCGATGTACTTCGGAAGTTGACCATTGAGGGTCGTTGCTGGCATGGCTTTGCTGACCGTTTCAGGCGGAAGCTAGCACCATGCTTTTGGCGAAATGAAGGTCGCGTACGCACTCTTCACACCCCGTCAACAAACAGGCTAGCGACCCGCTCGGCCAGGGGAAAAAACACCGTGAGGCTGGTGCCCCCCCGTTCGGTGAAGCGTCCCCCGAGACGGTGGAACAGCAACTGGGTGGCCTGCCTGCTGAGGTTCAGGCTTCCGGTGGTGGGGTTCCAGCTGAGCACGGGCCCCACCCGAGCCCCTTCGATCTGTGGCTCCAGGGAAGAGGCTGCTGGGGAGCTTTGGGGTGCATCGCTGCTCAACTGAAGCTTCAGGCGCTGCCCAGCGGGCCGCAGCCGCAGACGCACATGGCTGCCCGCCGGGAGGGAGCGGCTGAACCGATCCATCAGGCCCCCCAGCATCGTCTCCAGCCGCACCGGATCACTGAGCACGGGCGGCAGATCCTCGGCGATGGAGAGGGTGAGCTTCAGGTCGCGCCGGTGCAGCTGCCGCTGCCAGATCCCCTCCAGATGGCGGAGCAACTGGCTCAGATCCGTGCGGGCCAGTTCGCTGGCTTCCAAGGGTTGGCCCCGCCCCGGCTGGCGCTGCAACTCGGCCGCCAGAAAGATCAGTCCAAAGCGGTCGATCTGTTCGCTGCATTCCCCATCAATCTGCTCCAGCCTCTGCCGCACCACAGGGGGCAGATCGGATCGGCGCAACAGGGAGCGGATCAAGGTGCGGATGGTGGCCAAGGGTGTGCGCACCTCATGGGTGAGGGCTTCGAGGAGGGCGAGTTCAGCGGCCACCTCGGAGGAGGGGGCCACTGAACGGGGAGCCACCGGGGGCTCCACGGGCTGAAGGGTCACACTCGGAGCCATGGCCGCCAGGCGTTCTGCGAGGAGCGGCCAGAACCGCAATCCCAAGGCGGGATCGTTGTGGAGGGGGCCGAGAGCCTTGAGCAGCTGTCGCAGATTGAGAGCTGCTATCGGATCGTCCTGGCTCAGCCGCTGATCCAGTCCCTGAAGCGCCAGGGTGATCACTTCAGCCTCGAAGCGCACCACCAGCCGGCGGGCCTGGGGGGGGCCTTCGAGAGCCATCACCACCTGCAGACGAGGGGTGATCAGCACCAACAGGGGGTCGTTCCCATCCTCCTTTCGCAAGGGAACCCGTTGAAATCGGCCGGCAGGCACCAGGCTTGTGGAGCCTGGCCATGGCCGTTTCCCGCCCGCCCCAGGGAGCAGGGGCTGGGAGATCCCTTCCGGCAATCCTTCTGGAATCCAAACCCAACCCACCAGATGCTCCAGTAGGGCAGGTTCGTAGAGGGCGGGAAGGGGAGCAGCCAGCCAAACCCCCTTAATGGGTGCGGACTCCTTGAGCAGCAAATCCTCCTGAAGGGTGGCCAGGGAGGCCCACCAGAGACGGCGCACCGAATCCTCATCGCAGCGACCAGGGGGGGCTCCGCTGCTGAGCTGTTGGCTCAGGGTGACGAAGTTCACCGCCAGCGCTGACGCGGTCGACTACGGCGACTCACGGCCGCACAGAAGCCGCGGCAGAGGAAGTTGACCAGCATCGCAGAGCGCCCGTAGCTCAGCCATGGCAAGGGGATCCCTGTGACCGGACCCAGCCCGATGGTCATGCAGATGTTCACCACCACCTGAAACATCAGCATGGCCCCCACCCCAATTACAAGGAGGGATTCCACATCGGTGCGTGCATGAAGGGCGATCTGCAGGAGGCGCCAGCAGAGCAACAGATAGGCCATCACCACAAGGGTGGAGCCGATGAATCCCATCTCCTCGCCTAAGGCACTGAAGATGAAATCGGTGTGCTGTTCCGGGATGAAGCGGAGCTTGGTGAGCTGGCCATGCATCAGGCCCGTTCCCAGGAGGCCTCCGGAGCCAATGCCCACCTTGCTTTGGAGAAGGTGGTATCCCCCACCTAGCGCATCCTTGGCGGGATCGAGAAACAGCACCAGGCGCTCGCGCTGATAATCCTTCAAGCCGTGATTCCAAAGTTGGGGGGTGATAGCGGCAAAGAACACCTGAACAGCCGTCACCACCGCCAGCCCAATGCGCCTCCAGGGGAGGGAACGCCAGGCCAGCAGAGCCATGAGGGGAATCCAGATCGCCAACCCCCAGGGGACCACTCCCGAGATGATCGCCGTCACAAGGGGGGAGAGGAGCAGAATCAGCCAACTACCAGACATCCCGGCCCAGAAGAGCATCACCAACAGGATGGCTCCGTAGACCAGGGAGGTGCCCAGATCGGGTTGCAGGAACACCAAAGCCCAGGGCACGCTGATCAGGGCGATGGGCCGGATCAGATCCACGGGTCGGTCCACAGGAAACCGAGCCAGCAGACCCGCCAGCAGAAGGATGGCGGCCACCTTGGCGAATTCAGAGGGCTGCACATGGAAGCCGGCGATGTTGATCCAGCGCTGGGCACCGAGAGCGGAGGTGCCCACAAATCTCACGGCCACCAAGCTCAGATTCGTGAGGATGTAAATCGGCCAGTGCGCCACATGGAGCCTGTCCATGGGGAGCCGGGCAGCTAGCAGGGCCAGCACCATGCCTACGGCCGCCGTGATCCAATGCTGATACCAATCGGCGTAATCCGCTTGGCGCTGCGTGCTGGCGATCAGGATTCCTGCTAGGAAACAGAGGATGAGGGGCACCCCCCAGAGCACCCAGTCGATGGAGTCGGCCCTCAACCAACCCGAACGGGAGGAAGTTCGGGCCATACGGCGCTGCTCGGCAAGGGCCACCATCGGCTTATACCGCCGCTCTGTTCAGGGAGAGTCGTTGGCAGAGCTGCTCTGCCAGGCCCAGGAACGCCTGAGCCGTGGCCGATTCACCCTGGGCCAGAACGATCGGACGCCCCTCATCTCCCCCTTCCCGCACCGGCATCTCCAGTGGGAGCTGGGCCAGGAGAGGAACGGCCGCCTCGTCGGCCAGCATGGCGCCGCCGCCGCTGCCGAAGAGGGCGTAGCGGCACTCGGGTTGGTCGGGAGGAAGGAACCAGCTCATGTTTTCCACCACACCGAGCACCGGAATGTCCATCTGCACAAACATCGCTAGGCCCCGCCGCGCATCCTGAAGCGACACCTGCTGGGGGGTGGTCACCACGACAACGCCAGCCATAGGAACGGCCTGGGCCAAGCTCAGCTGGGCATCACCGGTACCGGGGGGAAGATCGACCACAAGGACATCTCGCTCTCCCCAATCCACCTGATAGAGGAACTGTCGGATGATGCCATTCAGCATGGGACCCCGCCAGATCACAGGCTGGTTGTCTTCAATCAACAACCCCATCGACACCATCGCCAGGCCACAGGTGGAAATCGGCTGCAGCACCTGCTCGGCGCCCTGCCCACGCACCTCGGGCATCTGGCCGGCCACGCCGAGCATGGTGGGGGCATTCGGACCGTAAATATCGGCGTCGAGCAACCCCACTCGCAGACCCCTCAGGGCCAGGGCACAAGCCAGGTTCACCGCCACCGTGCTCTTCCCTACACCCCCCTTCCCGCTGCTCACGGCGATGACCTGGCGAACGCCGGGAATGGCCTGGCGAGAGGGCAGCCCCGTTCCGGGCCCATGGGAAGAACCATGGCCTGCGCCGCCAATGGGACCTGAGGACGGGGGAGGAGTCAGCTCAATTTGCACGTCCTCGATCCCCTCCAGCTTCAACAGGGTTCCCCGGGCCTCCGCCGCGATGCGGTCCCGCTGGCCACCGGCGAAATTGGGCAGGGCCAGGCGGAAGATGGCTCGGGAGCCCTGCACCCTGACGCCGGAAATCCAACCCAGCTCCAGCAAGGGGCGGTCGGTCCCCGCATCCCTGATGGATCTGAGGGCATCCATCGCCTGATGCTCAAGCACAGTGAGGCTGGGATCGGAGCCCAGATCGGTGCTGGATGTGGACATGGGCGAATCCATCTTCCCCGTCGGTCGGTCGGGATCCTAGGCAGCATCTGGGGTGACAGAGCCTCTCGATGGGTTGTGGATGACCCCATCGGACTGGGAAGGTGAAAGGAGCAGTAGCAACCGTCTTCCATGTCCATCGCCTCCCCCCAAGCGACGCCCCCTGCTGCGTCAAGGAGCCGGGCCAGGGATCTGCTGATGGGTCTTCAGGATTCCATCTGTGCAGGGCTGGAGGCCGTGGATGGGGAGGGGCGCTTCCAGGAGGAGAGCTGGGAGCGGCCGGAGGGGGGAGGGGGCCGCTCCCGGGTCATGAAGGCAGGCCGGGTGTTTGAACAGGGCGGCGTGAACTTCTCGGAGGTGCAGGGAGAGGAGCTGCCACCCTCCATCCTCAACCAGCGCCCCGAGGCCAAGGGCCATCCCTGGTTTGCCATCGGGACCTCCATGGTGTTGCACCCCCGCAGCCCCTGGATCCCCACCGTGCATCTCAACTACCGCTATTTCGAGGCAGGGCCGGTTTGGTGGTTTGGCGGGGGGGCAGACCTCACCCCTTACTACCCCTTTCTGGAGGATGCCAGGCACTTCCATCGGACCCTGAAAGAGGCCTGCGACGCCATCGATCCTGCGTATCACACCGTGTTCAAGCCCTGGTGCGATGAATACTTCTACCTCAAGCACCGGGGTGAGACCCGAGGGGTTGGAGGCATCTTCTACGACTACCAGGATGGGAACGGGGTGCTCTACAAAGGAACCGATTCCGATGGTCCCGCAGCCCAGGCGTCCCGGGCCATTGGTGCGATCCAACAAGACTGGGAGAAGCTGTTTCGCCTCGCCCAGTCTTGTGGAGGCGCCTTCCTGCCAAGCTACGGCCCCATCGTGGAGCGTCGCCAATCGCTCCCCTGGGGCGAGAGGGAGCGCCAGTTCCAGCTCTATCGGCGTGGCCGTTATGTGGAGTTCAACCTGGTTTTCGATCGTGGAACCATCTTCGGCCTGCAAACCAATGGCCGCACGGAATCAATCTTGATGTCCTTGCCGCCTCTGGTGCGCTGGGAATACGCCTATGTTCCCGAGCCAGGAAGCCGGGAGGCCCTGCTCACGGAAGTGTTCACTCGGCCCCAGAGCTGGTTGGACGACCCGTCGCTGGAGAGCCGCTGCGCACCGTTGCAGGCTGTGAGCTGATTCGGCCCACGCCCTGAGGTGCGGGCACCCGGCCCAAGCCGATCTCGAGGGCCGTGACCACCCGCTCCGCCAGCAGGTTCACGGTCTGCTGGCGGGTGCGGGGATCCCGCAGGGAGGCTTCCAGCCGTCCCTCCAGCTTGCCCAGTTCCAAAATGGCCACCCCTCGCTTGGGGCCACCAAGGCGATCGCGGAAGTTCATGGGATAGGCCCCAAACTCTTGGGCCAAGCTTTCATCGATGCGGCTGAAGGGTCGATGCAAGGGGGGGATCAGGCCCGAGCCCACGCCAGCAGGTCCATAGGCATCGAAGTGGATTTCGAAGGCATAACCATCCGCCAGGGCATGCTGCCGGCCCACACTCCAGTTGGTGCCTGGGTGATCACCGTCATGGATGGTGCGTACAGGAGGCTTATAGAAATCGATGCGCAGGCCTCTGGCACGGCCCAGGGTGGCCACCGCATGGGCCAACACCAGATTCCAATAGTGTTCATCCGTGATGCCCTGCATCATGGGGGCCGCACCTAGCAGCCCAACGGCCTCGCCGCTCGTACCCGATCCGGAGATCCCCTGGGAATCGGCATGGCCAGCCATCACCAGGATGGGGGTGTTGGGCGAAACGGTTCTCAGGCCGATCCAGTCCTTGCGCATGGCGCTGCGCACCCCAGTCAGGGGATCGGTGGAACCTGGGCTCCGGGCCAGAAGGCTGGCCTCCTGCGGAGCCGCCATCTGGGCCTCCAGTGGGGCCTGCCCAAAGGCGGTGAGGGTGGCCAGGGTGGTGGCCGATAAAAGAGCAGAGAGGCGCATCGGTCTTAAATGGGGGAACGCAGCAGGCGACCATCACTGGCCAAGCCAAGGGAGGGGCCCAAATCTTTCTCCATGGCGATCAATTCATCGCGGTGGGCCCGCAGCCGCAAGGTGCTGCCCCCATCGGGAGCTCCCTCGATCAGCCGCAGTTCAAGGCTTTCGGGGCGAGCGGCCCGACGCCAGTAGATCCAGCCGGCAAGGGGCCCAAGCAGGGCAAGGGCGAACACCCACCAGCCCACCTCTGGGAGCAGCTGATGGAGCACCAAGGCGAGACTGCCCCCTCCCAAGCTGCCCAGAAGGGAAAGGAGCACGGCCAGGGGCAAACTCGCCTGCACCTGGCCCGAAAAGCGGAGCACCTGCCGCAGGGGATCCTTGGAGGAAGGCTTCCAGCCCCTGCTCCCCAGCCAGGCCACCATCCCATCCAGCACTTCCAGGGCGGGACGGGGAGACTGGACTTCCACCACGGTGGTGCGGTCTTTGCTGGCCGCCCGAAGGAAGAACATCAGGCCGATGGCCATGAGCACGGTCAGCAGGAGAGTGGAACCAATAGGGGCCATCGAAGCGCCACAGACCAGACTTAAATTCTCTCCTGAATGGCTCAGGGCTGGGGGCCCTGACGGCCGGCTTGGCAAGGGCCCCACCTCCAACCCGCCATGGCGCAGCATGGACAAGCCGATGACAGCGGATGAATGACGGGGATTCCTGCACAAGGCCAGCCCAATGGGGGCGGTAACAGCAACCCACCCCCCAGCCGTTTCGCAGTATTTGATGGGGATCTGGACGAGGAGTGGCTGGCGCTCTACGCCCAGGCGCCTGCCCTGGCCGTGGATACGGAAGCCATGGGGCTGATGCACGGCCGCGATCGGCTGTGTCTCGTTCAGATCTGCGACGGGGAGGATCGGGTGTGCTGCATCCGCCTGACCCGGGGCCAGCAAGAGGCGCCGAGGCTCAAAAGCCTGTTTGAAAATCCTGCGGTGGAAAAAGTGTTTCACTTCGCCCGCTTCGATGTGGCCGCATTGGGGGAGAACCTAGGGATTGCTGTGCATCCCATCTTTTGCACTAAGATCGCCAGCAGGCTGGCGCGCACCTACGCCCCACGACACGGGCTGAAGGAGGTGGTGAATGAGTTGGTGGGGGTGGAGCTCGACAAGCAGGCCCAGAGCTCCGACTGGGGTCGGGTGGAGGAGCTCAGCGAGGCCCAGCTCACCTATGCGGCTGGCGACGTGCGCTGGTTGCTGCCAGCCCGCACTCGGCTGGAGAGCATGCTGCGTCGAGAGGAGCGCTGGGCCCTGGCCCAGCAGTGCTTTGCCTGCATTCCTGTCTTTGCCACCCTGGATCGCCAGCGCTTTGGCTCCGTCTTCGAACATTGAGCCGGCAGGGCGTCAGGGCCGGCTCTTAGTCCTCGGTCATGAAATTTTCCTCGCTGCTCAGTGCGCCGAGCTGGGCATCGAGCAGACCCTGGTGATCGATGCCTGATGCCTGAGCTTCCGCCAGCATCCGTTCGGCCAAGGCGATGCGAGCGGCTGTCTCGCTGAGGCCCTCCTGGGCCGCCCGGATGTCGACCCGGCGCCGGGCCGCGGCAATGCTTACACCCAAGCACCCGGCCAAACGCCCGCAGGCGGCGTTGTAATCCCGATCAGGAATGGCAGGCATCGGTGAGGGTGGCAACAAAAAAGCATCATCCCGCGGCGGGGATCACGCTTCCAATAACCGCTCGGCCACCAGGCGGGCCAGGGCCTCACTCCCACCGGCTGACCCCATTCGCTGCCGCCCCTTCTGGCCGAGCCCTTCCCTGGCCCTGCTGTCCTGAAGAAGGGCCAATAGCCAGGATCCCAGCTGCTCCGGCGTTCGGCAAGGTTGCACGGCCCCACCGAGCAGGCGGCTCTGACGGCGGGCAAAGCTCACAGTGAACTGGGGGCCTGCTCCGGGGAGGGAAAGGGCCGGCACGCCCAACCCCACCAGCTGCTCAGTGGCCGTACCGGCCGTAGCCAACCCCACCTCGGCCCAAGGAGCCCAAGCCGAAAAGCATCTCGGCCCCAGCCAGAGCTGGAGCGTTCCCCGGCTCCAGGCAGCCTCGGCCCCGATATGGAGTGGAGGGGGCATGGGCTGGAACGCTTGGGCCAGGAGAAGGGAGGCCAAAGCAGGAGAAACATTCAAGTCGCGGCCGATGGGCACCAGCACCGTGAGGCCTCCCAGCCCTGCGCAGGTGGCAGGATCTGGCAGCGAGGCCAGAAGCCGTTGGAGGTTGCCCAGTGCCTCGGGGAGGCGGCTCCCGGGAAGAAGCATCACCCTGCGACCGGTCTGCAGGCAGGTGGGGAGCGGCGTCGCCGCGATGCCATCCATCATCGGGTTGCCGGGGGCTTCGGCCCGGATGTTGTGAGCCCGCAGTCCCCTAGCCGTGATTCCATCGCGCACCGCCACCAATTGGCAACGGCGATGGGCCATCAGGGCCCATTCCCAGGGATCCCACTCACTACCTTTCAGGCGGTGATAGGCATCGGCCAGGGGGGATTCTCCCCAGCCTGGAGGAGGAGAGCTGCGCCAGGTGTAGTCGCTTTTGGGGGTGCCCAGGAAGCCATAGGGGCCTCCCCCGAGCCAGGCCATGGCCAGGGGAAGGAGATCGCCCACGGCCAAGATCGGCTGGCCACGGGCTGCCCAGCCCCGCACCACCTGCAGCTGCTGCCAGGTGGTGCAGGGCAACCCGGCGGCCAGATCCCGCACCAACCCGCCCAGGCTCTGGTTGCTGAACCCCCCACTGGGCAGGCGGCGGGAGGGTCCGAGCTGCTCCAGCTGGAGTCCCGGTGGGGCGCCGGCGAAGGTGGCCCCCTCTCCCACCAGGGCAAGCACAGCAATGGAGATCTCCGGTTGGAGGCGGGCCAAGGCCTCGATCACTCGCAGACCGATGAGATCCTCCCCATGGCCGTTGCTGAGCACCAGCAGTCGGGAGGGCAGGCCATGGCTGATACGATCCATTGAGGGAGTTTGCTCCCGTGCGGCGGCATGGCCAAGTGGTAAGGCAGAGGATTGCAAATCCTTTATCCCCAGTTCGAATCTGGGTGCCGCCTTCAGAAGACCGTTCACCTTCAGGAGAACGTTCAAGAGAGGCGGTGAGGCCTTATCTGCCCGATCCAGGTTTCTTACCGCTGAGTTGACGAAGCCAGAACGCCTGAGCGGCGGTATGCAGGGCTCCCTGGAGATCGCCCACCAGACGCTCCAGGCGCTTCCGTCTGCTCCTCGCTGGAGAGAGGTGGTCGGAGATCACGCCTGCGTGACAGAGATCCAGCAACAGGGCTGCCTCCTCTGAGGAGAGGCAAAGCAGGTGCTCGTTGTTGTGGTGGATGACCTTCACCAGGCCTGCAAGCAGCACATTTCTGTTGTAGGACGGCGCCGGCCGCGGTGAATGGGGAAATCCGTCATCGGCGAAGTCCTTGCGCGTTCGGTTCCAGGCTCAGGCACTGGCATGGAGACGGGTGGCGATTTCCACAACCATCAGCCCGAAGAGGGCCATGGCAATCAGCAGGGAGCTGGGATGGGTCACGACGCCTCGCCTGGTTCGGAACAGATCCTAAAGCAAATCTAAAGCTCCGTTGCCTTTGCCGGGGAAAGGCCACGAAAGTGCATATCCCGCAACAATGGTCTCCATCGTCTTTGGCCTAAGGCCCTCAATAGCCTGAGTCAGCCACGCAGATTCCCTGGCAGCTGATCCCATTGCTGGCCGTGCGTCCGCAGTGGGAACACAACACCGGATCCTGCACGGGAGGTGGCGACAACATCTCTGCGGATCCCTCTCCTGAGGGCTTGGGTAAAGCTGCAGCTGGGGGGGCCTCCACGGGAAAGACCAATACCGAGGACGGAACGGACATGCATCATGGCTCTTCCAGCTCCTGGGTGCCGATGTCCCCCTTCGTGGATCTTCCCTCCATTGGCGTGGGTACCTGGGCCTGGGGCAATCAGTTTCTTTGGGGGTACAACCCTCAGCAGGACAGCCAAATCGAGGCCGCCTTCCAGCGCGCCGTTGCCCTGGGACTCACCTTCTTTGATACGGCGGATTCCTACGGAACCGGGCGCTTCAGCGGGCGAAGCGAGGCTCTCTTGGGAACCTGGTGTGCCGATCTACCAGCCCCTACACGGGAAATGCTCACGGTGGCCACCAAGCTGGCCCCCTTTCCCTGGCGCCTGGGGCGACGCGGATTTGACCGGGCGCTGACCGCCTCAAGGGAAAGGCTGCAAGGGAAGCTGGATCGGGTGCAGCTGCACTGGAGTACGGCCCGCTATGCCCCCTGGCAAGAAAGGCCACTCCTCGAAGGGCTGGCCGATCGTCTGCTGGCAGGGGACGTAGCGGAACTAGGTGTCTCCAACTTCGGCCCCAGGCGCCTGCGCCAGGTTCATGGCCTGCTGGCGAAGCGCGGTGTGCGCCTCTCCAGCCTGCAGGTTCAGTTCTCCTTGTTGGCGCCCGAGGCCGCCGCTCCAGGGGGGGTGGGGGAAGTGTGCCGCGAGCTGGAGGTGGAGCTCATCGCTTACAGCCCTCTGGCCCTGGGCTGGCTGGCCCCGAGCGAAGGCAAGCCCCGAGACGTGCCTACCGGCCTGCGCAAACTCCTCTTCAACCGTCTGGACCGGGGAGCTGCTGCCCTGCAGGAAGGGCTCCTTAACGTGGCTGCCGCCAGGGCCACTTCAGCTGCGGCTGTCGCCCTGAACTGGTGCCGAAGCCACGGAGCCATGCCCATCCCGGGCCTCAGGCGCCCCGACCATGCTGAGCAGACCGCAGGAGCGCTGGGTTGGATGCTCTCTGAGGAGGAAGCCCAGGAGCTGGATCGGCTGGCTTTCGCCAACAGCGTGCGCATGCCAGCCAATCCCTTTCAAAGCACCTGAACCCTTCAGAGGTCGGCTGAGATCACCACAGGGAGGGCGGTCTCCACCTCAGAACCCTCTGTTTCACTGGAATCTCCCTGCAACCCTCGAACCATTTCGGCCTCATCGCCCGTGCCCTCCAAAGCCCGTTCCGCGGGATCACAGGCCGCAAGAGCTTCCTGCAACAGGGAGTCAAACGTGGATCCTGGGAGCCGATGGCGCGCCAACTGAAGAAAAGCCCGTGCCAAGGATTCCCCAGCGGCAGCACGCAGGGCTGGGTTGCTGCGCCGGAGGTCGTGCTCCTGAACGATGGCGTGGAGAAACCGTTCGGTCACATCCCGCTTGGTGGTAGCCCGGATGCGGGTGTCCTGGTCAGACTGATTGAGAAAAACCTGGGCATCCAGTTCGCCCAGTCGGCGGTTCAGGCTGTCCAGAACGCTTTGAGCTTCCTTGAAGATCTGGGTGAGCTGGCCATCTGAAAGGCGGGGAAGGTCGCCTACATACACCTTGCCGTGATCGCGAAGGGTGAGGAAGGTGGGCCGCTGCCCCGTTTGCCCGCTCTGACGACCTGAGGGATCTCGGGGTTTGGGTCGGGGCTGCTCGGGACGTAGGGGCGGGGTGGGGCCGGCGGAACTACGACGGCGGGTAATACGGGTGGACGCATTCAACATGAGGGTATGAGCCGATGCATTGACCAAAACAGCGATCGCCAGATCGCGTCCTCACCTTAGGCAGAAATGAAACCCTTCATTAGGCGGGCCCGCTCACCCTTGGTGCCCTCCTGGATCTGCCCGATCTCCCAGGCCCGGTGGCCACAACTCTTGCACACCTGCAACACCGCATCCACAGCCTGGGGGGTCACCACAAGGCAGAATCCCACTCCCAGATTAAAGGTGTGCCAAAGATCGGCTTCCAGCACATCCCCTTCCTCCTGGAGCCAACGGAACAGGGCCGGTCTTTCCCAACTCCCAGGGTCTAGAGCGGCGTTGACGCCGTCGGGCAAACAGCGGGGAAGGTTTTCCGGCAATCCCCCCCCGGTGATGTGGGCCATGCCATGGGGGGCGAGATTGGAAGCCATGAGGGCCTTCACCAGATCGCCATAGAGCGTTGTGGGGGTGAGCAGCTCCTTCAGAAGAAGGGGGCCATCCGCTCCGAGCCTGGTCTCCTCTGTCACCTGCCGGTCCTCCAGGATGCGGCGCACCAGGCTGAAGCCATTGCTGTGCACCCCACTGCTGGCCACACCCACCACCCGATCACCCACCTTCACGGCGCGCCCATCAATCAATCGGCTTTCTTCCACCACCCCCACACAGAATCCGGCAAGGTCGTACTGGCCTGGGTGGTAGAACCCGGGCATTTCGGCCGTTTCCCCGCCCAGCAGGGCGCAGCCACTCAAACGGCATCCATGGGCGATGCCCTCCACCACCTCCGCTAAGGTATCCGGAGTGAGACGACCGGTGGCGATGTAGTCCAGAAAGAAGAGGGGCTCAGCACCAGAGGTGATCACATCGTTCACGCACATCGCCACCAGGTCGAGGCCAATGCCGTCGTGGCGATTCAGCCGTTGCGCAAGCTCCAGCTTGGTGCCAACCCCATCGGTGCCGGCCACCAGCAAAGGATGCTCCAGGCCACCGGGAAGCCGGCAAAGCCCCGCAAATCCCCCCACCCCACCCAGCACTTCAGGCCTGTGAGTGCCCTGCACACTGCTACGGATCCGTTCGACAAAGGCCCGGCCGGCCTGCACATCCACCCCAGCACTCCGATAGTCCATGGTGCAATCCAGCTGCTTTGATCCTCCAATGGCACAGAGCCGGGACAAAGAGGCCGGGCCAATAAGAAGCCAAACCCAAATTGGCACACACAAGCATCAGCAGGGCTTATCTTTTTAATTAGATCTTTTTATCATTGGGAGAGTCAGGAGGGGAGGCTTCAGCCCCGCCAAAACTGGAGGAAAGGTTAAAGATGACAAATTCTGATCTTTCCTAGAGAGGGTTCAGGCGCTGTTATCACCTGCGCAAAGCCGGTACCTTTGGCCCGTCGTTAACCCCCAGCGAGGAACTTCGTCGGAAGGCATTTTCTGGATCACAGTCACTCACTGAGTGTGATGTGTGAAATGCCCAGACATTCCTGATCCCTCAGGACTTGTATTCCCGGCCTGTTCCGAATGTCATGCGTGCACTCCATCTTCTCGGCTCTGCAGCTCTCCTCATTTCTGCACCATCTCTGGCCCCGGCTCAAGCCGCCTCTATCTCCGCCCCCACTTCCGGCACCTTCGTGATTCGTGAAGTGGAGTCCCCCTCAACCTGGGATAAGAACTTCATCAAGTTGAACCCTCCTGCCCCTCTGGCTCCAGGTCAGCTTCTCGCCTCAGCCCGGAGTGTTCAGGTCGGTCAAGCCAGCTGGTATGGCCCAGGGTTCTATGGAAACCGCACAGCCAGTGGTGAAGTGTTTCGGCCGGGCACCCTCACAGCAGCCCACCGCTACCTGCCCTTCGGCACCCGAGTTCGGGTCACCAATCTCTACAACGGACGCACTGCCGTGGTTCGCATCAACGACCGCGGCCCCTTCACTGGCGGTCGGGTGATCGATCTGGCCCACGGTGCGGCCCAGGCCCTCGGAGTCACCGCCAGCGGTGTTGCCGACGTAAGGCTCGAAGTGATCGACTGACCATCGCGCTTGTATCCTCCATCCTCCCGGCCCATGGGCTGGGAGGATTTTTTATTGGCGACCCCTTTCCCCTTGCTCATTCTTCGTTCCCAGAGCGAGCTCGCCCGCTGGCGCGGATCCCTGCCCCAGCGGGGGCTTCACTTCGTGCCCACCATGGGGGCGCTTCATAACGGGCACGTCCAGTTGATCCAGCGGGCGGCCATGCCCAGGTGGTGGGGCCAGCCCAAGGTGTTGGTGAGCATCTTTGTGAACCCCCTGCAATTCGGAGCGGGGGAGGATTTCCACCACTACCCCCGCAGACTTGAGGAGGACACCGGCCTGGTAAGGGACGCCGGAGCCCATGCCGTATTTACTCCATCTGCAGAGGAGATGTTTCCCAGGGGGGAAGCCGGGATCACCCACGTCGTCCCCCCAGCATTTCTGCTGACATCTCTCTGCGCGACCCAACGTCCCGGGCACTTTGAGGGGGTGGCCACAGTGGTAACTCGCCTGCTGGGGATGGTTCAGCCTGAGCGGCTCTTTCTCGGAGAAAAAGACTGGCAACAGCTGGTCATCCTGCGTCAGGTGGTGGCCGACCTCGGCTTGCCCGTTGCGATCGAGGGCATGGCCACGGTGCGCCAACAGGATGGCTTGGCCCTTAGCTCCAGAAACAGCTACCTCAATCCAGAAGAGCTAGCTCGGGCATCCGGCCTTTTTGCTGCCCTAGCGAAAGCAGCGGCCCTGGCGCACCAACGGAACACTCCTTCCACAATCCTCAAGACGCTCGAAGCGGAGCTTCAACGCCTCAACCTGCCCCCCGAGTACGTGGCCCTGGTGGATGCCCATACACTGGGCATCCACCAGGGCCACGGGGGCCTGGCACTCCTCGCTGCGGCCGTGCGCTGCGGCCCTGCCCGGCTGATCGATCACCGCTTCCTGATGCCCCGAGCCCCGATTGTTGCTATCGATGGTCCCGCCGGCGCTGGCAAAAGCACCGTCACCCGAGCCCTGGCCGAGCGCCTGGGCCTCACCTTCCTGGATACGGGAGCCATGTACCGGGCTCTCACCTGGTGGGTTCTGCAGCAGGGAGTGGATCCGGCCGATCCACGGGCTGTGGCGCCCCTGTTGGTCGGTTTGGTGCTGGATCTCAGCCCATCGGAGGAGGGGCAGGTGCAAATCAAGGTCAATGGCCACGATGTGAGCAAGGACATCCGCAGCCCGGAGGTGACGGCTGTGGTGTCCACCGTGGCGGCCCATCCCTGTGTCCGGCAGAGCCTGACCACCCTCCAGCAACGCCTGGGGAAGCAGGGGGGGCTGGTGGCAGAGGGGCGAGATACGGGCACCGCCGTGTTTCCCGATGCAGAGTGCAAGATTTTTCTCACCGCCAGCGTTGCCGAACGGGCGCGCAGGCGGGCCAAGGATCTGCAGCAACAGGGATTTGAAGCGCCCGAGCTGAAGGAGCTCGAGCGTCAGATTGCCGAACGGGACAAACAGGATTCCACCCGCCAAGAAGCCCCTCTGCGCCAGGCTCCAGATGCCCTGTTGCTGGTCAGCGATGGGATGGAAATCGAGGCCGTGATCCAGGCCATGGTGGATGCCTTCCGGTCCAAGGTGCCTGAGGAAGCCTGGCCCGGATCAGGCTCTGATGTCTGAAAACCCACCCCCGCCCAGGCTTGAATCATCACCTGTTGGCCTCAGCTCAGCCAGCAACCCTTCGCAGGCATCCTCTAGCAGATCCAGCACCTGCTCAAATCCATCAGCGCCTCCGTAGTAGGGATCGGGCACCTCTTTGAGCCCATGGCGGCGGCAGTAGCGGGTGATGGGCTCAATGGTGGCCCGGGTGGGATGGGAACCCGCAAGCCGTCGCACCGCGGCGAGATTGTCATCATCCATGGTGAGGATGTGATCAAAGGCGGCAAGGTCGGAGCAGGCGATCTGGCGGGCCCGACTCGGCAACAGGATGCCCCGACGGGAAGCGGCCTCCACCATGCGACGGTCGGCAGGCTTGCCCACATGCCAGTGACCAGTGCCCGCGGAATCCACCACAAACGCTTCGTCCAGCTTCGCTCTGGCAATGAGATGCAGGAAACAGCCCTCGGCCGCCGGCGAGCGACAGATGTTTCCAAGGCACACAAACAGCACCTTGATCGGCGAGGAGGACGTCATGGGCCAGACAATCGGGACAGAGCCAGCCTGGCGCGAAGACACACCACGGGGGCCTCCTCCCGGGCATCGTCAGCCAGGAGATGGAGGGTTGAAACCGCGCGATGGCGCCCCTCCTCCAGCTCCTGGAGGCGAGGGGTAATCCGTTCCATCGCCGTGGCCACCGCGTAACGCACCACCCACTCCCCATCCTGGGCGCCGCTCTCCAAGGCCAACAAGGCCCGTTGCTGAACGGCACGGCGCTCCTGGGGCGCCAGGCGATCCACCTGAAGGGTGCCCAGGCCGATGGCCGCCGCCCTACGCACACTGGGGCCCACGTCAGTCGCCAAGGCTCCCGCCAGCAACTCCAGCCCACGCACATCGCCAATTCCTGCCAGGGCCCTCACCGCCCAGGCTCGAACGCCGTAGTTCTGGGCATCCAAACCCTCCAGGAGCGGCCCGACGGCCTCAGGGCCGCAAGCAATCAACCCCTCCACGGCCGCCACGGCCGCACCTGGGTTGTTGAACCCCAAAATGCGCACTAAACAGGCAAGAGCCTCCTCGGGAGGAGCCTCCCCTGTGTGCTCCAGGGTGGACAGTGCCGTAGCCAATGCCCGGGTTGTCTGATAAAGCGCCCCGGCCGAATCAGCCTGCTCCACGGCCGCAATCAACGGGGCGAATGGATCAGAGGAGTTCATCCATGGCCTCCAGGAGGGCTTCCGTTGAGGGGTCACCGGAGCCGCGTTCCACCAGGCCCCGTAGGGCAATCAGTTTGAGGCTGTCTTCGGCGTGGGTCCGCCGAATGGGATCCAGAGCAACGCGCCAACCCACGGCCCCCAGATCCATCAGGGCAGCGCGGCGTACCTGGAGTTGGGGATGCTCCAGCAGGCTTAGCAACTGCTCCCCGAAGGCCTGGTCCCCCGTGAGCTGCAGCAACGCCCTTGCCGCCGCACTGCGAATCAAGGGCCGCTCATGGTGGAGGAACGGCTGGATGCTCACCAACACCTCCTCCCGCCCTACCCCAATGTCGCCGAGAGCTTCGATCAGGGCCTCGCAGGGTTCCTGCAACTTCGGGCTGTCCACTCGGCAGGCCCCCGCACCCTCCAGCCCGGAAGCCAGGCGTTCACAGAGGGGCAACACGGCCTCCTCGGCCCGGAGCTCCCCCAGGGCCCTGGCCGCCGCCTCCCGCAATCCATCATCTTCATCCGCCAAAGCTGCCAATAGCTCAGGGACCACACGCCCATCCCCCACCTTTCCAAGGGCCCGCGCGGCATTGCGGGCCACCGCATTGCGTTCCACCCCAGCCCCCACCTCCCGGGGCTGGCGAAGCTGAAGGGCCTCCAGCAGCAGGGGAACGGTGTCGGGGTGGGGGCTGCGCATCTTGCCGAGCCACCAGGCTGCGTAGTACTGGAGGGAAGGGTCGTCACTGCGCAGACGCCTGTGGGCCTCGGCCTCCGTAATGGGTTCACCGGCTGACGTGAGGGGAGCATCGCTCTCCCGTAGTTCTGTCATGGACAGCAGAACGCGGCACATTCTGCCCATGATGTTGCCATCCGCCGCCTTCTTAACAGCTCTTGGGATTGCAGATGAAAAAGCCCCCCATGAGGGGGGCAGCTCAGGCTTCTTTAGCCCTTGGGCTCAAACCAGCGCGTTGATCGCGTAGTCGATGTAGTTGTTGGCAATCACGCCGGGGTCGCCGGAGATGCCGTGGTTGTTCTTGGTGTAGGTCAGAGCTTCCAAATACCAGGAAGGAGACAGCTCGAACGCACGGTTGATCTCATCGAGACCAGCAATCAGATACTCGTCCAGAGGGCCGGTGCCTCCAGCCACCAGGGAGTAGGTGATGTGACGCAGGTAGTAACCGATGTCACGAGCGCACTTCGCCTTGCCACGGGCGTCAGCGGCAAAGTTCGAACCCTGCTGCTGGGTGGTGTAGGGGTACTTGTTGTACACGGCCTGGGCGGCGCCATTCACCAGGCTGT
>JBJTUM010000139.1:0-12357 GCA_046080725.1 Cyanobium sp. | reverse complement strand
GGACGATCCCCCTTCCGCCCAGCCGCCGCGGCGTTCCTCAGCCGCGGCGGTGGATGATCCCTGGGTCTGACAGCCACGGCGCTGCGGCCAGATGGGAGACTGCGTCTGCATGACGCAGACCATCGTGGGAGTGCCACCCGCCGACGCGGTGCAGGAGGCCCTGCGCGAGGCCCTGCGCAAAGAAAATCTCAGCCCGGCTGATCACGAGGAGATCTGCCGCCGCCTCGGCCGCGCCCCCAACCGCGCCGAACTTGGCATGTTTGGGGTGATGTGGTCGGAGCACTGCTGCTACCGCAATTCCAGGCCGCTCCTCGGTCAGTTCCCCACCAGCGGCCCCCGCATCCTGGTGGGGCCCGGTGAAAACGCCGGCGTGGTGGATCTGGGAGAAGGGCAGCAGCTGGCCTTCAAGATCGAGAGCCACAACCACCCCTCCGCCGTGGAGCCCTTCCAGGGGGCGGCCACTGGCGTCGGAGGCATCCTGCGCGACATCTTCACCATGGGGGCCCGGCCCATCGCCCTGCTCAATGCCCTGCGCTTTGGTCCCCTCGAGGAGGAGCGCAACGTTGGGCTGATGGAAGGCGTGGTGGCGGGCATCGCCCACTACGGCAATTGCGTTGGGGTGCCCACCGTGGGGGGGGAGGTGGCCTTCGATGCCAGCTACTCCGGCAACCCCCTGGTGAACGCCATGGCCCTGGGCCTGATGGAAACGGACACCATCGTGAGATCGGGAGCTGATGGCGTGGGTTACCCCGTGATCTATGTCGGCTCCACCACCGGACGGGATGGCATGGGGGGGGCGAGCTTCGCCAGCGCCGAACTCAGCGAGGCCTCCCTCGACGACCGCCCCGCCGTGCAGGTGGGCGATCCTTTCTTGGAAAAGGGCCTGATCGAAGCTTGCCTGGAGGCTTTCCACAGCGGCGCTGTGGTGGCCGCCCAGGACATGGGAGCGGCGGGCCTCACCTGCAGCTGCTCGGAGATGGCGGCCAAGGGGGGCTTGGGGATTGAGCTGGATCTCGACCGGGTGCCGGCCCGGGAGAGCGGCATGACGGCCTACGACTACCTGCTCTCCGAATCCCAGGAACGCATGCTCTTCGTGGTGAAACCTGGCCGCGAGGAGGAGTTGAGGGCCCGTTTCACCCGCTGGGGGCTGCAGGCGGCTGTGGTGGGTCAGGTGCTGCAGGACAACGTGGTGCGGGTGCTGCATGGGGGGCATGTGGCCGCCGAGGTCCCTGCCAGCGCCCTGGCGGAGGACACCCCGATCAACCACCACGCCCTCCTGGTGGAACCCCCCGCCGAGATTCAGGCCCTCTGGCGCTGGCGCGAATCCGATCTGCCGGAGGCCACAGCGGCAGGTGTGGCTCTTGGTGATGGCCGCCTGCCTTGGGGAGATGTGCTCCTGCGTCTCCTCGACGACCCCACCATCGCCAGCAAGCGCTGGGTGTGGCGCCAGTACGACCACCAGGTGCAGGCCAACACCGTGGTGCCCCCCGGCGGGGCTGATGCTGCCGTGGTGCGCCTCCGCCCCCAGCAGGGGCAAGGCTCCTTGGTGGCGACCCAGCGAGCCGTGGCGGCCGTGGTGGATTGCCCCAACCGCTGGGTGGCCCTGGATCCGGAGCGGGGCGGCATGGCGGCCGTGGCGGAAGCTGCCCGCAACCTCAGCTGTGTGGGCGCCGAACCTCTCGCCGTCACGGACAACCTCAACTTCCCTTCCCCCGAAACCCCAATTGGCTACTGGCAACTGGCCATGGCTTGCCGGGGTCTGGCGGAGGCCTGCACCGCCCTGGCCACCCCCGTCACCGGGGGCAACGTGTCGCTTTACAACGAAACCCGGTTGCCCGATGGCTCCCTCCAGCCGATCCACCCCACCCCCGTGGTGGGGATGGTGGGTCTGGTGGAAAACCTGGCCCACGTGCGGGGCCTGGCCTGGCGCGAGGCCGGCCATCGGATCTGGCTTCTGGGCGTTCCCCTGGGTGCGCCCGAGGAGGATCGGGTGGGGCTGGCAGGCAGCAGCTACCAAGGG
This sequence comes from Cyanobium sp., assembly GCA_046080725.1. GTDB lineage: Bacteria > Cyanobacteriota > Cyanobacteriia > PCC-6307 > Cyanobiaceae > Cyanobium. Next base: position 10,337 of record JBJTUM010000139.1, on the reverse strand, counting down.
GTGATCCATGGGCTCCTCAGCGGCCGGCCGCCTCGGGTGGATCTGGATCTGGAGTGGCGCGTGCAAGCCTTCCTGCGCCAGGCCATCCAGGCCGATCTGGTGGCCTCAGCCCACGACCTCAGTGATGGGGGCTTGGCGGTAGCCCTGGCGGAGGCCTGCATCGCCTCCGGTCTCGGGGCCCAGATGTCCTTGCCTTCCAACGCCGAGCGCTGGGATCGCCTGCTCTTTGGCGAAGGGGGAGCCCGGGTGTTGGTGAGCGTCCCGCCGGAGCGGGAGGAGGCCTGGCAAGCCCTCTTGGCGCAGGGCGTGTCCGGGGAAGCCCCCCCGCCGGCCATGGCTTTGGGTTGGGTGGGCTCCTCCGCCGAGCTGGTGGTGCGCCAGGGGGACACGGTGCTGGTGCACCTGCCTGTGGCCCAGATGCACCAGGCCTATGAGCAGGCCATTCCCAGGCGCATGCGCGAGGCCGGCCTTCCCCCTGATCGGTGATGCGCCAAGATGACGATCCGTAACGGCTTCCCTGGTCCCCTGACGTCTTCCCAGCAGTCCACCGATCGGCCGGACAAGCCGGAGGAAGCTTGTGGGGTGTTTGCCGTGTTGGCCCCCGGCCAGCCCGTGTCCAACCTCACCTATTTCGGCCTCTACGCCCTCCAGCATCGGGGCCAGGAATCGGCGGGCATCGCCGTGTTCGACGGCAACCGGGTGCGCCTCCACAAGGACATGGGCCTGGTGAGCCAGGTGTTCGACCAGCAGGTGCTCGATCGCATGCCCGGCGATCTGGCGATCGGCCACAACCGCTATTCCACCACTGGCAGCAGCAAGGTGTGCAACGCCCAGCCCGTGGTGCTCACCACCCGTCTGGGGGCCTTCGCCCTGGCCCACAACGGCAACTTGGTGAATGCGGGCGAGCTCCGTTTGGCCCTGGATCACCTCTCCGAGGAATTCACCTCCACCACCGATTCCGAGCTCATCGCCTTTGCTCTCCAGCAAGCCGTGGATGGGGGTATGGGGTGGAGTCAGGCCATCCGCACCGCTGCTGGCCGCTGCCGGGGGGCCTTCAGCCTGTTGATCGGTACGCCGGAGGGGCTGTTTGCCCTGAGGGATGGCTATGGCATCCGCCCCCTGGTGTTTGGCCAGTTGGGGGATCCGGAGCTGGGCCGCTGGGTGGCCTGCAGCGAAACCTGCGGCCTCGACATCATCGGCGCTACCTACATCGACGACGTGCAACCTGGCGAGTTGGTGCACTTCCGTCCCGGTGATCCCATTCCCGACCGCCAGCGCTGGCAGGAGCAACCGCCCAAGTTGTGCGTGTTCGAAATGATCTATTTCGCCCGGCCCGACAGCAGGTTCTTTGGTGAATCGCTCTACAGCTATCGGGTGCGCATCGGGGAGGTGCTGGCCACCGAAGCTCCCGTAGAGGCCGATATCGTGATCGGTGTGCCGGATTCGGGCATCCCCGCCGCTATTGGCTTCTCCCAGGTGAGCGGCATCCCCTTTGGCGATGGCCTGATCAAAAATCGCTACGTGGGGCGCACGTTCATCCAGCCCACCCAGGCCATGCGGGAAGCGGGGATTCGGGTGAAGCTCAACCCCCTCCCCGATGTGCTCTCCGGAAAGCGGGTGGTGGTGATCGATGACTCGATCGTGCGCGGCACCACCAGCCGCAAGCTCGTGCAAGCCCTTCGCGATGCCGGCGCCACGGAGGTGCACATGCGCATCAGCTCCCCGGCTGTCACCCACCCCTGTTTTTATGGGATCGACACCGACACCCAGGATCACCTCATTGCGGCCCGCCTCAGCCTGGCGGAGATTGAGCACCACCTCGGGGTGGATTCCCTTGCCTATCTCAGCAAGAAGGGCATGGTAGAGGCGGCCCACACCCAGTCCTCCCATTTCTGCACAGCCTGTTTCGATGGGGCCTATCCGATCGAGATGGATGAGCAAATGAAGCGCAGCAAGCTCATGCTCGAACCCGCGGGTCTGGCCGTTCGCTCCTAGGGAAGTCGCTAGCGGCGCCCAATCCGCACCAGCCCCCGGCTGCGCCCGGAGCTGTTGTCCACCGTGCGCATGGCCTGCCAGAGATCCTCGGCACGCACCCACACCGCCGGATAGCGGTAGCGCGCCACATCCAGGATCAATACCCTGTCGCTGGCAGCGTCATAGGCCGCCAGTGGAGAAATGTGCCCCCCGCCTGTTTGGCCCAGAGTGGAGCGCTGGTAGTTCACCAGCAGCCGATCCTCCGGATCGTTGAGGGAGCGTCGCAGGAGCGTTCGCCACTGGGGAAGGCTCAGCTGATCCCCGTGGAACCGCTCCACCACTAGATCCGGCCGCAGAGCCAGCCAGCCCTGGAGCTGGGCCAGGGTCATCCCCTCCCGGGCCACCACCTCCGGTTTCACGAAGCCCCCACTTCCCGGGATGGAGAAGGCCGTGATCTGAGTCCAGAAGCGGTAGGGGCCGTAGCCCGGCGCTGCGGGGGCCGGGATCGCCAGGCTGTTGAGCGCCATGACTGCGCTGGCCACGCCGCAGTAGGCCAGGTTGCTTTGGGTTTCAAACCACTGGGCCAGGGGCCCGTGATCCTTGCGGGCCGTGGCTTCCAACAGCAGGGTCTGACCGGCGGGCTCCTGCAGGGGGATGGGGGCAGGTGCCGTGTTCGCCAGCGGGGATGCTCCACCTGGTCCCTGCCCGAACGCGAGGCCTGCGGCAAGCACGCCCCAGGTGAGGGTTTCCAGCGACCGGCCGAAGGCACTCATGGTTCAGTATCCCGAGGACCCTGGTGGAGGCGCGCTGGCCGGGTGGGTTTTAAGGTAGACAGCGACGGAGATGGGTGTGGGTTGCAGGTAGCCCACGGGAAGCCAGAGATCGCCTGCCCCGGAGGCAAAGTGCACCTCCCAGTAATATAGCCCATGGAAAGCGGCGGGATCCTCCTTCATCAGGGCCGCGTAGTGCAGCACGGCCTTGCCGTAGTGATCGCTGTTGTTGTAACCCCACAAGGCTTTCTTGAGGTTGGCCGGTCCGCCCCGGCGCACCAGATACCGAGCGGCAGCGCCGATGGCATCCCGGGGATTGCGGATGTCGCCCTTGCCAATGCCCGCTTGCGCCCAGGTGGAGGGGAGAAATTGCATCGGTCCCTGGGCGCCGGCTACGGAGATGCCATCCACCCGGCCCATGCCCGTTTCCACCAGATTCACCGCTGCCAGCACCTCCCAGGGGATGCCAGTGGCCGTGGCAGCCTCTCGGTAGTAGGCCAGGAGTTGTTCCGGCGGCTTTGGAGGGATGATCCGCCACCTGGGCAGGGTCAAACTCCTCTGGCCCCGGTGCATGGCCAGAAATTCGCGTCGCGCTCCCACGTGGTGGTCGAAGACTGGTTGCCAGCGCGGGGGAAGGGCAGTCCGCACCTGATCCGCCAGGAGGCGGCGGTGCGAGAGCACCCGGTAGATCACCTGTTGCTGATGAGCCAGCCGTGGCAGATCTGCCTCAGGGGTGTTGGGGTTGCGGATGGCTTCTTCCAGAGCTGTCAGCAGGGCCGCCAGCGCTTTGCTATCGCTGGGGAGAAGCGGGTAGTGCCGTCCGTCGCCACTGCGGGGCAAATCCGCGTTCGTGGGCATGAGAGCGAGAGCTGAGCTCGATTTGGGTGCGGCCAGGGCCGGTGCCGGAGTGTTGCCACCACTGCGGGAGAAACCGAGCTCAGGAGAAAGGGCCATCACCAACCCTCCAAGGAGAGAGGCCCCCATGAGCACAAGAATGTTTCGGCGGGTCAACAGGAGGGGGAGCAGAACGCGGCCCATCAGTTTTTCACCAAGGGCACTAATTCGCGAACCTCTTCCCCTGGCCGCAGGGGGAGCAACAAGCCCGACGTGGTGGTGTCCTCGCTGGCTAGCGCGTTCACACTCCAGCGCAGATGGCGCCCCTCGCTTCCTTCCAGCCGCACCCCCACTAACGCGCTGTTCGCCCCCTGCAGATCGATGAGCTGGTCGGAGCGTTGCAGGAACCGCAGCCCGATCTGCCCCAGATCCCCCCGTTGGCAGAGCCGCAGGCTGGCCACCTGCAGTTTCTTCAGTTGACCCAGCCGGCTGGCCAGCAACACCTCCCCATCCTTGGCCACGCAGGCGGCCCCCACCACCTGTTCCCCGGGGAGCAGGCGCATCAGCTGGGGGCCCTGGGCGGCCCGGCCCAGCACCGGCAGGTTGCTGTCGTTCACCTCCAGCCGCAACAGCCGGCCCGTGCTGCTCCCCACCACCAGGTCTTCCTCCTTGCCGCAGGGCACCACCGTTTTCAGGGTCACCCCTTCCTTCAGTTTCAACACCGTGGCGGCCCGGCCCGAGAGCTCCTGAACGTCTTCGATCGGCAACCGCTTGAACCGCCCATCGCTGCTCAGCAAACCCAGGCTGCTGTGGATTTCGGCTTGCAGGGGGACCACCTGCACCACCGTTGCACCAGACAGGCTATCCGGCAGAAATCGCTCTAGGGGTCCCTGCTGCTGGGCGGCGAATTCCCAGCGCACCAGCGCCACCCGTCCATCGGCTGTGAAGGCCAGCAGGGCTGGGGGTGGGTGCGCCGGCAGCAGGATGCTCGGGGCCGAACCCTCTCCAGAGTCTGTCTCTTCCTCCAGCTTCAGCCGGCTCCACTGTTGGGTGGAGAGGATCCGTACCAATCCGTCGCTCTGAATCAGCACGCGCGCATCGGCGGGTAGGGCCTCCAGGGCCTGTAGCCGTTGTTCTCCCGTGCTGGGACGGGCGGCCCCACCCCGCTGGGCCACCAGGGCATCGCCCCCTTCCACCAAGCGGGTGCGGCGGGGGGTGGCATAGCGCTTGCGCAGGGTTCGCAGCTCCCGAACCATGGCATCCAGCAGGGAATCGCGGTCGTCCAAGAGGTGGCGCAGCTTTCCTTGTTCTTCCTTGAGATCGGCAGCTTCCTTGCGCAGGCTTTCCTGCTCCAGGCTGGTGAGGCGCCGCAGGGGCATGGCCAGCACCGCATCGGCTTGGCGGTCCGTCAGATCCAGGTGCACCTGCAGGCTCGCCTTGGCCGCAGCGGCATCGCTGGCAGCGGTGATCATGGCGATCACCTCCTGGAGCCGGGCCAGGGCCTTGATCAAGCCCTCCACCACCTCCAGCCGTTCCTCACAGCGCCTGAGCGCATGGCTGGTGCGCCGAATGATGGTGTGCTCCCTGAATTCCAGGAAGTGCTGCAGCAGCTGGCGCAGGCTTAACTGCAGGGGTTGGCCGTGCACGAGGGCCAGCAGAATCGCGCCAAAATTGCTCTGCAGGGCCGTGCGCCGGTAGAGCTCTGCCAGCACTTTGTTGGAATCGGCGTCCCTTCGCACTTCCACCACCACCCGCATTCCTTCCCGATCGCTCTCATCCCGGATGTCGGCGATCCCCGAGACCTTGCCCTCATTCACCAGTTCCGCCAGCTTTTCGATCCAGCCCGCCTTGCTGAGCTGATAAGGCAACTCGGTGATCACCACCGCCCCCCGCCGATGGCGGCCCTTTCCGGGCTGCACCTCCTCGATGTGGGCCACCCCTCGCATGGGGATGCTGCCACGGCCGGAAAGGTAGGTGTCGCGTACCCCGGAGCCCACCAGCACTTCTCCTCCCGTGGGGAAGTCCGGTCCCGGCACCAGTTCCAGCAATTTCTCATCGGAGAGGCTGGGCTGGCGGATGAGAGCGATCAGGGCATCCAGCACTTCCCCCAGATTGTGGGGGGGAATGCTGGTGGCCATCCCCACGGCGATGCCGCTGCAACCATTCAGCAGCAGGAAGGGGAGCTGGGCGGGGAGCACGACGGGCTCCTGCTGGGAACCATCGAAATTGGCAGTGAAATCCACCGTGTCGCTGCCAATTTCATCGAGCATGCCCTCGTTGGCGATCGGCGCCAGCCGGGTTTCGGTGTAGCGCATGGCTGCCGGTGGATCATCATCCACCGAGCCGAAATTGCCATGGCCATCCAGCAAGGGGTGGCGGCTGGAAAAGGTCTGCACCAGCCGCACCAGGGCGTCATAGACGGCCTGATCTCCATGGGGGTGGTATTTGCCCAGCACATCGCCCACCACGCGGGCGCATTTCCGATAGGGCCGATCGGGTGTCAGCCCCAGTTCGTGCATCGCATAGAGGATGCGCCGCTGCACCGGCTTGAGCCCATCGCGCACATCCGGGAGCGCCCGCCCCACGATGACGCTCATCGCGTATTCGAGATAGGAACGCTGCATCTCCTGATGCAGGGCGATCGGCTCGATGCGCGAATCGTTCTCGGGGTTGTTGCCCGGATCCTTGCGATTGCCAGAGCTTGTGTCGGCCATCCGAAACGGGCGAGGTGGGGCGGACGACGCGGCTCAGCCTACAGATCGAAACGCCGATCTTCCAGGCCTATTCCGCTTCCTGGGTGCCCGTGGCATTGGCCTTGGCCCTCTCCACTGCCGGTTTCAGGCTGGGTTCGGCCAGAAGGCGCCGGGCGGAATCCCGAAGCAGGGGGCCCCAAAGTTGCTCTTTTTGATACTCCTCCTTCACGTAATTCGGTTCGTCCGCCAGGGCCGATTCAGCCAGCTGAAAGGCTTCCGTTGTATTGGTGGGCTGTTCGCTGTGCAAGGCGGCGGCCAGGGCCAGGGAGGATTCGGCCACCGAGGGTTTGATCGACAGCACCTTGCGAAAACGGTTCATGGCCTCTCGCCGTTGCCCTCGCTCGAACAGCACCAGGCCCTGGTTGTTGATGGCCTCCCAGAAGTTACCCCGCAAGGCCGCGGCTCGGTTGAAGGCCCGCAGGGCCAGCTCAGGCTGGTTTAAGAGGATGTGAGCATTGCCCAAATCGAAGTAGGCCCCTGCGTTCTTCTGATCCAGTTGGAGCCCTTTTTGAATTAAACCCAGTGCATCTGAGGGTTTGCCATTGCGAAGCGCCAGCGCCCCCTCGGCAAACCAGATGCCCGGATTATTGGGGTCGAGCGCCTTGGCTTTGGCTAGGGCGTAAAGCGCCAACTCGGATTTGTCATTGCGGAGCTGGGATTCGGCGAGCAGCACCCAGCCGCGGGGGTCGTTGGGCAGGAGCCGTACCGTGAGCTCCGCCAACCGGGCGGCATATTCCGCCTGGCCGAGGCGGAGCATTTGCACTGCTTCTTCGGCGATGCCGAGCCCTGCTTCCTCCAGCCCCTTCGGAGGCGGAAGAAACACGTAGGGCACCATAGCCACCGCCGGTTGGGCCAGGCCCGCGATCAGGCCGAGAATGGTCGGCAGAAAAAAACGCCTCAGGCGTGGGCCCACGGATCGCAACCAGATCAATGGAGCTTAGTGAGTGGTCTTCCCTTCGCCGAGGGCCGCGAGGATATTTCGTCGCCACATCCAGGGTTGGATTCGCCTGAGGGCTGAGGCGCGCAGCCGTTCGTCCCACTCCGCGTCCGTCCAGGAGAGGGCTCGTGCGCCGTCCAGGTGCAGCCACCAGTCCCTCGGCTGCACGTCGGGATCGGTGGAGGACAGCAGCTCTGGACGGTTCCAGGGACAGACGTCCTGACAGATGTCACAGCCGGCCACCCATCCCTGCAGATGCTCCCGGATCCCCTCGGGTAGTTGGGCATCCCGGTTCTCGATGGTGTGATAAGCGATGCATTTCCTGGAGTCCACCACGAAAGGTTCCTGAATGGCGCTGGTGGGGCAGGCCGTCATGCATCGGCTGCAGCTGCCGCAGAGGGATGGGGAGGGTTGGTCTGCCGGCAAGTGCAGGGTGGTGAGCAGGTGGCCCAGCAGCAACCAGGACCCCTGCCGTCTGTGGATCAGGTTGCCGTTCTTGCCGATCCAGCCCAGTCCCGCTTCCTCCGCCCAGGCTTTGTCCATCAGGGGGGCACTGTCTACACAGGCTCGCCAGGCGGTGCCCGGGGCCCTTTCCTCCAGCCACCGTCCGAGCTGCCGCAGGCGTTGCTGCATCACCCGGTGGTAATCCCTGCCCCACCCGTAGCGAGCCACTTTTAGGCCTGGGGCCCATCGCGCGGCGCGCACGTGATAGTTCAGTCCCACGGCCAGAAGGCTATGCACCCCGGGCAGCAGGGCCTCGATATTGCGCCGCCTGGGATCTGCCATCCAACCCATCCCGGCCTGATGGCCCGCCTCCAGCCAGCGTTCGAGGGCAGCCACTCGCAGGGGAAGGCGCTCGCTTCCGGGAAGGGCGGCGATCCCCACCGGGCCAAAACCCAGGTCCACGGCCTGGGCCTTGAGGTCGTCAGCCAGTTGCTGTGTCGATTCGGGCAAGGGATGACTCCGCCCCTCTCAGTAAAGTCCCTCTAATTACGGCATGCCCCAGTGGCTCTCGCATCTTCCGACCGATTCAGCCCTCTCCTCCGCTGGATTGGCATCACCCTGGTGGTGCTCACTCTGCTTCAGATGCTTGCCGTGCTGGCCCTTTGGGATTGGCAGGCGGAGCCTTTCCGGCAGCTGGTCGTGGAACGGCTGATCAAGGAATCCCCCATGGCCCTGGTGGGGTTGTTGCTGATGTACCTCTCGGGCCGCCTGGACGACCAGAACGGTTGGCGCCGTTCCCCTTTGCTCTGGACCGTCTGCATCTTGAGCGGCCTCATGGCCGTGCTGCTCACCGCTTCCCTGCCGATCGTTTTTGGTGGCGATCAGTTGATGCAGGAGGAGACGGATCAGCAGCTCGCTGCCAAGAAAGGACAGCTGGAGATGGCCCGGGAGCAGAGCAAGAATCCCCAAGTGCTCAAGCAGCTCCTGCGCCAGGCCGAGGCAGCTGGTCAGGTGCCTCCTGGCGCCTCAGAGGCCCAGAAAATCCAGTCCGCCCGCGCTTTCGTCGACCGTCAGTTGCAACAGATGGAAGGTCAGTTCAAGCAGGCTGAGCAAACGAGCCGGCTGGCGATTAACCAACGACGTTTCGGGTCGACCTTCGGTGCTATCGCCCTCATCGTGGCTTTCACCTTGCTCTGTTTAGGCAGCGTGCTTTGAACGGGTGCTGGGAGCGTTACCTTAAAGGCTCGTCGACGATTTTTTGGTCTTGGTTCCTTCCAGTCCCAGACCGGATCAGCAACCCCTCGGGTCCCGCCTTCAGGAAGATCTGAAGAATGATCTGATTGCCGGTTTGCTGGTGGTGATCCCACTGGCCACCACCATCTGGCTCGCCACCACGGTGAGCCGTTTTGTGCTGGCCTTTCTCACCTCCATCCCGAAGCAGTTCAACCCTTTCAACACACTTCACCCCCTGTTGCAGGAGTTGATCAACCTCAGCCTGGGGCTTCTTGTGCCGTTGCTGGGGATTTTGCTCATCGGGCTGATGGCCCGCAACATCGTTGGCCGCTGGCTGCTGGAATTTGGCGAGGGCACCCTGCTGCGCATTCCCCTGGCGGGCTCGGTGTACAAAACCCTCAAGCAACTCCTGGAAACATTCCTGCGGGATAACACCACCCGCTTTCGCCGTGTGGTGTTGGTGGAATATCCAAGGGAGGGTCTCTATGCAGTGGGTTTTGTCACGGGCGTTCTGGGGGCTTCCATCCAATCCGATTTTCCTGAAACGATGTTGAGTGTCTTCATTCCAACGGCCCCCAATCCCACCACGGGTTGGTATGCCGTTGTTCCTGAACATTCCGTGCGTGATATTGATCTGAGTGTGGAAGATGCCTTCCGCACGATTATTTCTGCAGGCATTGTTAGCCCTGATGAGCGGGAAGCCCCTTCCACCCGGAGCTTTTCCAGTCTGTTGGCCCAGCTCCGTGCCCCCCAAATGTCCTGATGCAGAGCCGCACCGTTTCCCGCGAACTCGCCCTGCTCACCCTTGCCCAGCTCCCAGATCGGGGATCGTCCACCGTTCCTTCCGACACCTCCTTGATGGGCCTGGTGGATCAGGCGCTCTCCACCCTGGCCGAGCATGTGCGCGACAGCTTGGAGCGTTCTGCAGAGGCTCTGCAGCAGGCCCAACAGGACTTGTTGGATAGTGAGCTGCAGGCCTCAGGCGACAGCCAGTTGCCCAGGGTTCGCCAGCATGTGCAGAAGGGCATTGCCAACGGCGAACAGGCGCTCAATCTGCTCTCGGCTTGTCTGGAGATTCCTCGGCTGTTGGTTCTGTCGGATCAGGAGGCAGTCCGCCACGGGGCCATCGAGCGGGCCCGTGCTGTGTTGCGGGATCGGGACAGCATTGACGCCAGGCTGGATGCGGTGATGGAAGGCTGGCGCTTGGCGCGTCTGCCGCGCATTGATCGGGATATCCTCCGTTTGGCTGTTGTGGATCTCGAACGCTTTGGTACCCCCTCCGCCGTGGCCTGCAACGAAGCCGTGGAGCTGGCCAACCGCTACAGCGACGAGCAGGGACGCCGCATGATCAATGGTGTTCTCGGCCGATTTACCGCCGCACAGGTTTGATTT
>JBJTUM010000138.1:0-5102 GCA_046080725.1 Cyanobium sp. | reverse complement strand
CTCCGCGGCGGCGATCCCGATGGCCCCTGGCGTGGCCCTGGCCGCCGCCAACAAGGCCCGCAGGCACTCGGGAGTGAGGGCGGGCATGTCGATGGGGCACAGAAGCAGGCGCTCCTCCGGGTGGGCTTCCATCAAGCGGCCAAGGGCGGTCAGGGGCCCGGAAGGCGGCTGGGGTTCCGGCAACAGCTCCAGGTTCACCCCCAGGCCAGGAGCCAGGGCAGCCGCCTGCTCGTGATGGGCGGGCCAGCCGCTCAAGAGCGTCAGCGGTGCCCCCAACCCCGCCAGCAGACGCAACTGCCGCTCCAGCCAGGTGCCCCCCTCCGGGTGGGGCAGGCAGGCCTTGTCGCGCCCCATCCGCCGGCTGGCGCCACCGCTGAGCAGGCAGCTGCGCAGGGGGGCCAGAGAGGGAGGGCAGGGGAGGGCTGGCACGGGGTCCCCTTGACGGCCTGGTGCCGCCATCCTCACCGGAGCCCCCCTCCCCTGCCGCAACACCCCACCGCAGCGGGATCGATGCCAGAGTGGAACCCGCTTTCAGCACCACTGCCATGGGCCGCGCCCGTGATCCCTTCCGCATCCCCCGGGCCGGCATCGAGATGGCCCCGGCGGCGGGGCTCGCGGCCCTCGATGTGAATTTCAACGGGGGCCACTTCAGCAACGGGGAGTTTTTGGCCGAATCCACCCTGGGCGGCATGGCGGTGTACGCCTGCTATCAGGCCCTGCTCACGGCCCTGCGCACCGAGGCCCTGCGCCGCCAGGGGGACATCAGCCGGGCGGTGCAGGTGCGGATGATCGCCAGCACGGTGTGGGAATCGGTGAAGCAGGGCGCTGCGGTGAGCATGATCCTGGCGGTGGTGCTGCTCGTGTGCCCCTGGCTGAGCCTGCCCCTCTCGGTGCTGGGGCTGGTGGGGATGGGCAAGGCGTCGCTGGATCTCTTCCACGCCTTCTGGGATGCCTTGAGTGAGCTGCAGCGGGCCGAATTGCTGGCCGCCGCCATGGAGGCCGGGGTGAATCTGCGCAGCTATCTGCGGGGCGGCCATCCCGCCTGGACCTGAGACACAAGAAGAACCTGAGACACAGGGGAGCAGCCCTGCGCGATCGCGATGGTGCACGTGTGCTGCAAATCACACGTGTTTCATGGAGAGTCCATAAACTTCGGTATATATGGATTGGTCTCGGCGCGATGGCGCAGTTCACAGCTTCCCAGCGCCACCGCTGGTTTTCCCTCTTCACCCTGGCGCTGGCCCTTCCACTGGCGGGCTCTTTGCAAGCAGCGCGGGCCGCCACAGTTTTCTCCTTCCTCAGCAGCCCCTACAGCTACGTGGGCTTGGGTGAAAACCTGCTCCTCAGCCCTGAGAACGGGGTCACCATCGAGGCGGCCTACCCCCATATGGCCAATGGCGTGGCCTTCAGCATCCGAGAGCCCTTGAGCCCGGAGAGCGACTCCCAACGCTATTGGAACTTGGAGCTGGGGGGCCCTGGCAGCGATCCGCTCACCGTGGGCAACTACGAGGGAGCCACCCGCATGGCCTTTAGGCCACCCGACTCCCCCGGGCTGGATTTCGCCGGTAACTATCGCGGCAACAACACCCTGACCGGGTCCTTCAGCGTGTTGGAGGCGGTTTACGCCGAAGACGGGTCTCTCCAATCTTTTGCCGCCGATTTTTTGCAATACGACGAAGGCGATCCCAATGCCTGGAGCAAAGGAGCGATTCGCTTCCATTCCGATCTGCCCATCGCCCTGACACCTGAACCGATCGTCCTGTTCAAGCCAGAGCCGTTCGATCTGGGCCCCATTGCCGAAGCGGAGCCCATTGTTGTGACCGACCCAATGCCGACCAATGAAGAAGGGGAATGGCCAACGGACAACTGGAATCCGCCGCCCCATTATAGCTCTGGCTCCGACTCCTTTAGTGGTTCTGTCCTTTACACAATGGGGCCATCCAACCTGGCTTCGGTTGAAGTGTTACGCGTGGAATCCACCCCATCCGTTTCGGCCACCCCTGGCCCCCTGCCGATCGCCGCGGCTCTTGCAGGTTGGAGCACCGCCCGTCGGCTGAGACGCCGCTGCAAGCAGACCCCCGAAGCCTAGAGAGATCCGGTTGCCGCCTCGCTGCAGCCAAGAGCCACTGGCCACCAGCAGCTAGCGCCCCCCGCGAAACCACACCCGCTGTCCAAAGGGATCCACCACCAGGGTGCCGTCATTGACCACGCTGGCTCCAAGCTGGGCGGCCGGTTGGTGCCAGGTGCCAATTCCCCCGCAGCGCCGGGCCGCCGGCGGCGTGTCCTTTAACAGCAAGGTGACCCACTCCAGCCGACGCACCACCCCGCCATCGGCGCCCACCAGCTCCAACGCCAGCCCCTTGGGCAGCCGGTAGGCCCACACCGGCTCCGCCACCCCCGCGCACGTGCTCAGTTGGAGATCTGCCTCAGGCCAGCGCTCGGGTTTCACGCCCGCGGCCCGCAGCTGGGCGAGCCAAGCGCGGTTGATGTTCAGCGAAGGGGCGTAGCGCCCATCGTCGTAGCCGGTGTCGATCTGGGCAACGGCCCAGGAGCGGCCAATCCGCACGGGAATCGTGGGGATATTGGGGCAACCCGCTCCTTGGGGGGCCGCCGGGCAGCGCAGGGGGGCGCCCATCGTGCCGTAGTAGTCGCGGCTGGAGAGAAGAGCGAAACCCGCCTGCCGCAGGGCGGCGTCGCTGCAGAAGGCTCCGCTCGCAGCGCGATGGAGCAACCCGCTGGCGTAATCCAGGGTCACGATGTGGCCGGCGAGCAAATCCGTGCCGATCAGCCCAGCCTGGGGGATCGGGCCTTGGATCGTGCTGTGGTCTTGCACGCTCAGCCGCACGGGCCCCCAGGGCCCAAAAAACTCCAGCCCTTCAAAACGATCGGAGGTGCCAGCCAGGGGGCGGGGGCTAGCGCCTCGCCCGGCCAGAAACGTGCCCGGTGAGATGGCACTGCCATCAGCCCCCAGGTCCACCACAAAAAAGCCCGTGCGGCCCTGCACCCGCACGGGGGTGTAGGGCATGCCGCTGGAGAGGATCAACGAGCGGGTCTCCCCCAAGCAGGCCAGGGGGGCCCCAGGCACGACGGCAGGCTGCTGGGCCCCAGAGCCGAGGGGGAGCGCCAGCCCCAGCCCGACCAGGGTGAGGGCTCCCGCCACCAACACCTGAAGAATGGCGCGACGCGACGGGACCAACCACCAGAGACGGCGCTGGGCGACGACCATCGGGGCGGTTCTCCACGGCTCCTCCACCTCTAGCGCCCGGTGGGCAGTTGCTGGCAGGGGCGGCACCCCGTAGCAGCGGACACGCCAGCGCTGGCGGCAATCCATATCTTCTTGCTCACTGATACAGGACCCATGCGACCGTCGACCTCCACCGCCGTGCGGGCCCGCTACGTCACCCCGGAGCTCTCAGTGTTTGTTGTCACCGCCACGGGGGAGCCCGCCCACGAGGGGCTCTTGCGGCCTGCCAACGGCGGCCTGCGCCTCCTCGCCTACCCCTCCGACAACGCTTGCCTGGCAGATGGCCGCCGGCTGGCCGGGCTGATGGCGGATAAGCACAGCATCTACGGCACGGGCTTTGCGGGGGGCAAGGTGGTGGCCCGCGCGGCGGATCCCCAGGCGGCCAAGGGGGCGCTGCTCCAGGCCACCGGGCTGTTGCTGGAAGCGCTGGGGGGCGCCATGGTGACCGGCTGCGACCTCAACACCAGCCCCCACGACATGGTTCAGCTCTCGCGGCTCACCCCCCATGTGTTGGCGGCCATCGGCAGCCAGATCGATGCAAGCAGCTGCACCGCCCACGGCACCCTGGGCGCCCTGGAGGCCGTGCGACACCAGCCCGGAAGCGCCCTGGTGCATGGCTGCGGTGCGGTGGGGAGCGTGGTGGCCAGGGAACTGATCACCCGGGGCTGGACCGTGCACACGGTGGATTTGGATCCGGCGCGGGCGGCCATCCCCGGCGCCCGGCCCCTCGATCCCTTTGGCCCCTGGTGGCGCCAGCCGGTGGATGTGCTCTTGCCCTGCTCGAGCTCGGGCCTGCTCGGCGCCGCCCAGGTGAAGCAACTGCAAGCCAGTGCCCTGGTCAGCGCCGCCAATGCCCCCTTCCGCCAACCGCAGGGACCACGGCAACTGGCCGAGCGCGGGGTGCTGGTGTTGCCCGATCCACTGGTGAACGCCGGGGCGGTGATTGCCGATTCGATCGAGCGCTACGCCCCTGAGGCCTGGGCACAGGCCCAGCCGGCGGCGGTGTATGCCTTTGTGGCGGAGGCGGTGCGGCAGCGCAGCCAACGGTTTTTGGCCCAGCTGCGGGCCGGAGCCGAAGCCCGCGCGGCCCTGGAAGCCGTGGCCGCTCCGGCTGGCGAAGCGCCGATCGGCACGCGGTTTGCGACCTGGGTGGCGGAGTGAGGATCACTGGAAGCGCCCGGACGACAAAGACATCGGCGTGCTCTCGAGGGAATCACGGCTGGGCGGGGTCATGCGGGTCAAGGCCCCGCTACGCCAACCCATCCCCTTGCGACGGAAACGCTCCTAGCGGGGCATGGAGACTCCCCCCAGCCCCTGGCGCCACACCACCAGCGCCAGCCAGTGGATCAACAGCGGCGACCACAGGGAGCCGCTGACGACAAAGGCCAAGGCGCAGGCCAGCCCTAACAGGCTGACCTGCACCAGAACGCGGGGATCTCCGGGCGTGATCGGCAGCGCACCGCGCCTGAGGCGCAGAGTGAGCCCGTGCCAGGCGACAAACAACCCCACACTGAGGGCCAGCCAGGGCGCCATCGCCAAGGGCCCCACCCCATCGAGGGGACTGGGAAGCATCAAGGCGCGAAAGAGCACCTCCTCCACCAACGCGGGCACGAAGGAACGGCGGCGGCTCGGGGCAGGCGGCGGGGCCAGCCAGCGCACCGCCCAAGCGGCACATCAGGGCGCATACCCAGGGTGAGGGCCAACACGCCGTAGCCGATCAGAATCAGCAGGCTTCCCCACTGGCCTGCGGGATTCCACTGGGGGAAGAGGCTGTCGCCCAGCCGGCCCAGCAGGGTGGGCACCAGAGGCAACTGCCCGAAGAGCACCGTTGGAGCGATGGGCTCCAGCCGAGGATCGC
>JBJTUM010000137.1:0-26656 GCA_046080725.1 Cyanobium sp. | reverse complement strand
CAGGCGATCCAGCAGGCCGTGGCCGTCGATCCTGGCGCCGTGGTGGAGCTGGATCTGGAGGCGCTGGAGGTCGTTTTGGAGAGTGAGGCGGACGGCGAGAACCGATGGCCTGTGTTTCTCGACCCTGGCCCCCACCGCATGTTGCTCAGCGGCCAATGGGATGCCACCGGCCAATTGCTGGCCCACGACTTAGCGTTGACCGCCACCGCCCAGCGGCTCCCGTACTTAAAAGATTTCGGCCCCTAGTTGCAGTAGAACATCCCATCAGAAGGGGCGCATCAGGCTCTGTTGGGGTGGTGTATACGGAACGAAGGGCAGGCCTGGCCCTTTGAAATTGAAGTCATGGAGCCGCACCCGCACGCCTCCTAGCCCGTCGTAGGGGCTGAAGAACACACCAACGTCGAAGGACCGGCGCTGCCAGCGTAATTCCAGGTAGGACTGGAGAACCTCCCCAAAATTTGTCGAGTTGGGATCAACGTTCACTCCAACCCCGCCGCTGAACAACAGCGGGCCAGCGATCTGCTGGGTGAGACCGATGCCCATGGTGCCCAGGTCAAAGGCCCGGTCGAAGCTGAAGGGGCTCTGGCCTTGGCGGAGCGTGCCGCCTCCTGTGATGGTGAGCTGGGTGTAGTCGAGGAAGGGCTTGATGAAGTGCCCCAGGGTGAGGGTTGGTCCTCCACTGAGGCTGAGGGTGTTCTGATTGGTGCCGTCGCCGTAGTAGGCCAAGGTCCCCTGGAGGTTGGCATTCAGGGTCAGGCCCGGCACCACGGGCTGGGGTGTGTTGGCAAAGCCCTCAACCGCTGTCGAAGGAGCAGGTTGTCCTGTCCAGAGCGGGAGAGACACATTCAGTGAGCCGATGGCATTGGCGCGCCAGAGCTCAGCAAGGTTGGTGCTGTTGAAGGCGTTACTTTGATAGTTGCCGAGACCCATCCTCCAGAGATAGCTGCTGCTGAGGCGCCCCCAGTTGGGAAGCGTTCCTTCCTTCTCTAGGAATCCGCCGAAGGCGGAATACACGTCCTGTTCGCCAAGGGTGCCGTTCCAGGTGCGGAAGCGATAAGCGCCGAACAGGCGGAGTTCGGTTGAGCCCAGCCAGGGGAGCTGCACGTTTCTCTTCAGTTCCCCGAGGCTGCGGGTGCCATTGGCGATGTTGTCAGGATTGAACGTGCTGACATCGAGTCGGGCTTGAGCATCGAAGCCGAGCAAGGGAGTGTTGAGACGGGCCTGTAGGCCGAAATCGTCGGCAGCCGTGGCGGGTTGCTGCACGGCCTTGGCCCCGGCGGATTGCCAGGGATAGGGGTAGCTGTTACTGGTGCCATCAATGGCTCGCTCCACCAGCAATTGGGGCTGGAGCGTGAGCGAGCCCCGCTCGCCGAGACGCATCCGGGCGTTGTACCCCAGGAAGACCCCATCGCGGTCTTCCCGATCCACGCCGAACACCCAGGGGTTCTCCACCTCCTCCTTCTTGGTAATCACGGTGCGTCGACGGGCGGGAATACGGAGCCTGTCTTCCAGCACCACCTCATTGCGCCTCGCCTGGATCACCGTGTCGCCATTGGCCTGCAGGATGCCCACCACATTCTCGGAATCCATCCAGGACTGGGCTGGGGTGAAGGGATCGTTGCTGAAGGCCACCCGCTCGCCAGAAAAGGTGGCAGGGGTGAAGGTTAGCCGGCTGGCCTGGATGCGCCACCGGCTGATGGTTCCCTCCAGGAGCTTTTTGTTTTTCCTGTCGCTGGCCAGCTGCAGCTGGGTGGGACGCACTTGCCCATAGTCGAGCTCTCTGTCGTTCACGTTGCTGCTGGCTTGGTTCTGGAGCTGTTGCGGTACGCCGAAGCGGCGCTCGGCGGTCAGGGTTTGCTGGAAACTCACATCCCGCACGCGCTGGTTCAACCTGGCGATAGCAGCCTGGCGGGCCTGTTCGGCCTGTCGGGCCCGGCTCCACACCGAGCCCCCTCCATGCCTTGGGCGTTGGGGGCGCCCACCAGGGGGAGGCGGCGGAGGCCCGGGGAGCTGTTCTGGTCCCATGGCCACAGATTCCAATCGGCTAGCCAGGCCGTCCAGGGGGTAGCGCTCGGGTGGCAGCGCTCCGGCACAGCCTTCTGCAGGGGGCAGCAGGGGCGGGGGGCGCCGTTCGGGGGCCGTGCCAAAGCGATGCCTCACCCCAAGCAGGTAGGCATTGCTTCCCTCCCGGACGCCGCTGTAGGTACCAAAGGCCCCGGAGCGGTGGTGAATGCGTCCCACGACTGACCACTCCGGAGTGACCAGACCCTCCACCTCAAAGGCCAGGTAGTTGAGCAAGTTGGCGTACTTGTTGCGTTCGGTTTTTTCCCAGTTGCTTGGCTCGCTCAGCAGGCTCACCCCTTCTTCGACATACAGATTGAGCCATGGCTGTACCCACAGTCGTGCTCCAAAGCCCAAGGTGCCTTCCACAAAGGTTTGGGCCGGGCTGTCGGCGAAGGGCACGGACTGGTTGAAAGGGCCCCCCGGTTGTCGAGCAGCTCTGTGGCCCAACACATTGGCATCGATCTCGAAGGAGAGGGGCCCTGCGTCGATCACGCGCCGCTGAATGCCCACGCCCCCCACCACTTCTGGTCGATACTCGCCTTGAAAGGTAAACGTGTCGCCGAAATTGGCGGTGTACATCTTTCCGCCCCACCCCGTGATCGACCAGGGATAGGGCTGCCATTCCGGCACGGGAGGGAGCGGAGGGGTGCAGCTCAGGTCCTCGGGAGGGGGTAGGGGGGTGGAGGGAGGCATCTCCAGATTCAGATCCTGGGCACTGCCGTCCAGGTCCAACACGCCATAGACGTCTTCCATCTCGCCGATGCCCTCCAGCAGGCTGTAGCGAAGCCGGCTGGCCTGGAAGAACTGCTGCCCCCTCTGGAAGCGCACACTGCCGCGGGCAAACAGGGTGCGGGTCGCGGGATCCACCTCCACTCGATCAGCCTGGAGACGCCCACCGGCCAGATTCGCGGTGACGTTCCCCGAGCTGACGTACCGCTCCAGTTGGGCGTCGTACTCCTGTTGATTGCTGATGAGTTCCAATTCCAGGGGAACGGGAGCCGGCGGCCCCGGATCGGGAAGCTTGGCCGGCCCTGGGGGTGCGGCCGGTGGAGCCTCTTGAGAGGAACCTGTCGGCAGCGTGTCGTTCCTGGGCGCGCCTTGGGTTTCTGGGGCGGGCAGCGGTGCAAGCTGCACGATGGTAGGAGGATTCTTGGCCTCGCCCTCCACCAGCGTCTGAGGTGTGGGGTTGGGGAGAGGCGGCACGAGGTCCACCTCCGTCAGGGTGATGGCCGGACCCAGTCGACCGCCGGGACCATTGGGATGAAGCTGGGTTTCGGCGGATAACGCAGGAGGGTGTTTGGCCCAGATGACACCTCCCAGAAGGCAGAAGGCAAAGCCAGCGGGAAACTTCACACGGATCTTTGGAGTTGCCCCAGGGAACTGACGATGGGGCACCACCTGCAGCCCGCCCTCAAAAAGTGGAGCAGATCCTGCCACGAAGCCCATCTCGTAGCAGCAAAATTCAGCCGGTTTGCCACTCGGAAGATCGTTCAAACGATCGGGGCTGGAAAACCTCCTGCCTCACTCCTCCAGGTCTTTCCGGCTGGGCGTGCGGCTGGGATCACTGGCAAGAAAGCCAAAGACAAAAATTCCAATAAAAAAGAAAACGACCGAGTAAACCGAGATCTTGAGGGCGAGCATGGGCTCTTCGGCGTGTGACAGGGGAGGCTGACGCGACTGGAACAGGCGTTCCCCGAAGCGGCCGCATCATCTTATGGGGCCTGCTGCGCCATCCACGCCGGGAGGGCCTACTGAGAGGCTGTTCCTGTCGGGATTGAAATGTTTCCCTCCCCTGAGGACCCTTCCCCCCTGCCTTCACCGCCGATGCTGCCTCCCCCGGACGCCCCGCCCGAGAGCCCCCTGGATCTGCAACCCCACTGGCGGCGGTCCTTGTCCGATGGGAGCACCTGCGCTGCTCTCCACCATCCCTGGGCCGGCCGCCACAGACCAGATTGGGCTGAGCGAGGTCTCATTGTCTGGCCCCGGGGAGGGCAATGGTGCCTCCTTCAACTCTCCCTGAGCTGCCCCGAATCCTGGCGCCAGCTTGGTCCTCAGGTGGTGTGTGGGCGTCTGGCCCTGCGTTGGTGGGCCGAAGCGGCCGAACTTTGGGTGCAGGGGCAGCTGGTGCACCAGGGCGATCTCTTCGACAGCAGCTGCCGCTGGCTTCTTCCGGACGCTTGGTGGCAAGGGGGGGCATGGTCGGTGGAGCTGCGCCTGCGGAGTCCGAAGCATGACGATGGGGCCCTGGTGCTCAGCCAGCTTGTGCTAGAGCCCCGGGATCCCGCAGATCCACAGGGCATCCTGGCGCCAACGGTGGCCGAGTTGCAGTCCATGCGCCGTGAGGCAGGGTTTGCAGCTGGGCTCCGCGATGGGGCGGCCGGCGGCAGCTGGCAGGTACTGGGCCATGCCCATCTGGATCTGGCCTGGCTCTGGCCCGTCGCCGACACCTGGCAGGCAGCGGAGCGGACCTTCCATTCCGTTCTCAGGCTGATGGAGCACCAGAGCCAGCTCCATTTCGGACACTCCACTCCCGCGCTCTATGCCTGGCTTCAGGAGCATCGGCCGGCCCTCTACGGGCGAATTCGGGAGGCCATGCGCCGGGGCCGCTGGGAACCGCTCAATGGCCCCTGGGTGGAATGTGATTGTGTGCTGATCGGGACCCTATCCCTGCTGCGGCAATTTCAGGAGGGCCAGTGGTTCAGCAGGGCGGCCTTCCCGGAGTGGACCCACCCCGTGGCCTGGTTGCCCGACAGCTTTGGCTTTAGCGCAGGCCTGCCGCCGTTGGCCGCGGCCACCGGCGTGCGCTGGTTCTGCTCCCACAAGTTGGCTTGGAATGGCAGCAACCCCTTCCCCCACCGGCTGTTTCGCTGGCGAGGTCGATGTGGCAAGGAGGTGCTGGCGTTGATGACCGCCCCCATCGGCACGGATGGGGACCCCGTGGCCATGGAGCGCTATCGCCTTGCCTGGCAGAAGGTGACAGGAGTGGGGGACGCCCTCTGGTTGCCCGGGGTTGGTGACCACGGGGGTGGCCCGACCCTGGAGATGCTGGAGCAGCTGGCTCTTTGGCAGGGGCGGGATGGCACCGCCCCCCAGCAGCACGGAACCCTCCGTGCCTATCTCTCGCGCCTTGAGCCCCTGGCGCCCACCCTGCCGGTGTGGCGGGATGAGCTCTATCTGGAGTTGCATCGCGGCTGTGCCACCAGCCGGCCGGATCAGAAACGCCATAACCGCACCCTGGAGCGGCTGCTGCGGGAGGCCGACACGGCCCTGGCCCTGTTGGCCGCTGTGGGTGGAGGAGATCGGTCCGGCTCACCGCAACCGGAACCAACGGATTGGCGCCCCCTACTTTTCCAGCAGTTCCACGACATCCTTCCCGGCACCTCCATTCCAGAGGTGTTTGAGCAGGCCGAGCCCATCTGGCGGCGGGCCCGCCGCCAAAGTCGAGCCCGAAGGGATCAGGCCCTGTGCCAACTGCTCGGCGGCGGCCCGCCCGGACGGGAGGAAAGCAACGTTTGGATCGCGTGCCAACTCCCGTGCCTCCCTCCAGTTCCCAGAACGTTGCGCCTACCCCATGGGCCGTGGCAGATGCGGCAGGGCGGCGTTCTGCCCTCTCAAAAGGCCTCCGCGGGTGGCGAATGGGTGCAGCTTCCGGGGCTGGATGGGGTGGCGGCTCTGGTCCTCACCCGCTCCGCTGAGAAGGCCAATAACCCCACTCGGAGCATCTCTGTGCACCACCCTGTGGTCGTTCGGAGCGTAGAGAGCCATGCTGGAGAGGGGTGGCGGTTAGAGAACGGTCTGGTGGCCCTGACCCTGGGGGCCTCTGGGGTGGAGCAGCTTTGGGATCGGCAGGGGCGTGCCCAGCTGTCCGGGCCCCTGCGCTGGTGCCGCTACGGAGATCGGGGGGAATTTTGGGACGCCTGGGATCTGGCCGAAAACTATCCGCACCATCCCCTTCCATGGATTTGGGAGGGCCGCCCCGAGTGGCTGGAGCAGGGACCCCTCTGCGCCCGTCTGATGTGGCGCGGCCGCTGCGGGGAGAGCTCCGTGCGGCTGGAGGGCGCTCTGCTGGCTGGCTCCCCCTGGTTTGAGCTCGTGTTGCAGGTCGACTGGCGCCAGCGCCATGAGCTGCTGCGGCTCCAGGTTCCTCTGGCTTCCCCCATCTGCCGCTGGGCAGCCGATACGCCCGGGGGCGTGATCGAGCGTCCCGCAGAGCCTCGCCAACCTCGCGAACAGGCCCGTTGGGAGGTGGCGACGTTGAGTTGGATCGCCTCCGTTCAAGGGGGCGGCGGCGATGGTCTGGCGGTGTTGCTGGACGGTCCCCAAGGCGTGTCCGCTGGAGTGGAGGAGCTCGGGGTGTCGTTACTGCGCGCCCCAACCTGGCCCGATCCCCGCGCAGACCATGGCCTTCAGCGGCTCAGGCTTGCCCTGATGCCTGCCCCGGAGGGATGGAGGCGTGCAGCCGTGCCCCACCAGGCCTGCCGTTTTCGGGATCCCCTCTGGCTCCGGCCTGTCGCCAGCCCAAGAGAAGGTTTCCAGATGCCCTTGTTCCCAAGCCAGGAATCGGATATTGAGGTGGTGGGATTCCAGCCTCGATCAACGGGGACGGGTGAAGTGGTGGTGACCCTTCAGAACATGGGACCCATCCGTAGGCATGTTCGTGTAGGAGACCACTGGGAGGTGGTGGGTGAGGTGGATGGCTTGCACGCAACGGAACTCTCTCCTGAAAACAAGCGAACCCAGACCATGCTGAAACCCTGGAGCCTCAGCTTCTGGGTCCTGCGTCCGCGTCAGTCGTCGTGATCATCAAAGGGGTCGGTCAGCTGCTTCGAGGGGGGGCCAAAGGCCTGATAGACCCCGAATCCAGTCAAGGCCAGCAGAACCACAAGAACCGTCAGGGCCACCGAAAAGGCCGGGGATGTGCTGCTGAGCGTCGGATCCATCAACGTGTCCTCTGGGGGCATGGGGGGCAGGGTTGGACGGAGGTTCGTCACAACTCTCGACAGCACCTCGTGGAGGAGCCGGCAGGAGCCTTACAGTAGCCAGTACGCTGACCCGTCCGAGAGGATCGAGCCGCCATGGCCCAACGCACCCGCCTGGGAGACATCCTGCGCCCCCTAAATTCCGAGTACGGCAAGGTGGTTCCCGGCTGGGGCACCACTCCTGTGATGGGCATTTTTATGCTCCTGTTTCTCGTGTTTTTGCTGGTGATCCTCCAGCTCTACAACAAGTCCCTGCTGCTGGAGGGCATCAACGTCAACTGGAACAGCGCCGCCTGATTCCCCTTCTGCTTCCCCCTTCAGGATGAACATTTTCGGCATCGGCCTTCCAGAGATGGCCGTGATCGCTGCCATCGCATTGCTGGTTTTTGGCCCGAAACGTCTACCGGAGATGGGAAAAACCTTGGGCCGCACCCTGAAGGGCGTTCAAAGTGCTTCCCAAGAATTTGAGAAGGAATTCCGCTCTGCTCTACGGACCGAGGAGGAGGATCCCGTCGGTCTTTCCCCTTCGTCATCGACGGTTACAGGGGTGAAGGAGGACGAATTTCAGTCGGCAGCCAGCTCCTCTGAGGGGGGCATCACGCCATCCACTCCACCGCGAGCTTGAGCGGACGCCCTTGGTGGATCTCCAGCTCTTGGTGGGGTTAGGGAACCCCGGCCCCCGCTATGCCAATACACGTCACAACGTTGGTTTTTTGGTGCTCGAACGTTTGGCCGAGCAAGGTGGGCAGACCTTCCGCCACCAGGGCAAGTTGCATGGACGTGTAGCCGAGCTGGGAGTGGGCCCAGAGCGCATGCGTTTGCTCATGCCCCAAACCTTCATGAATGACAGTGGTCGTTCTGTGCGTGCCGCTCTCGATTGGTTTGGTTTCCGAGTCGATCAGATCCTCGTGATTGTGGATGACATGGACCTCCCGCTGGGGCGCCTGCGTTTACGGGCCTCCGGCAGTGCGGGTGGTCACAATGGCCTGCGCAGCATCATCCAACACCTCGGAAGCCAGGACTTTGCCAGGCTGAGGATCGGAATCGGCGCCCCGGCCGGCGCTCCCCGCGACCGGAAGAGCCAGGCGGTGGGCCACGTTCTCGGCCCTTTCTCCGCCGGTGAGCAACCCATCCTTACCCAGGTCATGGAGGAGGTCGCCAGGGGGGTGGAGCTCATCCGCCAACAGGGGCTGGAGCGGGCTGGCAACCGTCTGAACAGTTTCCGCGCTCTCCCCGAGCCATCCTGACCCTTTCCGCCCTGTTTGCGCTCTCGAACCTTGAGCCGCCTGCCTTCGACCACTGCCCAACTCAGGGTGTTGCATCAGAGCTTCCAGCCTTGTCGCCTGGAGGGGGAGGTATCGGCAGGAGGTTTCCAGTGGACTTTTTGCTGGGCCTTTGATCGGGGGGAACTCACCATTGAGCCCTCTCTCGGCAGGGCATTGATCCAGGATGCTTTGCTGCGGTTTTTGCTGCGCGCCGACTACCAGTTGGAGGCTGGTGGAGACTATGCCTTCACGGTGAGGGCCGCCTTCTGAGGGGGTGACCCAGCCAGCGCTCCAGCAACAGCTGGGCAACGACATCATCCCAGTCGCGGGGCGGTTGCCTCAGCCCTTCAGGGAGGAGGCGACGCCATCCCTGGGCCGGCTCCAGATTCCAGAAGCGTTGGCGAGCCTCCAATGTGGAGCCTTTCTCGCCGATTGTGAGAACGGGCATGTGGCCTGCCAGCCGAGAGTGCCATGCCCCGCTGCCCGTGCCATCTCCTATCACGACGGCATGGATCAGCCCCTTTTGCCGCCACTCCAGAAGCCTCTCGAAGCAGGTATCCGGGGGGAGGACAGAAGCCTCCAAGATCACCTGTGCCGCCCGATCGGTGCGCACCAGGCCGCATTTGCTTCGACCCGGATCCAGGCCTGCCAGTGGGCCTGCCAGATCAGCCACGGAGCCGTCCCTCATGGCTTCCAGCGCAATTCAACGGCAATGGGATCCGGAGTGTCCGCATTGTCCACGGCGACCGCTTCCACCGTGGCCCGCACGCCCTCAGCCCGCTGGCTCAAACCCACTCCCAGCCGGTTGAATTCAGCGCCATCCACCTGAAGCCCGTCAACCAAGGTGCCCTGGCGTTGGGCTTGGGTAAAGGCAGCCGCGAGGAGCAGATTGAGTCGGCTGCGCACCTCCTCCGGTGCACGCACATCGCCATCGAGGACGGTGCGCGCCAGCACATCGCCGCGTCGCACCACGCTGCGGTTTGGCCTGAGATCAGGGAACGCCAGCACTTTTTGTTCCCCGCGCAGAATATTGGCTGCTGATCGAATGGTGACCACCCAGATGCCGGGTTTGCGAATGGCTTGATCCAGTCGCTCGATATCACTGCGGGGAACCAACAAGATCTGTCGATCAGCTTTCTGGCCTGGAAGCAGGAGCCGAAAGGCACTGGCATTGGCTTGTTGCAGCAGGGTGTCGATCGCCTGGCGTCCATCCTCCTGACGTCCCAATTTGATCCTCCCCATGGCCAGGGGTTGGCCACTGGCGATCAGCACATCTCCTCGCCGCAGGGCGATCACCTTGCCTTCGAGTTCCTTCAGTTCCTTCGCGCTTGCATCGATGCGGGCCTGCACGCCCGCCAGTTGCTTTTCGGTGCGTTGGATTTCCGCATCCCGGCCTTTGACCTCCTTGCTCAACCGATCCCGTTCGGTTTCTAAAGAGCGGCGTTGATTCTGGAGCGGTTGCAATTCCCTCCTGAGATCCCCAACACGCCGTTGGGCCAAAGAGAGCTCCTGAGTGACCTTGCGCTCACTGTTGATGGCGGCCTGGCGCCCTTCGAGGGCACGGTTGCGCTCAATGCGGCTCACCTTCAGGGCCTGCTGGTTCGTTTTGAGCTCCTGACGGTTGCGTTCCAGATCGCCCTTGGATCGCTCGAGGTCGGCTTTGCTACGGGACAGGGCCTGACGACCGTCACGCAGGCGCTCCTGCAATTGATCCAGCTCAAATAGTCCCACCCTCAGTCGTTCACTGACCAGGAGCATCAACCCCAAAGAGATGGCGCTGATCAGACTGCCCGTGAGAGCAGTAATCACCACAGCTGTTTTGCGAGGCCGAAGGTTGAACAGGCTCAGGCGGGCTTTGCCGACCTTGCTGCCGAGCCGATCTCCCAGGGTGGAGAGGATCCCCCCCAGCAGCAGCAGGGCAAGGATCAACAGCCACCCGGACACAACACCTCCCAACTGGGTTCAGTATCCCTGGCCTCCGAGCCCTGGAGTTGAAGGGGAGCCGGATGATCAGCTGAACCGTTTGGCGAGGGCGATCGGATCGAAGACCGTGATCTTTTTGCGATCAATCTGCACCAAGCCATCATTGCGCAGGTCTCCCAGCAGCCGCGTGATGGTGACACGGGTGGAGCCGATAGCCTCGGCGATCGCCTGATGGGACAAGCGGAGGTCAATGGTGATGCCCTCATTGCCAGGGACCCCGAAGTCGCGACAGAGCACCAAGAGAAAACTCACCAATCTGGAGGACATGTCGCGATGGGTGAGCGTCTCAATCATCGTTTCGGTCTGCAGGATTCGAGACGACAACCCCTGGAGCAGCAGCAGGCCCACACTTGCATCCTGCTCGATCGCACGACGCACGGATGTGGCAGGGGCTGTGACCAGCTCGACCCGGGTGAAGGCGATGGCGTGATAAAAGCGGTCTGAGCGCTGGCCGGTCAGAAGGGAAAGCACCCCAAACAGACTGTTTTCCCGCAACAGCGCCACAGTGATTTCCTCTCCGGATTCATAAACCCTGGAGAGCCTGACGGCGCCCCGACGGAGGAGGTAGACCCGTTCCGCCGGATCCCCAGGGAAGAAAATGGTTTTCCCCCTTTCCACGCTTTCGGTGCTGCTCCCTGCCAAGGACGGCATCACCTCCAGCAGGCTGGGGTAGTTGGCAGCGAGACCAGGCCCGGATGGAAGAGGGGCTGCAGGGCTTCCCCGAACGGGAGCTGGGGTGTAGCGGCTAAATCCCTGGCTGCCGACCATTGATGCGGGTCCAATGCGCGAAAGCTAAGGATCGACCCTGGTCTGACCTGTATCAAAGCGCACCTTTTTGAGCCTGGGTGCCTTATTCAAGGCTGTTCCGTTGGCCTGGCCCTGGAGGGTGGGATGGGGCGAGCCAGGCGTATTTCCGCTACAGGTGGTGTGCATTACCCCCATATCCCGCTACATTCTGGGTAAGGGTGGGTGTTTTCCACAGACCCGATCCATTGGCCGAATTCCCCGGTCACTTCCATGCCGTCGCATGTGCTTCGGTGTGATTTGCGTTGATGCAACGTTTTTCGTTTTTTTGATCCCATCGATGACCGTCCGCCTCGCCCACTCTGGTCTTCCCCAGCGAAACGAGGTTGCGCCTGTGCCCCTCCGCCTGCTTCAACCTCCCAGGCTCCATCTGGCCCCCCAGCCTGAAGGACTCCTACAGATTCACACCGCCCTCCATCGCGGCAGCTTCTCTGGGGTGCTGAGCCAGGCTCTGCGTGCGGCCGGCCTGGGTAGTCGGGTGTTGGTTTGCCAGTTGTTGAAGGGTGGTGTGGATCAGGGGGTCGGGGGGATCCAACTGCTTTGTGGCCGATTGGAGTGGCTCCGCCCAGCCACGCCCCTCTGTTTGGAAACTGCCGCTGCCGATCTGCCGGAGGATCTGGCGAATGCCAGCGCTGTCCGACAGGCCGTTCAGGACATCTGGGACTACAGCCGGGAGCAATTGCTGAAGGGGCGATTGGATCAACTCGTGCTTGATGAGCTGGGTTTGGCCATTGAACTCGGCTATTTGGCCTTGGATGAGGTGCTGGAAACCTTGGGGGACCGCCCGTCTCATCTTGATGTGATCGTGACCGGTCCGGCCATCCCCGCGCAGCTCATGGCCATGGCCGATGAGGTCACGGAGCTGCGCAGGGTCTAGCTGGCTTCAATCCACGTAGCCTCTGCTGCCAAGGCCTGAAACCTGCCCTCCCATGCTCAAGAACGACCGCTGGATCAAAGAGCAGGCTGCCCTAGGCATGATTGAACCCTTTCAATCCAGCCTGGTGCGCCACACCGATCCGGAAGCCCGTAGTGGCCCTGTTCTGAGTTTTGGCTGCAGCTCCTTTGGCTACGACCTTCGCCTTTCCGCCAGGGAATTTCTCATCTTTCGCCACGTGCCCGGCACGGTGATGAACCCCAAGCGGTTCAATCCCGCAAACCTGGAGCCCGCCCCCCTCCACCAGGATCAAGATGGCGACTACTTCATTCTTCCGGCCCACTCCTACGGCCTGGGGGTGGCCCTGGAGAGATTGCGGGTGCCCCCCACGATCACGGTGATCTGCCTGGGCAAGAGCACCTATGCCCGCCTCGGGATCATCGTCAATACCACCCCTGCGGAGGCCAGTTGGGAGGGCCATCTCACCTTGGAGTTCAGCAATTCCTCCGGGGCCGATTGCCGGATCTACGCCAAAGAAGGCATCTGCCAGCTGCTGTTCTTTGAGGGAGATCCCTGCGACACCACCTATCAAGACAGGGCAGGCAAATACCAGAACCAACCGGAACGGGTGACCCTGGCGAGGGTGTGAGTTAGGGGGCGAGCCGAGCTTTGTGCAGCCTGCTTTTCTCATACCAGGCGGCGAACTCCGGAGCCCAAGACTGCAGATGGGGCCACATCAGATCGCACAGGGCACGGATTTCCTCCTGGGCATCGAGCTTGGCCCGCAGGTCGAGGAAGTGCAAAAAGGCCCGCAGGCTGAAGCTCACCACGAAGTGCTGCCGGTAGTCGAAGGGCAGGATGCCGCGGGCGTGCTCCTCGGCGTAGCCGGCGGTCAGCAGGTCGCGGTAGCGCTCCGCGGCGGCGCGGCAGAGATCTAGATCGATGGCACGTTGCCCGATGGAATAGTGGTACTTCTTCCCTTGACGGTCGGCGTAGTCGCCCACGGGCCGCAGGTAGAACACCTCCTCCAGGTCGTGTTCGCCATTGGCGGCCTTGCAGATCCGATCGCCCGTGTACCGCATGGATTGCACATCGAAGCTCACCCCCACCCGATGGGTGCGCGCCTGCTGCATCACCGAATGGGGGAACCAGCCCACGTTGAGCACGATCTGGGCATGCTCCAGGGGGCCGTAGTGGCCCCGCTCCCCCGCCAGGAGGCGCTTCACGCAGATTTCACCGGCTTGGTGCTCATCCGGCCAGGTTTGCCGCGCAGCGGCGACATACCCCTCGCTGTAGTCCTGGTGCATGGCGGCATAAACGCACTGCTGGGGATTCGGGGTGGCGGCGATGGTGTCCACCCGAAAGCGAGGATCAGACAGGGTGTCAGCCATGGCTGCGGGGGGCGATGGGGCTGGCCGGAGGAGCGGACGCCGCCCCCTCCTCCAGGGCGCTGGTGGGGGCGGATCCGGCCAGGGGGGGCAGGGGGTTGCCGGCCACCAGGGCCGAGCCCACCCCCTCAAGCTCCTCGCCGCTGCGGGCCCCAATCACATGACCCAGCGGTTGTCCCGTCTTGTCGAACAGTTCCAGATGGGGAATGCCGTTCACGGCGTAGGCGTCCACCTGGGGTTGCCAGCGTGGGTTGTCCACGTTCAGTAGCACCACATCCAGCTCCCCCTTGTGGCGCTTCTCCATGGTCTCCATCGCCGGGGCCATGGCGCGGCACGCCTCGCACCAGTCGGCGTAGAACTCCACCAGGGTCGGGCGACCGTCGGCCAAGGCCACATTCAGCTCAGGGGACTGCCGTGCCAGCCGCTCGAGAGCCGCCTCGGGATGGAGGCCTCCCCGCAACCAGAAGAGCGCCAGAGCGAGCAGGGCCGCCACAGCGGCGAGCACCATGCGCTCAAGACGGCCAAGGGATGCTGATGGGGCCGGCTCACCCATGGATGCGGTTCGTTCAAAAACGTGGATCGACCTTAATGGGTTCAGCACACGGAACGGTTCTGTGGTGGGGTCCTTGCTAACCTCCGCACAACGCCCGTGGGCCGTGAAGAGGCGCCTTACCCTCTACTTCCCTCGCGACGCTGTCCATCAGCCGATCACCTACCGATTGGCCGTGGATTTTGATGTGGCCGCCAAAATCCTCCGGGCCCAGATCGCACCCAGTCAGAGCGGCACCATGGTGGTGGAGCTCTCCGGTGACATCGATGCGTTGGACGCGGCCGAGCTCTGGCTGGAACGTCAGGGCCTACGGCTGAGCCGGGCCCGCAGTGAGATTCGGGTGGATCCAGAGCAGTGCGTGGATTGCGGTCTCTGCTCCGGTGTGTGCCCCAGTGGAGCCTTGTCGTTTCCGATCCTTGAGCGTCGTCTGCTGTTCGACGCGGCCCGCTGCCTGGTCTGCGAACAATGCCTGCCCAGCTGTCCATTCGCTGCCATCAGCCTGGTTCTGGAGCCAGCATGAGCACCTTTCTGCGCTACATGCTGCTTCCCTTTCGGGCCCCGACCCTGCTGATCCTCCTTCTGGTGAGTGCCTATGTGGGTCTGGACTGGAGTCTCACCCGGGCTGCCACCCCAGGCCAGGAGACGATCGATGGCTTGTCCTGGGCCATGGAGTGTGTGCAGGCGGGGATGGTGGTGGTGCTGTGCACCATCCCAGACCTTCTGCTCCGGCAGGTGTCCTCCCTGATGGCCACGAGTCGGGTGGTGAGCCTGGTGGCCACCCTGCTCATTGTGACCCTGGTGGGGATCTACATGCTTCACCTGGAGATGCTGGCCGACGTGCTCGTGCTCGGTTGCACCGTGCTCCTCGCCCGGCTGGACATGGTGAGGGCCCGGATGGTGCCTCCCCCCCTGGTCGCGGTGTGTCTGCTAGCGCTGCTGGTTATCGGGGGGGCCTCACTGGGCCGGTTGGCCGGCTCGGGGAGCCTGGGCCCCATGTTTCTGCCCCCAGGCGCTCGGGTTTAACAGGCGGGGCGTCTCGCCTGCTGGTAGCTCCAGGCATTGCCAAGCACCTTTTTCACGTAGATCCGAGTTTCCGCATAAGGAATGGCTTCCACCCAAACTTCGGGAAAGCGGCTGCGGTCCGGGGTCTGCCAATTCTGAACGGCCCCGGGCCCTGCGTTGTAGCTGGCCACTGTCGCCAGGGGATCCCCCTTCCACTGGTCCAGCATGGCCCTCAAATACTGGGCACCCAGCGCAGCATTGCGCTTGGGCTCCTGAAGCTCCTCGGTGCTGAGGGAATCCCCTGCCAGTTCGGCCGCTGTGGCGGGCATCAATTGAAGGAGTCCCACCGCCCCGGCAGACGATTGCACCGCAGGAGTGAAACGGGATTCCTGCTTGGCCACCCCGAGCAGTAGAGAGAGGGGCAGCTGCTGTTGTTCAGCCGCTGGGGCAAAGGCCTCTGAAAAGCGTCTCGGATGGAGGGCCTGTTCCAGTTGGGGCAGGAGGGAGCACTGCTCGGGCTTGAGAAGGAAGGCGGCTTTCTCGAGCTGGCCCAGCCCTGTCCAGTCGTCCCCAACCCCTTGGCGCAGCCTTCCTTCCACCAGCAGGTCCCCACTGTCCTTGGGGGGTTGGCCGCCCCGGCGCATCCTCCAGGTTTCCCAGGCTTCTGTGGTTTGGCCGAGGCGCCACAACTGATCCAGAGCCGCATCGCCACTGGCCAGGGGCTGCCACGCGGTCCTGAGTGATTTTTCTGAGGTCTCGAAGGAGGAGGGTTGGAGGTTCAGCTCTTCTTTCCCGAGTCGAGCTGCGGCCCGCCAGCCGTAGTAGCCGCCGGGATGGTGCACCAGCAGTTGCTTCCAGGTGAGGGTGGCCTCCTCCTCCTGCCCCCGTTGCTGCTGCGCGTAGCCCAGCCAGAACCGATGGCGGGCCGCGAGCGCCGGGGGGAGCTGGTCTGCGGGGATGGCATTCAAGAGGGCGACCACCCCATCCCAGTTGCCCTTCAGCAGGAACCGCCGTACGACCTCCCACTGAAGGTCCCAGCTGGCGGGATCCTGGGGCCAGCGCTGCAGCACGGCCAGGGCACCCCTTCCGCTGGGGTCGCTGAGGGCGAGCCTGGCCTGGACGGGGGCGCTGTTCTGCCAGCGAGATGGGAGCTGATTCAGGTTGGCCGGCGTTGTGTCTCCCTCTTGCTCACTGAGCAAGCGCACCGCCTCTTCTGCTTCGAGGGTCTCTGGCCGTTGCTGCACCATCTCGATCAGCAGTGGGGCTGCCAAGCGCTGGGTGTCCGGCGTGCCCTTCAGGAAGGTGCGTGCAAGTGTCAGGCGCCCGCGATCACTGAGGGCAGCAACCGTGGCCGTTTCCGGACCCTTCTCTCCCAGGCAGCGCAGGGCCCCGGCCCCATCCCCGGCCTCGGCCAGACCCTGGGCTAGCTGGGCGTGGTGGGCAGCACTCAGGCTTCGGTTTGTGCACAGGGTGGTGATAGCTTCCCTGGCCCCGGGCCAGCGGGCTCCCCACTGGGCTAGATGGAGGGTTCCTCTCTGTTGCTCCTCTTCCCCTGGCCCCGCCTCCAGGGCGGCCGCAAGGGCAGCTGGGTGGGCTGGGAAACGGCGGAGCAGCTCCTCCCGAAGGTTGGGTTGTTGGCGCCCCAGGGCATAGAGGGCATCGGCGCTGGCAGGTTCCTGCGGGAAGCGCCGCAGCAATTGGCGCCAGAGGGGCACGGCCTGCTCCTTCCCGATGAGCTTTTCTCGCTGCAGGGCCGCCTGCTTGAGCACCACGGCAGCCAGTGGATCCGAGCCCCAACCCTGACCCGCCCGCCATTGGCCCTGGCCTTCGGCGCCATTGCTGGTCTTGCTGGCCAGGAGCAGGGAGGCCTCCCTGCGTCTCTGGGGATCCGGCGACCAACGCCACTCCCGCTGAAGCTCGGAGATGGAGGCTGCCGGTGTTAGAGCGGGACGCCTCTCCAGCAGGGCACGCCCTCCCAGGAGAGCTGCGCCCGTGCCCAGGCACGAGACCAGGAGTAGAAGGGGAAGGCGGGCCAAGGCTAGAGAGCAGTTGGTGGCATTCTGGCCAGACACCCCTGCTTGCTCGGGCCATGCGTCCGTTGCGCCATCTCCTCCCCCCCGTTCCTCCCCTGTTGCGCCATTTGCCAGGCTCCCGGAGCCGCCGTCGTGCCCTCGCTGTGGTGGTGGCAGCGGCGTTGGCGTGGTTGCTGAGGCCTTGGCCTCCCTTCCAGTGGCTCCCTGGAGCCGTGGTGGGGCTGTTGCTGTTCTGGGCCGTGCTGGAACTCCTGGGTTGGCTCTGGTGGCCCCGTCGCTGGAGCTAAACCTGTCCACCGCTCTGGTGAGCTAGGGAAATCCCACGTAGCCTGATCTTCCATCATCTTCGCTCCATGGCTGTAGCCCCCGTGCACCCCCTCGGGGCCCCCTTGGGGGGGAGCGTGTCCTTTGGCACCGATGGGATTCGGGGACGGGTTGGCACGGCGATCACCCCAGCCCTGGCCCTTCAGGTGGGCTATTGGACCGGGCTGGTGCTGCCTGCTGAAGGCCCCTTGGTGATCGGCACCGATTCTCGCTCCAGTGGCCCCATGCTGGTGGCCGCACTCACCGCAGGTTTGGCCGCGGCGGGCAGGGAGGTCTGGCAGTTGGGCCTCTGTCCCACCCCTGCGGTGCCGGGCACCATCCAACGCATGGGGGCCGCCGGTGGCCTGATGGTGTCCGCGAGCCACAACCCTCCCCATGACAACGGGATCAAGGTGTTTGGCCCCAGTGGTGCAAAGCTTGCCAGGCCCCAGCAGCAGGCCATAGAGATGGGCTTGAGGGGGGAAGCGCCCCACCTGCAAACCGAGTCCATGGGCGCTGGAACCGTGCATCAACGCACCGACCTCATGGCCTCCTATCGACAGTCCTTACTCGACAGCGTGGATGGCCAGCGACTGGACGGCTGCAAGGTGGTGCTCGATCTCTGCTGGGGATCAGCCACGGCTTGCAGTGAATCGGTGTTCCGCAACCTGGGTGCGGATCTGATGGTGCTCCATGGCCAACCCGATGGGAGTCGCATCAACCAGGGCTGTGGCAGCACCCACTTGGACCCCCTCAGGCAGGCCGTGCTGGCCGAGGGTGCGGAGATGGGCTTCGCCTTCGATGGGGATGCTGATCGGATGCTCGCCGTCGATGGCCGTGGCCGGGTGATGGATGGGGATCAGATTCTCTACCTCTGGGGCTCGGCTCTGCGGGCATTGGGTCTGCTCCCGGCCGATCGGATCGTGGCGACCGTGATGTCCAACCTCGGCTTTGAGAGGGCCTGGAAGCAGGCTGGCGGCGTGCTGGAGCGTACCCCTGTAGGCGACCAGTACGTCCATGCGGCCATGGAGGAATTTGGTGCGGGCCTGGGGGGCGAGCAGAGTGGCCACATCCTCTCGGCCCACCATGGAATGAGTGGGGATGGCTTGCTCACAGCCCTTCAAGTGGCCACTTTGGTGCATGGCCGTGGCCAGACACTGGCCGAGTGGATGGACCAGAGCTTCCGGCCCTACCCCCAGAAGCTGGTGAATGTGACGGTGTCCAATCGGGACCGTCGCACGGGCTGGCAGGACTGTGAGCCCATGCGTGAGGCCGTCGCCCAGGCCGAGGCAGCGATGGCGGGCCAGGGCCGAGTGCTGGTGAGAGCCAGCGGCACCGAGCCCCTGTTGCGGGTGATGGTGGAAGCCGCTGAAACGGAGCAGGTGGAGCACTGGACCACCCTGTTGGCATCGGAGGCGGAGCGCCTGCTCAACGCGGCCTGATGTCTGGCTTGTCGCCGCCCTGCCGGGCGGGGGCCACAAGGGCGGCGGCCAGGGCGAGGGCTCCGTCGCAACCGTCGCCAGCGGGGTCGACCCACGTGCTCTGGGGCACGGCGTTGGCCAAGGACTGGCCAAAGGCCTCCCGCAAGCGTCCCAGATGGGTGATGGCACCCCCCAGGGTGCACACGGTTGGGGCCGGCAGGGCCAGGTGGGTGGCGACAGCCAAAACCATCTCCACGAGGGCTTCTCCATGGCGACGGAGGATCCCCAGGGCCAGGGGATTGCCGGCGGCCGCCTGGTGCTCCACCACCGGGGCGAGGGCGGCGAAACCGGCGGGCCCGAAGCTGGGCCTCACCACCAAGGCCTTGATCTGCTGGGGGCTCTGGGGATCCTCCAGCCCCAGGCCCAGGGCCTGCCAGAGGGCCTGACGAAGCGGGTCGTCTGGATCGCGTCCATCGGCCATCCGCAGGCTCAGGCTCAGGGCATCCCGGCCGATATCCATGGCTGATCCTGCGCCATCCAGCAGCCAACCCCAACCGGCGCAGCGGTGGTGATCGCCAGCTCGGTTTCGACCCAGTGCGATGGTTCCCGTGCCACTGATCACGACGATCCCCTCCCCTTGCGGAAAAGCTCCTGCCAGGCCCGTGCGCTCGTCCCCCGTCACCACAAGTCGCTTCGGGTTCAGCCCGAGGGTGGTGGCCGCCAGCTCCATCCCCACCTCCTGCACCCCACTGCCGTGTTCGATGCCGCTGGCCCCCACCGCTGCCGCCCCCAGGTGCCAGACCCCCTCGGGGGCTTGGCGATCCACCAGGCGGGCCCTGGCGCGTACCAGGCTTTCGCGCAGAGCCTCCTGAAAGCGCTTCGGCCCATCCGCCGTCGTCAGATGGCCCACCCCCGGCCCTTCCCCTTCCGCCAGGGGGATTCCGGCAAGGGTGGCCAACCGGCAGGTGGTGTGGGTCTGGCCCGCATCGAAGCCCGCCAGCAGCAGGTGAGCTTCCTGGCCGACTGAGCCAGCGGCCACGCTCACGGGCGCCTAGGGGGGAGCAGGCTGGCTCCGGCCCCATGCACAGAAGCGGCAAGTGTCGCCAGGCTGAACAGGGCGATCAGCTGCACTTCGGGGCGAAAGAAGATCGTGTCGGTGAGGCCCTGCACCGCCAGCCCGGCGAAGGCGGCCACCGAAGCCAGGGCTGGCAGCACCAGGGGGCCTTGGGCACGCCACTGGGCCAGCCCTGTCGCCATGCCGCTGAAGAAGAGACCAACCCCGGCCAGCAGACCGGGGATGCCTGCCTCCACCAGCCATTCGAGCGGGATGGAGTAGGCGCTAAGGGCGTTGAACTTGGGTTGCTGGTAGAGGGGATAGATCAGATTGAACGCGGTGTTGCCAGGCCCAATGCCGATCCAGGGTCTGTCCTGGATCATCTTTAGGGCGGAGCTCCAAACGTTCATGCGGAAGTTGTTGGAACTGTCTTCCCGGCCAGCCACCAGGCTCATCACCCGAACCCGCAGGGGCTCGACCTGGGTGATGAGCACTGAGAGGGCCAAGGCGCCCCCCCCAAGCAACACAATGGGCACGAGCCGGCGCCAAAGGGGGGGCCAGGATTGGGTATGGCGGAGCACGAGTAGAAGGGCAAGAAGGGCCATGGAGACCACCAAGCCCATCCAGGCCCCCCGGCTGTAACTGAGCACCAGGGCTCCAATCCCCAGGGCCAGCGATCCCAGGGCGAACAGGCGCCGGGGCCATCCCCCCCAGCGGAGCAGGGCTACGGCGGCCAGGGGCAGGATCGGCAGCAGATAGCCTCCCAGAAGGTTGGGGTTGTCGAGGGTGCTGTAGATCCGCACCGTGCCCTCGGCAACCGAGTTGGCGTCGGACCAGCGGGCCAGGGCACCGGTGTCTCCATAGAGCTGACGGATGCCGATCACGCTGGTAAGCAGGGAGCCTGCCAGCAGGGCCCCTGTGATCCGGTCCCACCAGATGGGAGCGGTGGCCAGCAGCTGGCGCATCAGGGCATAGACCCCGAGATAACTCACCAGTTTCATCAGGCCTTTGAAGGCCGCCATCGGTACCGGGGAAAACCCCGTGGCCACCACGGCAACAGCCAGGACAGCCAGCAGCCACCCGTTGATGGGTCCCAGCCCACCTGGCCGGGTACGCAGGGCCCAGATCAGCCAGAGGAGGCCGCAGGCAAAGATCCAAAGGCTTAAGCCGGCACGGGTGATTTGGGGAAGCCAGGCCATCAGGCCGCAGAGCACCAGGCCGGCGATGAGCTCAAGATGCTGTCCCAGCAAGCCGTGGCGTTGATGGGCCAGCACTCCCTGCCAGCGCAGCAACAGGGGCGTGGGAGCAACGGCTGTCACGGAGGCGCGTCGAGGATTCCGTGAGGATTATCGGTGCCCCCGGCTGCCCTGGCCCCCGCGACGCCCTCCAGTGCGTCGAGTGGCGGTGGCTTGGCAGTGTTGCGTTCAAAGAGCACCCGGAACACCGGAAGCCCCTGGGCCTCCACATGGCACTCCCGCTCGCTGGCCACCGGCAAGGGGTTGGTGGGCAGCCAGGACATGGGATCGGCCTTCGGGCGCTCGAAACAGCCACTCCCCTCCACCAGCTCCACCATCGGCCCGATCACCGCCAGCACATCGCTTTGGAGGAAGAACCGGGAGCCTGGCGCCATGGCCCCCGCCAGGGCCAGGAGGAGGGGGGGCTGAAGCACCCGCCGCTTGCGGTGGCGGGTTTTGAACCAGGGATCGGGGAATTGCAGGCTCACCAGTGCCAGACGGCCGGGGGGGAGGTCTGCAAGCCAGCCCGGCAGGCTGACGCCAGCATGGGCGAAGTGAAAGCGTAAATTGGTCAATCCGGCCGCTTCCTGGTCGGCTTTTGCAGCGGCCACCAGGGGGCGGCGAATCTCGATCCCGAGATGGTTTTGCTCAGGGCAGAGGGGGGCCATGGCCAACAGAAAGCGGCCGCGCCCGCTGCCGATGTCGAGGTGGAGCGGCCGGTTCGGATCAGCGAAGAGGTCAGAGAGGGGGGGCAGGGGGCGCGGCAGCTGGTAGAAGCGGCTGAGCGGATTGACGTGCTGCCGCACCATCAGTCGTTGGGCACTAGGAAGGCCCAGCAGGCGGTGTATCCATGCAGATGGGTGGCACCGCCCACCGGCCCGATTTCTCCGTTGCAGAAAAGACCGCCGATCGGCACGGTGGCAAACACCTCCCTGCAGAGGTTCACATCACCATCGGCTTCGCCATAGAGCCCCTCTCCCCGCCCCAGGCAGGCGAAGAGCAAGGCCGCCACCGGTTCTCCCCCCTCGACCGCTTGGCGACCGAGCAATTGGCGTGCATCCTGCCGGGAAGCTGACGCATCCCGAAGCTGAAACTGCACTTTCTGGCCCACCCGCATGCGCTCGGCTACAGCCACGGCTCCGTTGCGCGGATCCACTCCGATCAGGTTGCGGACCAGAAAGGCGGAGGCGTGGTTGTTCCCACTAGAGAGAAGCATTTCGCTGCGGTCGACCCCCAGGAAAAGGGAGTGTTTCACTTGCTCTCGTTCGCCAGGGGTGAGCTCGCTGAGGATGAGCTGGAGGGCCTCCACAGGGCTGCGGGGGATGTCACCCCCCTTGCTCACCTGAATCACGATGTTGCGTTGGGCCTGCTCCACCTCGAAGACGGGGCCGATGGGCCTGCAGCCCTGGGCGACGAGAGGATCCAATCGCCAGCCGCCGCTGATTAGGCAGCCCACGGCACCGGAGCGCACACCGCTTTCTCCATCCCCTGAGCTGGAGAACAGCAGGGAGCCATGGGGGGCACTGTGCTGGCCTGCGATCCCTCCCACCTTGAAGGTGTGGGGTAGGGCGTAATCCAAGCCGCTGATGAGGTCGTTGATGGCGCTGCAGGTTGGATCCACCAGCAGCAGCATGGAGGCAGGGCTGTCGTCGCTGCTGAGGGGAGCTCGTGGCAGCCCGAGAGCCTCCAGCCAGGCTTCAGCGGGTCCATCCAGATCCGGCAGGGAGGACGTATCCAGAGCGAAAGGCAGCAGGTGGGCCTCCGGGAGATGGAGCAGCAACACACTCAAGGCTGATTCGCCTTCCAGCTCATGGGCCTCCTGCTTCCCCGTGCCCACCACCCCGCCACCGCAGCAACCGATCCAGTGGTCGGCCTGCAACTTCTGGCTCAGCAGGGGAAGAAGCCTGGGGAGATCACTGGCGAAACCGCTGTAGGCAAACACCAGGGCTAGATTCGCCCGACCCGTGCCCGCCAGCTGCTGGCTCACCGCATCCACCGCCCCCTGCAGCGACACATCCCGGGCCAAGGCACTGCGGCACCACGCCCCACGGGATCGGGAGGAGAGCCAGGGGAAGGAGGGAAGGGGCATTGCTGGAAGCTATCGCCCGCAGGGTGTACGGATAATGGCGCCTTACCGAACTCCATGGCTGTGCCGGATTTGCTCTACCGCTCCCTGGTGTGGCTTGATGTGCGCCTGGGACTGCTCTTCGCCGTGGGCGTGCCCCTGGTGCTGCTTGGCTGGGCTGCCCTGCGCCGGGAGGGTGCCCTGTTGCGTCTCCTGGGTCTCTATTGGAAGGTGGCGTCGTTGATGGTGATCGCCCTGTTATTGCTGACCCACGGGCGTCCCATGGGCTACGTGTTGCTGGTGCTGGCTCCCCTTCTGATGGTGTCGGCGGTCTGGCTGTGGGTGGATCTGAATGAGGAGCTGGCTGACATGCCGCCCTGGCGCCCCCTCCCCCTCACGATGCGGTTGTGGCGCTGGAGCCTGACGTTTTATGGAATAGCCAGTGCGGTGCTTGCCGCCACGGCTCTTCCCTGCGTCGGCGGGGCTCTCCGGCGCCCCCAATGCCAGGTCTGGTTGGAAGCCCCCTCCGGTCTCCACGGGGTGGTTGCTCAGGTTTTGGGCTTTATCTTTGGCGCCACTTGGACCCCAGGGGTGGCGGCCTTTGTGGGCTACGTCCTGTTGGTGGGCTACGGGGTGGGGCTGCTCCAGTGGTTCCTGCTGCGGGTGCCGCGCCAGGGCCGGGTGGCGGGGGAGTTTTAGGCTCAGCCTCCCTGGCTCTGGCGCACGTGGATTCACAGACCCCCCTGCCAGATCCGCCCCCGGCGTCTGATGTTGATCGAAACGGCATTCCAGGCACAGTGGCCGCTCTCCTGGGCGCCCTGTAGGAAATCAGCCGTAGCCGCCCCGACCGTGTGTTGCGCCTGAGGGGCCAACTGCCGGTGGATGGGGAAGGCACGTCAGTGGATGCGCCCCCAGGGGCTCTCCTTCCCATGGAACCCTTTCAACTGCTCATCTTCCGCGGCTTCTCCAGCAGCGTCACCCACCCCACGGCCTTTGATCCCGATCGCCCGGCATTGCCGGCAGGGGCCAAGATCGAGATGGCCGAGCTCTTGGCCGGTCCCCTTGTTCCCCAGAGGGAGCAACTGTTGGTGGGGCCTTTGCCCCCGGAGGCGTTCCTCTCGCCGGCTGCCTGGTGAGGGATCAGCTCGAGGCTGAGGTGTAGGAGCGCAGGGCCAGTCGCCAGAACCAGCGGCTAAAGGCGAAAAAGCCCAGTGCCATCCCCCCTCCGGCCAGCAGCCAGGTCCAGGAGGGTCGGCCAAGAATGGCTTCAGCGGGCACGGTGGTGAGAAAGGCCAAGG
Organism: Cyanobium sp.; assembly: GCA_046080725.1. Lineage (GTDB taxonomy): Bacteria > Cyanobacteriota > Cyanobacteriia > PCC-6307 > Cyanobiaceae > Cyanobium. The sequence continues at coordinate 2,338 of JBJTUM010000137.1, read as the reverse complement.
GGATCACCACCGTGAACAGCAGCCGCAGGGTTTCCGGGTAGGCGCTGATCGGGTAGCGGCCGGCGGTGAGGGTGGCCCGGAGCACTTCTGTGGCATTCCAGGTTTTCACGAACCAGATGCTGGTGGTGGCCAGCAGAAACCAGAGGCTGTAGAGGATCGTGAGGCTGGCCAGCAGCAGCAGGGCCGTCGCCCCCAGGGAGGCGGGGGTGGGGCGGGCACCGGCCACGATGGCGGCCCAGCCCATGAGGCCCAGGCCACTCAAGATCTCCGGCAGCCCCCCGAGGGCAAAGGTGCGACTGGAGAGCCAGAACTGGCTGTCGATTGGCTTGAGCAGCACGAAATCGAGGGTGCCCTCCTGCACATGGGTGACGATCCGGCTGAGGTTGGGCCGCAGGACGGTGTTGGCCACGCCATCGAGCATGGAGTACACCCCCAGCACCACCAGGGCTTCGGGCCAGGTCCAGCCCCCCAGGCTCCGTCCGCCTTGGAAGAACAGCCCCATCACGAAGAGGCTGCCGGCCAGGTTGCCGCCGATGGCCAGCAGGTCGAACACAAGGTTGGCCTGGTATTCGGTCTGGCTGGCCAGGGCCGTGCTCCAGAAGCGACGGAGGGTGATCAGATAGCGGCCCATCAGGCCCCCATGGCGGCGTAGCGGCGCACCCCCGCGCGCCAGAGCAACAGCGTGAGGGGCAGCAGCAGGGCCAACCAGCCCAGCTGGGCGGCAAAGCCCTGGCCGACGTTCATCTCCGCCCCAGCCAGCAGGCGCGCCGGGAAGTGGACGACCCATGGGAAGGGAGTCCAGCTGGCGATCTGGCGCATGGCGGGGGGAAACACCTCCAGGGGGGCCATCAGGCCCGAGAGGAAAAGCATCGCCAAGGTGTGAAGGCGCTCCAGGGCGCTGGCTCGCTCACTCCAGAAGCAGAGCACGGCGAGCAGGCTCTGCATCAGGAAATTCACGGCGAAGGCCAGCCCCGTGGCCAGCACCGCCTGCACGAGGCGCACTGGCTGGGGAATCCAGAAGGCCCAGGGCACCATGAGCAGGAACAGGGCCATCAGACCCAGCACGAAGGGAAATCGGGTGGCCTGCTCTCCCAGATGGGCGGTGAGGTAGCGCCAGAGGGGATGGAGGGGCTGGAGCAGCATGGGGGAGAGGCGACCCTGCAAGGCGTCCTCCTCAAAGGCGAACATTACCCAGGCGATGGTGAACTGGCGCACCACGAAGGCACTGAGGAAGTAGCGGGCCAGATCCAGGCGGCTCAGCCCCGCTGTGGCACCGGCGCCACCGAGCCCGGCCCCATCGGCCTGGTGAATCCAGAGGGCCATCATCATCAGGGGCACCAGCCCGGAGAGGGCCCAGAGCGCAATCTCGGCGCGATACTCCATCATGTGGGCGTATTGGGTGGCCAGGAGCACCCGGGCCAGGCGAGCGAGCGGTTTCATCCCACTCCCCCCTGGCGGAACACTTGGCCGATGAGGTCTTCGATGGGGGGGTCCCGCACCTCCAGATCCTCCACCGCTAGCTCCGCCAGGATCTTGGCCACCTGTGCGGTGAGCTCCCCCCGGGGGATCAGGAGCCGCACCTGGCGCCCCTGGAGGTGCTGCACGGCGCCATAGGTGCGAAGACGCTCCGCAGCTATGGGTTCGGCCAGCTCCAGGCGCACCTCTCGGCAGGGCGCCAGCCGGTTGGTGAGTGCCTCCAGGCTGCCGTCATGGAACAGCCGTCCCTGATGAATCAGCAGCACCCTGGGGCAAAGGGCGGTGATGTCCGCCATGTAGTGGCTGGTCAGCAGCAGGGTGGCGCCGGTGCGGCGGTTGTAGGCCGCCAGAAACTCCCGCACCCGGGCCTGGGCATTGATGTCGAGCCCGAGGGTGGGCTCATCGAGAAAGAGCACCTGGGGGCGATGGAGCAGGGCCGCCAGCAGCTCCGCTTTCATGCGTTCCCCCAGGGAGAGCTTGCGCACGGGCCGGGTGAGCTCCGGCCCAAGCTCCAGCATCTCCGCCAGTTTCTGGATGCGGCGTTTGGCTTCCCCGTCGTCGATGCCGTAGACGGCTGCGTTGAGGTAAAGGCTGTCGAGGGGCGGCAGATCCCAGAGCAGCTGCTGCTTCTGGCCCATCACCAGGGTGATGGTTTCCAAAAAGCGCCGCTGGCGCCGGCGCGGCTCCAACCCCGCCACGTCGGCGATGCCCCCACTGGGGTGGATCAGACCGCTGAGCATCTTGAGGGTGGTGGTTTTGCCGGCCCCATTGGGGCCCAGAAAGCCCACCATTTCGCCGGGTTCGATGGAGAAGCTCACCTCCCGCACCGCCTCCACCGAACGCCAGCGGCGGCGGACCAGAT
>JBJTUM010000136.1:0-9693 GCA_046080725.1 Cyanobium sp. | reverse complement strand
TCCAAAACCTGATGTCGGGGGTTCGAGTCCTCCACGGCGCGTCCGATGCACCCCCTTTTGTAGTTTCCTCGTTCCGAGCATGGAGTTGGATCTTCAACCCGGTGATGTGGTCAAAGTTCTGGAGTCCGCGGCTCTGGGTTGGGTTCGCGCCAGAGTCATCCGGGTTAAATCCGGGGGGCGGGTGGTTGTCCAAAGCGACCAAGGCCGTGAATTCACAGCCCGGGGCAACCAGGTTCGCCTGATTGAACCCGCGGGCTTCCGCCCCTGAATCCTCACCATTTGACGGAGGGAACCACCGCAGTTGATACTGGCTTTGTCGACAACCGCGTCGACGGACCAACCTGAACCCTTCCTCCAGGTTCGTTCCCTTTTGGGACTGTAGTTCAATCGGTTAGAGCACCGCCCTGTCACGGCGGAAGTTGCGGGTTCGAGCCCCGTCAGTCCCGTTCTCCTCCCGTTGCCCAACGGAGATTTTCAGACCAGATGGCCGCGGCCCCTCCCTCTGTACGCGTCCGCCTTGCTCCGAGCCCCACGGGCACGCTCCACATCGGCACCGCCCGCACGGCGGTGTTCAATTGGCTCTTTGCCCGGCGCCAGGGCGGATCCTTCCTCCTGCGCATCGAAGACACTGATCGAGACCGCTCCAAGCCGGAATACACCGCCAACATTCTTGAGGGCCTGAACTGGCTGGGCCTGCATTGGGATGGGGAGCCTGTGATTCAGAGCGCTCGCATCGACATCCATCAGGCGGCCATCGCCCAATTGCTGGACAGCGGGGCGGCCTATCGCTGCTACACCACGGAGGAGGAGCTCAACGCCCTGCGGGAGGGGCAAGCGGCGCGAAAGGAAGCCCCCCGTTACGACAACCGACACCGGCACTTGAGCCCCGAGCAGGAGCAGGTCTTCCTCACCGAAGGACGCCAGGCCGTGATCCGCTTCCGAATCGACGACGACCGTGCCATCACCTGGCACGACCTGGTGCGGGGTGACATGCGCTGGAGTGGGGCCGATCTGGGGGGTGACATGGTGATTGCCCGCCGCGCTCCAGCCGATGCGATCGGCGATCCCCTCTACAACCTGGTGGTGGTGGTGGACGATGCCGCTATGGCCATCACCCATGTGATCCGGGGGGAAGACCACATCGCCAATACCGCCAAGCAAATCATGCTCTACGAAGCTCTGGGCCTGCCCATCCCCCAGTTTGCCCACACCCCCCTGATCCTCAACCAGGAGGGGCGGAAGCTCTCCAAGCGTGATGGGGTCACCTCCATCAGCGATTTCCGTGCCCTGGGCTACGCCCCGGAAGCCCTCACAAACTACATGACCCTGCTGGGCTGGTCGCCCCCAGAGGGCATGGGGGAGCGCTTCACCCTCGAGGAAGCAGCCAAAGTGTTTGATTTCGTGCGGGTCAACCGGGCCGGAGCCCGGTTCGACTGGGAAAAGCTCAACTGGCTCAACGCCCAGGTGCTTCATGGCTTGCCCCCGGCGGAACTGCTGGAGCAGCTCAAGCCCCTTTGGGCCTCCAGGGGGTGGCTCGGGGGGGATGGGCCCACGGACGCCAGCCCCTTTCCCCCCTCCTGGCTGCACCAGCTCACGACCCTGCTTGGGCCCTCCCTCACCCTCCTCAGCGATGGGGTCACCCAGGCCGCGCCCTTCTTTGAGGCACCCCTCCCGGATGCCCAGGCCCAGGAGGTGCTGCACCAACCCCCCTCCCAGCAGGCTCTGGCAGCCCTGCAGGCCCTCCTGGCCGAGCACCCCACCGGCTCACCTTTGGAAACCCAAGCCGCCCAAAATCTCCTCGAAGCCAGTGCCGCCGCAGCTGGCGTGAAGAAGGGCGTGATGATGAAAAGCCTGCGGGCCGCCATGCTGGGATCCTTACAGGGGCCCGATCTGCTCACCTCCTGGCAGCTGCTCCACCAGATCGGCGAAGACGAGAAGCGCTTAGCAGCGGCCCTTGAAGACTGAACCGCAGGCCTCCAGTTACTGCCCTGTTGCGTTCAGTTGTCGATGCTGCCGTAGAGGGGCTCCACCCGCAGGCCAATGATGTTCCCGGCCCGCACCAGCAGATACTCCCCCTCCAGCTCACTGATCGGCACGTTGATGAAGGTGTCGGGGGAGGCGCCCCCGTGGAGGGCACTGGTGTACCACTGCTGGAAGGCCTCCAAGGTGGGGAACTGCACCACTTCCTCATGACCGCTGCTCAGATGCAGGTGGATGGCGTAGCAGCGGAGGATGCGAGACATGGGCTGGTGCCACAACAAAAGGGTGGGGCAGTTGGTCAGCCCGGCAATAAAGAGGATGGCGGGGCTGGCCCTGGCGGGTCAACCCCACACACACCACGTCACCGCCCCAGCATCGCAGCCCATCCAACACCTGTTCGCTGCGGCCATGGAGCCCCCCCCGCTGCCCCCACCCCACCCAGATGCGTGGCGGGGTCCCGAAGGGATCGGAGGGCTGGGCCGCCAGCCAGGCCAAGCCGGTGGCCAACCAGCCATCCGTTTGATCCCCAACGGGGTCAGGAACCCGCCGCAGCAGGCTCGGATCCGGTCCCACCCGGGCGAAGAGATTCATCACCAGCAGGCGGCCATGGCCCCAGCGACCCGCGAGTGCCCGCAGGCGGCGCAGGGTGGGATCGTCCCGCTCCCCATTTGCCCTGGAGGGATTCAACCCCAGAAACAACATGCACTTCCCACCGGCTGGCAGGGGCGAACAAGCCACCAGCGGTAATGGCCGCAGTCGCTGAATGCAGCGGCCCCTGAGCTGCCATCCCAGGAAGCCGGCACTGGAAAAGGATCTGGCAGGCTGTGGCGATTCGGGGTGGAACATCGGTTGGCCATGGCAGATCCCAAACCTCTCCTGCTGTTGGTCGATGGCCATTCCCTGGCCTTCCGAAGCTTCTATGCCTTCGCCAAGGGGGGCGATGGAGGGCTATCCACCAAAGAGGGGGTGCCTACCAGCGTCACCTACGGCTTTCTCAAAAGCCTGCTCGACACCTGTGCCGAATGGCGCCCCGAGGGGGTGGCCATTGCCTTCGATACCGCCGAACCCACTTTTCGTCATGAGACGGATGACACCTACAAGGCCAACCGGGACGTGGCGCCCGAGCACTTCTTTGCCGATCTGGAGAACCTCCAGGAGATCCTCCAGGAGCAGCTGGATCTGCCCCTGGTGATGGCCCCGGGCTACGAAGCGGATGATGTGCTCGGCACCCTGGCCGAAAGGGGAGCCAAGGAGGGCTGGAGGGTGCGCATCCTCTCGGGCGACCGGGATCTGTTCCAACTGGTGGATGACGAACGGGATATCGCCGTGCTCTACCTAGGGGGTGGCCCCAACAACCGGGGCTCGGGCCCCCGGGAGATTCGACGGGAGGGGGTGGTGGAGAAGCTGGGGGTGCCCCCGGAAGACGTGGTGGATCTCAAAGCCCTGACGGGCGACAGCTCCGACAACATCCCCGGGGTGCGGGGGGTGGGGCCGAAAACCGCCATCACCCTTCTTCAGGCCCACGGCAACCTGGATGGGATCTATGACGCCCTCGAGGCCCAGAAGGGCAGCCTGCGCACCAAGCTCCAGGACGGACGGGACAGCGCCTTTCGCTCCAGACATCTCGCCGCCATTCACCGGGATGTGCCCCTCTCCACGCCCCCCCGGCTGACCCTGGGCCAAGTGAATCAGGACGAACTGGGGGAACGGCTACAGGCCCTGGAGCTGTTCAGCCTGCTCCGCCAGACGGCCCGCTTCACCTCCACCTTTTCCAGCGGGCACCCCCAGGTGTCGGTCAGCCCCCCCGCGGCCCAGGAGCCCTCACCTGATCCAGCAACGGCCAGGCCCCAACTCCACCCCGCTCTCATCACCAGCGAGGAGGAGCTCCAACATCTCCTCCAACGGCTGATGGCCTGCAAGGAGGGCACGGCTCCGGTGGCGCTCGACACGGAAACCACCTCCCTCAATCCCTTCCGCGCCGAACTGGTGGGCCTGGGCCTGTGCTGGGGCGCGGGGGCCAGAGACCTGGCCTACATCCCCCTGGGCCATCAGCCGCTCCAACCCCAGCTGAAGCTGGAGACGGTTCTCCAGGCCCTGGGCCCCTGGCTGGGGAGCGAGGCCCATCCCAAAACCCTGCAAAACGCCAAATACGACCGGTTGATCCTGATGCGCCATGGCCTGCCCCTAGCCGGGGTGGTGATGGACACCCTCCTGGCGGACTACCTGCGGGATCCCGCCGATAAACACTCCCTGGAGGCCATGGCCGAGCGGGAATTTGGCTTCACCCCCGACAGCTACACCACCGTGGTGGGGAAAGGGAACAGCTTCGCGGAGGTGCCCATCGCCGCGGCGGCCCAGTACTGCGGCATGGATGTGCATCTCACCTGGGCGCTCACCGGCCGGCTGGCCGATGAACTGGCGGCCCTGGGCCCCGCCCTGCCTGCCCTGCTCAAGGAGGTGGAGCTGCCCCTGGAACCCGTGCTGGCCACCATGGAGGCCACGGGGATCCGCATCGACCAGGCCTACCTCCAGGAGCTCAGCCAGGAACTGGGAGCCCAGCTGGATCACCTGGAGGCCGAAGCCCAGGAGGTGGCCGGCCAGCCCTTCAACTTGGGGTCGCCAAAACAGTTGGAAGCCCTGCTGTTCGACACCTTGAAGCTGGACCGCAAGAAATCCCGCAAAACCAAAACCGGCTGGAGCACCGATGCCACCGTGCTGGAGCGGCTGGAGGACGACCATCCCCTTGTGCCCCTGGTGCTCAACCACCGCATCCTCAGCAAGCTGCGCAGCACCTACGTGGATGCCCTGCCCAGCCTGGTGGAGCCCGAAACGGGAAGGGTGCACACGGATTTCAACCAGGCGGTGACCGCCACCGGCCGGCTCTCCAGCAGCAATCCCAATCTGCAGAACATTCCCATCCGCACGGATTTCAGCCGCCGGATCCGCAAGGCCTTCCTGCCGGAGGAGGGCTGGCAGATGATCAGCGCCGATTATTCCCAGATTGAACTCCGCATCCTCACCCACCTCTCTGGAGAGGAGGTGTTGATCGAGGCTTACAACAATGGCGACGATGTGCACGCCCTCACCGCCCGGTTGCTGTTGGAAAAAGACTCCATCAACGCGGAGGAACGCCGGCTTGGAAAAACCATCAATTTCGGGGTGATCTATGGCATGGGCGTGCAGCGTTTTGCCCGGGAGACAGGCATTCCCCAGGCGCGGGCCAAGGAGTTTCTGCAGCGCTTTCGCCAGCGCTATCCCAGGGTGTTTGCCTTCCTCGAGATGCAGGAGCGCCTGGCCCTCACCCAGGGCTATGTGGAGACGATCCTCGGCCGGCGACGCACCTTCCATTTCGACCCTGGCGGCCTCGGGCGGCACCGCGGCAAAGACCCCCTCGAGATTTCCATCGAGGGGGCCCGCCGGGGGGGGCTTGAAGCCCAGCAGCTGCGGGCGGCCGCCAATGCGCCGATTCAGGGGTCCAGTGCGGACATCATCAAACTGGCCATGGTGCAGCTGCACCACGAACTCAACGCCCGCAACCTGCCAGCCCGGCTGCTGCTCCAGGTGCACGATGAGTTGGTGCTGGAGGCGGCCCCAGAGGCTCTGGCAGAGGTTTTAGCCCTCACGAAACAGACGATGGAGGGCGTGATCCAGCTGCGGGTGCCCCTCCTGGTGGACACGGGGGTGGGGGCCAATTGGATGGAAACCAAGTAGGCAGAGGGATGTGAGACACTGCCTCCGAGCTTGGGAAACAAGTGGGGCTGGGCGCAACCAATCGAAAGGGCATCATCCTGGCTGGTGGCAGTGGGACCCGACTGGCCCCTCTCACCTGCGCGGTGAGCAAGCAGCTGATGCCGGTTTACGACAAACCGATGATTTATTACCCGCTCACCACCTTGATGCTAGCGGGAATTCGGGAGGTGCTCATCATTACCACCCCCGCCGACCAGGCCGCCTTTCAGCGGCTGTTGGGAGATGGTTCGAGCTGGGGCGTGAGCATCGAATACGCCGTGCAACCGAGCCCGGACGGCCTGGCCCAGGCTTTCTTGATCGGCGCGGATTTCCTGGCGGACGCGCCCGCCGCCCTGGTGCTGGGCGACAATCTGTTCCACGGCCACGATCTCTTCCCCCAGCTGCAATCGAGCCAAACCCTGGAGGAAGGAGCCACGGTGTTTGCCTATCCCGTCAGGGATCCTGAGCGCTATGGCGTCGTGGAATTTGATGGCACGGGCCGGGTGATCAGCATTGAAGAAAAGCCCAAACAGCCCCGCTCGCGCTACGCCATCACGGGGCTGTATTTCTACGACGGTTCCGTTGTGGAGCGCGCCCGACAGGTGACCCCATCCCCGCGGGGGGAGCTTGAAATCACCGACCTCAACAAGCAGTATTTGGATGCTGGACTGCTGCGGGTGGAGCTGATGGGGCGGGGCATGGCCTGGCTGGATACGGGCACCCCCGACTCCCTGCATGAGGCGTCCAGTTACATCCGCACTCTGGAGCATCGCCAGGGCTTGAAGGTGGGCTGCCCCGAGGAGGTGGCCTGGCGGATGGGCTGGATCGATGATGCCCAGCTGGGCCAACTGGCCGAACCCCAAAAGAAGAGCGGCTACGGCACCTACCTGCTTCAGTTGCTGGAAGGCCCCCATGCAGATTGAGCATTTGCCCATCGCGGGCCCCCTCCTGCTCACTCCTCAGGTGTTCGGGGATGCCCGGGGCTACTTCTTGGAAAGCTGGAACCAGAAGCGCTTTGCCGAGGCCCTGGAGCTCCCCCGAAGCGAGGTGCCCACCTTTGTTCAAGACAACCAATCCCGCTCCTCCCAGGGGGTGTTGCGGGGGCTCCACTACCAACTGCCCCCCCATGCCCAGGGAAAGCTGGTGCGTTGTGTGCAGGGGGAGATCTTTGATGTGGCGGTCGACATCCGGCGCCAGTCGCCCACCTTTGGCCAATGGATCGGCGCCAAGCTCAGCTCCGAGAACTATGCCCAGCTCTGGCTGCCTGCGGGCTTTGCCCATGGCTTTCTGGTGCTCAGCCCATGGGCGGAGGTGCTCTACAAAACCACCGACTTCTGGGACAAGGCCACAGAGCGCTCCATCCGCTGGGATGACCCCGCCCTGGACATTTCCTGGCCCCTTCCAGCAGTCGGTGCAGGCCCGAGCGTGTCGGACAAAGATCGCCTGGCGCCCACCCTGGAGGAGGCAGCAACGGCAGGAGACGTGTTTCCGTGAGCAAGGTGCTGCTCACCGGATGCAACGGGCAGCTGGGCCAAGCCTTGCTGGCCGCGATCCCCGAAGGCGTGGAGGCGATTCCCCTCGCGCGGCAGAACCTGGATCTGGCGGATGCCTCGGCATGCCGGCAGATGGTGCGGAAGCACCAGCCCCAGTGGGTTCTCAATGCCGGGGGTTACACCGCCGTGGACCGGGCCGAAAGCGAACCGGAGCTGGCCCTGCGGGTGAATGGGCAAGCGCCCGGGGCTTTGGCTGAAGCCTTGGCCGAAACAGGCGGCCATCTCCTGCAGATCAGCACGGATTTCGTGTTCAACGGGCAGCAGGGCTCGCCCTATCGGCCCGACCAGCCCCTGGACCCCCTGGGGGTCTACGGCGCCACGAAGGCCGAGGGGGAGCGGCGGGTGAGGGAAGCCCTGCCCCCGGATCGCTACTGCGTGCTGCGCACCAGCTGGGTGTATGGCCCCGTGGGCCAAAACTTTTGCCTCACCATGCTGCGCCTGCACCGGCAAAAGGCAGCCGCCGGCGAAACCCTGGGGGTGATCGCCGACCAGGTGGGCTGCCCCACCGCCACCCACACCCTGGCCACCGCCTGCTGGCAGGTGATCCAGCGCAACATCCACGGCATCCATCACTGGAGCGATGCGGGCGCGGCCAGCTGGTACGACTTTGCGGTGGCCATCGGCGAGCTCGCCGTCGCCCAGGGGGTGCTGGCCACGGCCGCCCAGGTAACTCCGATCGGCACGGAGGACTACCCCACCCCCGCACGGCGCCCCTCCTATTCCCTACTGGAGTGCAGAGCCACCCGCAGGGTGCTGGGATTGCCGGCCCTGCACTGGCGCAACGCCCTGGTCCAGGTGCTGGCCCGCCTCCCCGCTACCGCCTGACGCCCCCCATTTCCCATCCCGCATCCCAGCTACCCCTCCCGAAACCCATGGTTGATCTCCCCACCCTCCTCGCCGGACGCAACCGCCTGCTGGTGACCGGCGGGGCCGGCTTCATTGGTGGGGCCGTGGTGCGCCGCCTGCTGCGGGAGAGCGACTGCACGGTGTTCAACCTCGACAAATTCGGCTACGCCAGCGATCTCACCAGCATTGAAGCCCTGCTGGCCGAAGCCGGCAAACCCAGCAGCGGGCCCAGCTGCCGCCACCAGCTCTTGAAGGTGGACCTGGCCGACGGCGAAGCCACCCGGGCGGCGGTGGAGCAGGCCGATCCCGATCTGGTGATGCACCTGGCGGCCGAAAGCCATGTGGATCGCTCCATCGAGGGGCCGGAGGCCTTCATCGCCAGCAATGTGCAGGGCACTTTTTCCCTGCTGCAGGCCGTGCGAGCCCACTGGCAGGCCCTAGAAGGGGAGCGCAAGCAGCGGTTTCGCCTCCATCACATCAGCACCGATGAGGTGTTTGGTTCGCTCGGGGCGGAGGGGAGATTTTCTGAAACCACCCCCTACGACCCCCGCAGCCCCTACTCCGCCAGCAAGGCCGCCAGCGACCACCTGGTGAGCGCCTGGCACCATACCTATGGCCTGCCGGTGGTGCTCACCAACTGCAGCAACAACTTCGGCCCCTGGCAGTTTCCAGAGAAGCTGATTCCCGTGGTAATCCTCAAGGCCCTGGCCGGCGAGCCCATTCCTGTCTATGGCGATGGGCTGAATGTGCGCGATTGGCTCTACGTGGAAGACCATGTGGATGCCCTGCTTCTGGCGGCCAACCGGGGGGAGTGCGGCCGCAGTTACTGCGTGGGCGGCCACGGCGAGCGCACCAACCGCCAGGTGGTGGATGCCATCTGCACCCTGATGGATGAGCTCCATCCCCAGGGGGCTCCCCACAGCCAACTGATCACCTCGGTCACCGATCGGCCCGGACACGACCGCCGCTACGCCATTGATCCGGCCCGGATCACCGCGGAGCTGGGCTGGGTTCCCCGCCACAGCTTTGAGGAGGGCCTGGCGGAAACGGTGGCCTGGTATCTGGCCCAGGAGCCCTGGTGCCAAACCGTGCGCCAGCGGGCCCAATACGGAGGGGAGCGCATCGGCCTGGCCGGCCGGGTCTGAGCCGACGGTGCCTGCTGGAAGACGGTGCCTGCTGGAATACGGTGCCTGCTGGAAGTCAGCGCCGGCCCACGGCCGGATGTGCCCTTGCCGCTGCGGCTCACCAACACCCTCACCCGTCGGCTGGAGATCTTCGAGCCCATCGAGCCCGGAAGGGTGTCGATCTACTGCTGTGGCATCACGGTGTACGACCTCTGCCACCTGGGCCATGCCCGCAGCTACATCGTTTGGGACGTGCTGCGCCGCTATCTCATCTGGCGGGGCTATGCGGTGACGTACGTGCAGAACGTCACCGACATCGACGACAAGATCCTGCAGCGGGCCGCCCAGGAGGGCAGCACCATGGAGGAGGTGAGCGAACGCAACCTGCAGCGGGCCCTGGAGGATCTGGGCCAGCTCAACATCCTGCCGCCGGATCGCATGCCCCGGGCCACCCGCTGCCT
>JBJTUM010000135.1:0-2770 GCA_046080725.1 Cyanobium sp. | reverse complement strand
CCGCCAGGCCGCTCTCGCCCGTTAGCGCCGCTGGCAGCGCCGCCGCCAGGTCCGCCACGCTGCGGCCGCTGACCGGATCGATCCAGGCCGGGGCGATCTCCGCCAGGGGGAGCAGCACGAAAGCCCGCTCCCGGAAGCGGGGGTGGGGCACCAGCAGGGTTTCGCTTTCATGCTGGAGGGTGCCATACAGGATCAGGTCCAGATCGAGGGTGCGAGCGCCCCAGCGCTCCTGGCGCACCCGGCCGTAGCGGTGCTCTGCCACGTGCAGCTGCTCCAGCACGGCTTCGGGGGAGAGGGCCACCTCCAGGAGAGCACAGCCATTGACGTAGTCGGGCTGGGCGGGCCCCACCGGGGCGGAGCGATACCAACGGGAGCGGGCCATCACTGTCATCCCTGGCACCTCCTCGAGGGCGGCCAGGGCGCCTTCCAGGGTGGCCAGGCTGTCGCCCAGGTTGCTGCCGAGGGCGATGGCCGCTTGCTGGGGTGGGACCTCGGAAGCTGCCATGGGGATTCAGGCGCTGCCTGGCCTGGAGCGGGTCATGGCGACAGCGATGCGGCCATCGAAGCCGGGGATCGGCGCTGCCACTTTCACCAGCCGGGAGTGGGCCTGCCGCACCTGGGGGAAGGCGAGAACCCCTTCGAGGATCAGGGTGTTGAGGCGCTCAATGGTGAGCACCCGGGTTGTCTCCACCAGGTCAGTCACCCGGGCCACCACGTCGGCGTAGTTCAGGGTCTGCTGCAGATCGTCGCTGGCGCCGCTGGGGGAAAGGTCGAGCCAGAGCACTAGATCCACCTCGAACCACTGGCCGAGGGTCTGTTCCTCGGGAAAGTAGCCGGTGTAGCCATAGCCCCGGATGCCGAAGATTTGGATCGTGTCCCCAGAGTCGCTGGGGAGGTCGGTGAGCGGAAGACGTGGGTCCATGGGGCTGGATCGTACCGATCGGTCTGCGGGGGGGGATCAGCCCCGGCGGTAGAAGGGGCGCTTCACCACGGTGGCGGGCTGGGCCTGGCCCCGGATCTCCACGCCCAGCTCGGTGCCGGGCTTGGCCAGGGCAGCTGGCACATAGGCCAGGGCGATGGCTTCGGAAAGCGTGGGCGACCAGGTGCCACTCGTCACCTCCCCCACCACAGCACCCCCGTGCAGCACGGGATAGCCATGGCGGGCAATCGCCCGACCCGCCAGTTTTAGCCCCACCAGCCGCCGCTCCACCCCCTGGGCGGTCTGCTCCTCTAGAGCCGCGCGGCCGATGAAGGGGGCGTGCATCTCCAGGTGCACCAGCCAGCCGAGGGAGGCCTCCAGGGGGGTGGTGTTGGCATCCATGTCGTTGCCATAGAGATGCATGGCCGCCTCCAGTCGGAGCGTGTCGCGGGCGCCCAGGCCGCAGGGGCTTACGCCGCTGGCCAGCAGCTGGTCCCAGAGCGCTAGGCCCTGATCCCGACCCAGCAGCAGCTCAAAGCCATCCTCCCCGGTGTAGCCGGTGCGTCCCACGAACACCGGGGCTCCGGCCAGGCCCTCCCCCTGGAGCGTGAGCTCCCGGTGGCCGAAGCGGGGCAGGTCGGCCAGGCTCTCGCTTGCCAGGGCCTCCAGGCGGGCCGAGGCTTCCGGCCCCTGCAGGGCCAGCAGCACCCCATCGCCCTTGCGGTCGGTGATGGTGATGCCCTTGGGCTCGAGGTGCTGGCGGAGCCAGGCGGTGTCGTTGTCCGCGCAGGCGGCGTTGATCACCACCACCGCTTCTTTGCTGCCTCGGTCATAGATGATCAGGTCGTCGAGGATGCCGCCGGCCTTATTGAGCAACACCGTGTAACAGGCCTCTCCGGGGCCGATGCGGTGCAGATCGCTGGGCACCAGATGCTGCAGGGCGTCCTTTACCCCCTCCCCCGTCAGGGTGAGCACTCCCATGTGGGAGATGTCGAACACGCCGCAGTGCTGCCGCACGGCCGTGTGTTCCTGCACCAGCCCGGCGAATTGCACGGCCATTTCCCAGCCCGCAAAGGGCACCATCCGCCCCCCGTTGCGGATGGCCGCGGCATGGAGGGGGGTGTGCCGCAGGTCGGTGGCGTTGGCCATGGGGTGGTGGTGAGTGCAATGGCCGGGATCCTATGGAGGGGCCAGCGTTGATTGGCTTTTCTTCCCAACTCCGAAGAAAGGCTGTGATTCGGCTCTCTTCACTTCTGCAAAAGCAGCAGCCGTGTCTAAGTTGAGCGGCCAATCCCTCCCCCTTCGGATGGGCAAGCGCCCCAATTGTCGCAGCTGCCGCCACTGTGCTCCTCCTAAGGGAGCAGAGATGGGTTGGTGTCAGCTGCGCCAGTTGGCGATCCATCCCGATCTGGTGGGGGAGCTGTGGTGTCACCACTGGACGGCCAGTCCGCCCCGTCTTCCCGTGCTGGGTGCGCCGGGAACGGAAGCTCAAGATGACTATTCTCCTTTGGCCAGCCAACAGCTTTCCTTGAGCGGCTTGCCGAAGGATCTGTCCAACCCCTAGGCACAAACGGCCTTCTGTAGGTATGACGCATGAAAAGTATGACAATTTCGCCTGACACTCCCTTTTGCAGTCGGGCTCACACTCCAATCAGGCCAGAAGGGTGTATGAAGAGATCCTTATTCCATTGAGTGGAGGTCCCCTGAGTTGGTAAGCACCCGTTCGACTCTCAATCCCGTTGATCTTCTCGCCTCCCACCTGGAGTGTGAACGCTTCACTTTTCCCACCGGCTCCCACGTGTTCAAACGCGGTGCTGCCGCCACGGCCATCTATGCCGTGAAACGGGGCAT
>JBJTUM010000134.1:0-7144 GCA_046080725.1 Cyanobium sp. | reverse complement strand
CGGGCTTGAGGAAATAGCGATAGTCGGCCGCTAATTTTTCGATCGCCGTTTGCACCACGGCAGCGTCAATCTGATCATCGGCCACCTCACAACAGAGTTTCAGCAGGCGCAACAGCTCCCGGGGATGGCCGCCACTGAACTCCACCAAGCGATCCACTTCCCCATCACTGGTAAACAGGCAGCGATCGGCCCGCAACAGCAACAGGCGGCGCATCGTCGTCCACCCGGCTTCAAAGGGGGTGCCATCCCGCTCGTTCAGCTTCATCATCGGCAGCACGATGTCGGCATCGAGCTTGCCGCCGAGACGCCCGTCGTATTTCAAATGCAGCGGCGCCGTGTAGATCACCAGGGTTTTAATCGCCAGCAGCTGCTCCGCATCCTGCACAAAGAATTGCTGGATATCTTCACCGCGCATCTTGTCGGTGCCATCGATCAGAAACAGCACCCGCTTGGCCCGAGCGTCCCGTGCCAAGTGAGCCTCCGCCTGGTGAATGAGGGTGTTGAAGGCCTGCGCCAGGGCGGTGAAATTGTTGCGAATCTCCAGGCGCCATTCACTCTTCTGAGTCGACCCCGTCTTGAACGCAGCCGTAAAAGTGGCCAAAAGCTTGATCAAGCCAGGAATCCCGCCACCCCCCTCGGCCACCGTCTTGAGTTCAGCACTGAGCTCCTTCGTTTTGGCCTGGGTTTCCTCCACTTTTCCAAACCAGCGTTGCAGGGGATTCAGGGCATCAGCGCCCAAGGAGTAGCCGTCGTGATGGAGACGTTCCAGCAAGGTTTCGGCCATGGCCATCAGCACTTCGGTGTACTGCAGGTTGTTGCGATCCAACTTGGCCAGCACATCCACCTCCACCACATAAAAGCGCCTGGACGCGTTCAGATCCCCGGCATAACGGCGCAGTTCGGTGGTTTTTCCGATGCCGATGTGGCCAAAGAACAGGATGTGCTTCTCATAGGGCGCAAAGAACGCATCGCTGGCCGGATCCCAACCAAACTTTCGCGCCAGGCGGGTGAAGGTTTTTTCGCTGCCCCGCGCCTCCCGCGAATCCACATACCTGGGATCCCCATCCGCCAACGGCTCCTCGTAGGCAATTTTTTGCAGAACTTCGATCAGTTGGCTAGGGGGTTGATACACCATCAATCGCGTCGGTAAAGATCAGGGAAATCGCCCTCAGCCCTTCTCCTGCAGGCCCTTGAGGGCCGCCAGCAGGCTGGCCGGGCTCTGGGGATCCACCATCAGCACCGTGCCGCCCTTGGCCTGGGCCATCTCCTGCCCCATAGCCATCCAGTCCTTGGCGAGCAGCAGCCGCAGGCCCTCTGCCGCCGCTGGATTGGCCTCGATGGCGGCGGCCAGCTCAGCGGCGGCCTCCGCCCGGGCCTTGGCCAGCAGCCGCTGCTGCTGCGCCTGGGCTTCGGCCTCCAGCAGCAACGCCTCCTGCTTGGCCTTCGCATCCAGCACCAACGCCTCGGCCCGGCCCCGGGCCGCATTCAGCTGGGATTCCTTTTCCCCCTCCGAGCGCAGGATCGCCGCCCGCTTTTCCCGCTCCGCCGTCATCTGCTGCTCCATGGCCTGCTGCACCCCCGGCGTGGGCCGGATGTCGCGCAGCTCCACCCGGGTCACCTTCACGCCCCAGGGATCGGTGGCCTGATCGAGCTCGCGCAGCAACACCTCGTTCACCTCCTGGCGGGTGGTGAACGTTTGGTCGAGATCCAGCTTGCCCATCTCAGCGCGGATCTGGGTGAGCACCAGATTCACCATCGCCGCCTGCAGGTTGTCCACCGCGTAATAGGCGCGGGAGTGCTCCAGCAGCTGCCAATACACCACCGCATCCACCTCGATCGACACGTTGTCGCGGGTGATGCACTGCTGCGGCGGGATATCCAGCACCCGCTCTTTCAATGATTCATGGCTCACCACCTTCTCCACCCCCGGCAACACGAATGACAACCCCGGCGACAGCTGGCGGTTGTATTTGCCCAGGCGCTCCACCAGCATCGAGCGGCTGCTGCTCGTCACCTTCACGCTGCTCACGCCCAGGGCGCCCACCATCACCAGCACCAGAGGAATCAGGGGATCCATAACCATTGCCACCGTTCCCCCAGGCTAGGGAAGAGAATGGGTTCAGGCCCGCCTTTGGCCATGCCCCCATCCCCCCTGTTCTGGCTGCTGGTTGCCGCGGCCCTCTGGCTGCTGGTGCTGCTCGGGCTCGATGGCGATGGGCTGCTGCTCGTGGGGGGCACCGCCGCCCTGGCGCTCACCCTCCTGGGGGCCGCCATCTCCCTGCCAGCCTGGGCCCAGGCCCTGCTGTTCTTCGGCCTCGCCGCCGCCGGCTACGGCCTGCTGCGGCGCTGGTCGCTGCGCTCCGCCGATGATGGGGTTCTCTTGCCGCCCGCCACCGACCAGGCCCAGGTGATCAGCACCTTCAGCGCCGATGGCAGCGGCCGGGTGCAGTGGCAGGGCCAGAGCTGGGCCGCCCACAATGTGGAGCCCCACACACCCCTGACCCCCGGAGAGCGGGTGACCGTGATGGGGCGCGAAGGCAACTGCCTGCAGGTGATGGCCCGACCCAGCAACCACGGCTGAAACTCAATCAAAAAACAGCAAGCTCACCACCTTCCCCATGTCTTCCGCCGTGCGGCAGCTGGAGAGCAGGGTTTCGCTGTCGTGGAAGGCATAGCAGATCAGCTGGTCGCAGCGGCTGATGATCTCCTGGTTGCAGAGGCTGCTGGCCATCGGCAGGGGCAGCTCATCGTGCTCGGGCTTTTCCACCAGGTGCAACACCTGCTCCAGCTGCTCCCGCGATTCGCTCGGCTGGCGCTCCAGGCTCTGGGGCAGCAACACCGTGAGCCGGCCCGGATCCACCGCCAGCACACTCCGGATCACCGCCGCATTCACCCCCTGGGCGCCGGAGGTGATCAGGTTGTGGCCCTCCTGGGCCAGGGAGCGGGCCACCAGTTCCACCAGGTGGATCGACACCACGGGCACGTGCCGGCTGCCCAGGATGGCAATCCGCCGTTTGCCCGTGTCCTGAAGCATGGCCAGCTCCTGGGCCAGGGTATCAATCCTGTCGAGAGCCGGAAGATCGAGAGACCGGGTCACCCGTCGTACGCCCACATGTCACTTCTGGAAAATAGCAGTGGTGGTGCTCAGGACAACTCCAGGCGTTCAAACAGCCGTTCAAAGTGACAATTCTCTTCGACCAAGCGCATCGCATAGGTGGCCTTCACCGCCTCATGCAGCCGCACATGACCGATGGAAGCCTCCACCACCTCCACCGTGGTGAGGGTGTCATGGTCGACCTTCAGCACGGGCACCTCCAGCTCCTCCGCCCGGTTGAGCAGCTGGGGCAGGGGCTCTCCCACCCCCGTGAGGATCAGGCACTGGGTGGAGGCCTCCAGGGCCGCCAATTGGATGTCCGTGCGGTCGGCCCCGGTCACTACCGCCATGTTGCGGCGGCGGCGGAAGAATTCCATGGCGGAATTCACATTCATCGCGCCGATCGAGAGGGTTTCCACCAAAAGATCGAGCCGCTCCCGGGAGCAAAGCACCCGGGCCTGCAGCCGCCGGCTCAGCTCCTCCACCGTGACACTGCGCAGCAAGGGGCTCCGGGGCATCACCCCCAACACCGGCAGGCCGAGGCGCTCCAGGGCCGGGCTGAGGTCTTGCTTCATGCGGCCCAGCGCTTCAGGGGGCACCCCGTTGATCACCACCCCGGCCAGCAGGGGGCCCAACTGGCTATGGGCTTCCAGCAACGGCTCCACATCCCGGCTGTCCTGCCAGGGGTGCACCAGCACCACCACGGCCTCCAGGGCCCGGGCGAGGGGCACCAGGCCCAAACCAAACAGCCACCCCTCACTCAATCGGCCCGCTCCCTCCAGAATCACCAAACCACGGCCGTCTTCCTGAAGCGCGGCCTGCAGGGTCTGCACCCCGCCCACCGGCCCCACATCCCCGCTCAACAGCCGCTGCTCGGCGGAGCCGGGCTCCAGCACCGCCAGGGAGGGGAGCAACTGGGTGTCTTCCAGCCCGAGGGTGGCCCCGATGAAACGCACATCCGCATCAAGGAGGGGGTCACCGAGTTGGTGGATCTCCTCCGCATCCAGGCAGGTGGCCAGGGGCTTGCCAAAGGAAAACGCCACCCCCTTGCGGCGCAATTGCTGGGCCAACCCGAGCACAACAGCCGATTTGCCGCTGAAGGGTTCACATGAGCCAATCAGCAGCGGGCTGGGCATGGAGAGGCCTCAACAGAGCCAGGCTGTGGCAGATTCTTGCAGCTCGGATCCATTCCCTCCATCCTCCGGAGCCAGGTTTTACACCAACCGTGCAAAGGCCCACCGTGGCGATCACAGGAGCGAGGGGCACCCTGGGCCAAGCCCTGATCCGGCGTTGGCACGGCCGGGGCGCCCAGCTGATCGCCCTCACTCATCGCTCTCCCACCGCGGCGATGGCCCCCCTGGAGGTGCGCGATGGCCAGGGCCAGCCCATTCCCCTGCGGCAGGTGGAGTGGGAACCGGGCCAGGAGAGCGCCCTGGCCTCCCTTCTGGGGGAGGTGGATGTGCTGGTGCTCAACCACGGCCTCAACCAGCAGGGCCGCCGCGACAGGGAGGCTCTCCAGCTGGCCCTGGAGGTGAACGCCCTGAGCCATTGGCGCCTGCTGGAGCTCTACGCCCAGGAGCGCGCCAGGTGCGGGGCAAGGGGCGAGGTGTGGCTCAACACTTCGGAAGCGGAAATCCAGACGGCCCCCAGCCCCCTCTATGAGATCAGCAAGCGGCTCATCGGTCAAATCCTCAGCCTGCGGGCCCTCGATCTGGCCAACTCCCTGCGGCTGAGGCGGTTGGTGCTGGGGCCCTTCCGCTCCGAACTCAACCCCTATGGCGTGATGTCCGCCAATTGGGTGGCCGGGGAGATCCTGCGCCAGGCCGGCTGGAACTGCAACTTGATCATCGTCACGATCAACCCCCTCACCTATGTGTTGATGCCCCTCCACACCCTCAGCCGCTGGGCCTACTTCCGCTGGTTCAGCAGGGGGAAACCAGGCAACGGGGGAGTGGCCGGGGCCGATTAGAAGTTGCGATCCGTGAGGATCTCGCAGCCATCGCTGGCCACCACGATGGTGTGCTCCCACTGGGCCGAAAGGCTGCCATCCAAGGTCACCACGGTCCAGCGGTCCTTGAGCGTGCGGCAGGCCTTGCTGCCCGCGTTCAGGATGGGCTCCACGGCCAGGGTCATGCCCGGGCGCAGGGTGATGTTGGGCAGCTCCCGGGTGCGGTAGTTAAACACCGAGGGCTCCTCATGGAGATTGCGGCCCACCCCATGGCCGGTGAAATCCTCCACCACCGCATAGCCGTGGGCTTCCACGTGGTCTTGAACGGCCCCGGCCAATTCCAGCATGGTGCTGCCCTCCCGAACGGTGGCCAGGCCCCGCATCAGCGACTCCTGCGCCACCCGGCTGAGTCGCTGGGCCTCCTCTCCCACGGTGCTGCCCACCCCGATCGTGATGCAGCTGTCGCCGTGATAACCCTCAAAACAAGCCCCCGTATCCACCTTCAGCAGATCGCCCTCCTTGATCACTCGCTTGCTGCTGGGAATGCCGTGCACCACCTCGTGGTTGATGCTGGCGCAAATGCTGGCGGGAAAGCCGTGGTAGCCCTTGAAACTCGGCACCGCACCCATCTCCCGGATGCGCTTCTCCGCGTGCCGGTCGAGATCGCCGGTGGTCATGCCCGGCTGCACCAGCTCGCTGATCTCCCTCAGCACGGTGGCCACAATCCGGCTGGCGGTGCGCATGGTGGCGATCTCCTTGGCGGATTTCACCTCCACACCCCGGCGGTTGTTGGGGATGCGAGGGCCGCTTCGGGTGAGGAGCTGGACGGCTTTGTCCTGGCCCAAAGGCCCGCTGGCGGAGGCAAGCAGATCGGCAAACAGCTTCATGGCAGCGGGTAAAAGGCGTCTTGCAGACAGAACGACCACCCCACGCTATCGGTGAACTGCTGCGAACCGCGCTGAGGCGATGGCCGACACCCCACCCACCCCCCGGGCCCAACCCTTGATGCAGCGCTGGAGAGCGGCCCATGCCACCCTGGCGCCCTTCGTGCTGGCGCCCCTGCTGCTCACCGCCTGCACCGGGATGGCCTACCGGGTGCTGAAGGATTGGGGCGGCTGGGACAGGGATCGGGCCCATGCCTTGATGACCCTCCATGAAGGGGAGTGGCTGACATCCCTGTTGGGCCCCCAAGCGGAAACCCTCTACGTGGTGCTCAACGGCCTGGGCCTGCTGTGGATGCTGAGCACAGGGGCCCTCATGGTGGTGGAGCGCCTGCGGCGCTCGTGGGGCAGCAGGAAGAAGGGAACTCAGGGAGGGCGTGACGCCTGAGAGGTAAGCTCTTCGTTTGGCTTGATCCTTAGGACGCTGGAATGGCTACCAATGTGCCCCCAACCAATGCGCTGCAGGCCGATGCGCCCCAGGTGGATGCCCCTTTAGCCGAGGTGAGCGAAGTCGCTGCTGAAGCCCCTGAGGCTCCTGTCGAAGCGAGCACCCCAGTGGAGGTGGAGGCCGTGGAGGTAGAGGCCGCCCCTGCTGTCCGCCAGGCCATCACCGGCAAGCTCTGTGCCCGTGATCTGATCGCCGCCTTTGAGGCCGAGCAGCTCAAGAGCGACCTGCCGGACATCTATGTGGGCGACACTGTTCGCGTGGGTGTGCGGATTCGGGAAGGCAACAAGGAACGGATCCAGCCCTACGAAGGGGTGGTGATTGCCAAGCGCCATGGCGGGCTCAACGAAACCATCACGGTGCGCCGAATTTTCCAAGGCATCGGCGTGGAGCGGGTCTTTTTGCTGCACAGTCCCCAAGTCGCTTCCGTGAAGGTGGAACGTCGCGGTAAGGTGCGGAGAGCGAAGCTCTTCTATCTGCGCGACCGGGTGGGTAAAGCCACTCGGGTTAAGCAGCGCTTCGATCGCTAAGGGGTTTTCCCCTTCGCTGGTGCATCACCTTGCGCCGTTAGTTCAGCTGGTAGAACGCAGGTCTCCAAAACCTGATGTCGGGGGTTCGAGTCCTCCACGGCGCGTCCGATGCACCCCCTTTTGTAGTTTCCTCGTTCCGAGCATGGAGTTGGATCTTCAACCCGGTGATGTGGTCAAAGTTCTGGA
>JBJTUM010000133.1:0-7885 GCA_046080725.1 Cyanobium sp. | reverse complement strand
TGCTCCACAGCCGGCGTGGCGTTCTTTGCCCGTGACAGCGCCTCCACCTTGCCGGTGTGGAGTGCCAGCCAGGGGTATCCAGGAGATGGATCCTATCGCGAATTTCATCGCGACCTGGGTTGGGATCTTCCCGAAGACCGGCTCCAAGAGCTCGGCATCCGCTCCCGGCGTCCGCTTGGCCTCAAGCTCCATCGGGTGACGGCCCAGGGCTGCCCACTGGAGAACAAGCAGCCCTACGACCCTATGCAGGCTCAGACCCGCCTCGAGCAGCATGCCACCGCCTACCTGCAAAGCCGGGTGGAGCAACTCCACGGGCTCACCAATGCCATTGAGCGTCCGCCCCTCCTGGTGTCTCCCTTTGATGCCGAGCTCTTTGGTCATTGGTGGTTTGAGGGCCCCCGTTTTCTGGGCGAGCTGTTTCGCCAGGGTCCGGGATTAGAGCTGCAGTTCACCCATCTGCGGGAGCATCTGGCCCAGGGCCTCCCCCTGCAGGTGTGCCAGCCCTCCCCCTCCAGCTGGGGGCAGGGGGGCTATCACGATTACTGGCTGAATGACAGCAATGCCTGGGTGGTGCCCGAGTGGCAACGGGCCTCCAGGGCCATGGTGCGGCGGGTCAATCGGGGGGTGGGCAGCGTGGAGCAGCGTCGCCTGCTCACCCAGGCGGGCCGGGAGTTGCTGCTTGCCCAAAGCTCAGACTGGAGCTTCATCCTGCGGGCCGGTACCACCACATCCCTCGCGAGGGAGCGCATCCATCGCCACTTGGATCGTTTTTGGCGTCTCATGGATGCCATCGAAAACAGCACCCCCCTCCAGCCGGAGTGGATCCAGGCCGTGGAGCGGGAGGACGGTCTGTTCCCCACCCTGAACGCAGCGGATTGGACCACCAGGCCCTGACCTGGCAGCAGGCCTCTGGAGTGTGTAGGTTGCCCAATCCCTTCCCGCCTTCGCCAGGCAAGCCATGAGTCCAGGTCTGTTCACCCAGTCGTCGCTCTTTGGGATGGGTATCGCCTTCAGCCCTTTGCATATCGGGGTTGTAACCCTCCTTTTATTGGGCAAGGCGCCCCTGCGTCGCTCCTTTGCCTACGTGCTCGGCTGGACCTTGGCCAATGTGCTCGCAGTGGCCCTCTTAATGGTGCTGGGGCAGTTTTTTTCCATCAGCCTCAGCCATGGGGAGCGGGAGCAGGTGCTCATTGATTTGCTGGGCGCAGGAGCCCTCCTAGCGTTGGGTCTTTACCAGCTCACGCCCCAGGCCCTCATGGGGGAGGAGGGCATGGCCCTCAAGCTGATGAACCGCCTCCCTGAGGTGGACACGTTCATGCTCGTTGCCATCGGCGCCGCCGGGGCCCTGTTGACGCCAGAAAATTTGGTGTTTTATCTCAAGGAAGCGGGCCTGTTGCTGATTAATCACCCTGGCCTTTCAGCGGACTTGGAGGTGAGTGGACTGTTTGCCCTGGCAGGTAGCTCCCTCCTCCTGCTTCCACCCCTGGCCTGGATTGCAAGCGGGGGATCCATCCGTGAGTCGATCGCTCGCCTGGAGGACTGGCTTCAACACAAGGCCGAGTGGTTGGTGGGGGTGCTGGCCTTGGTGTTTGCGGCCTACCTCCTTTATGAAGGTCTCTACGGGCTGGAAACGATGATGGGGGGGATTGGGTAAGCAGATCTCAGGGAGCGCTTAGGCACGATCAGGATCCTGAGAGAGAGTGGATCAATTTCAACCAAACCTTTTGGGAATAGTAGAGAGGATCTGCCTGCACCACGGCCCATTTCTGCCTCAAAGGACCGGCTCCCGGATGAGCCTTTTTCCATAAGTTGATGTGGTGAGACAATTTGGAAGCCTTCTCCCTTTTGCGGATAAGATGCCAATCCGGATTTAGATCTACCTCTTTAGTGTAAACCGTGGCATGATCATCCATCGTCTTCCCTTCCACTCTTAAGCCAAGAAGCTGGCAAAATTCGTCGAATGAGTAAAGCAGATGAAAAGTGGAAGGTAGATGGCACTGTATCACCCGATAAAAACAGTTATAGATAATCAATATTCCTCCTACTCTTACCTTCCTGACCATATCAGCAAGCAGATTCAGGGGATCATGAACATGCTCCAGAACATCTGTGCAAACAAGAGCATCATAAGTGTTTTCTTGTGGCGATGAAACGAACTTAATGTTCGGGAAAGCAGCACAAGCATGAATGCCATGCTGGGGTGGGAAGGGATCCCAGATATCAACACTGCAGTTGGGATTTGAGGTGGCGATCATTCTCGCTAATGTTCCAAAACCACCACCAAAATCAAGCACTCTCACTGATTTCTTCTCTCGAATCGTTTCTGCAATGACTGAACGGTGACCCAATGACTCTTCATGCTGTTCAATAAAGATGCCATTCAGAAGCCAGATCGGATGACGATAAAATGCGTTATATCTTGCCTCGTCATAGCGATTCGGATCACAACCACAGGCGGCCCAGACCCCATCCATGAGTCGATAGAGATCCTGCAAAGTGAGATTAGGACCCGTCTTGGCGAGTAGCTCCTCGATTGTGAGAAGGTCTTCGGGTGAAAGTGAATACTTATCCAGGTTGATCATGGAAACGTGGTGCAAGATTGGATCCAGCTAAACTCAAAGAATCTGATCCAAGAAGCGACGCGTGCGCTCATGGCTGGGGTTACTAAAAAATACCCCTGGGGAGGCCTCTTCCACTACCTCCCCCTCAGCCATTAGCACCACCCGATCAGCCACTTGCTCGGCAAATTTCACTTCATGGGTCACCACCACCATGGTGATGTCGTCGTTGGCAAGGTTGCGCATCACATCCAGCACCTCCCGCACCATCTCCGGATCGAGCGAGCTGGTGGGTTCATCGAAAAGCAGGATCCGCGGCTCCATGCATAGAGCCCGGGCAATCGCCACACGCTGTTGCTGGCCACCGGAGAGCTGGCCAGGATATTTTTCCGCCTGCTCCGCGATGCCTACCCGCTGCAGCAGGGCCCGAGCCTGCCGCTCCACCTCCTCTCGGGACCGTTTGCGCACCAGCACCGGCGCCAGGGTGAGGTTGTCGAGCACGGTGAGGTGGGGAAAGAGATTGAACTGCTGAAACACCATGCCCACCTCCCGGCGAATGGCATCGATGTTGCGCAGGTCGTTGGAGAGGGCGATCCCATCCACAGTGATTTGACCTTTCTGGAAATCTTCCAGGGCATTGAAGGTGCGGATGAAGGTGCTCTTTCCCGATCCGGAGGGGCCCATGATCACCACCACCTCCCCGCGTCGCACCTCCAGATCGCAGCCGCGCAGAGCATGGAAACCGTTCGGATACCATTTCTCCACGGCTTGTGCCTCGATCATCACGGTGCTGGGGGAGTGAACAGGGGAGGTCATGGTGTCGGTGGGGTGATCAACGGCTGGGGGTGGTCTGGGGATCCAGGCGGCGTTCTAGGGCGCGGCTGCCAAGCCCGAGAGCGGCGCAGCAACACCAAAACAGAACGGCAAGGGTGAGGTACACCTCGGCGTTCTTGCCAAGGAATTCAGGATTGGCCATTACGGTTCGGGCCACCCCGAGCAGTTCGAGCAGGCCAATCAGCGATAGGAGGGTGGTGTCCTGGAACAAGGAGATGAATTGCCCTACCATGGCTGGAAGGGCTACCCGCAGGGCCTGGGGAAGCACCACCTGTTGCAAGGCTTGGGGATAGGAGAGGCCCAGGGAGCGTGCCGCCTCCACCTGACCGTTCGGCACGGCCGCCAGGCCAGATCGCACCGCCTCGGCCAGATAGGCCGCCGCAAAAAAAGTGAGCACCCAGGCAGCACGCCAAATGCGCTCGGGGGCCAGCCCCCCAGGAAGCAGGAATCCGAGGATGTTCTGGCCCAGAAAAAGCAAGGTGATCAGGGGCGCACCGCGAATGAATTCGATGTAGATCACCGATGCCCAGCGCAGTAGTGGGAGCTCACTGCGCCGACCGAGAGCTAGCAACACCCCCAGGGGAAAGCACAGGAGGATAGCGAAACTGGCCGCGAGCAAAGTGAGCAGCAAGCCTCCCCATTCGGAAGGGGGCACTTGGGCCAAGCCCAGGCCACCACTGATCATCACCATCCCGATCAGGTAAATGGCCGGCCAGATCAGGGGCACCAGGCGCAGCACCTTGTCTGGCAGCTGGCGGCCGTGGCGGCCTGCCAGCCAACGAACTGCCATGAGGAGAGCCGTCAGGGCCCACCAGCGAGCCTGAATTCCGGGATGCAGCCCGAGGGCGAAGGGAAGCCAGAGGGCCAGGACGGCCAGCACAATGGCCGCCAGTCGGTCGTTGCGGGGCCAGAGCACTCCCTCTCGATCGGAGCGGGGATGGGCTCGCAACAGACCCCAGCTCAGGCCCGCGGCACTCACCAGCAGAGTTGTGAGGAGCCAAAGGCGCCATTGCTGCTCAACCGGGTAGCGGCCTACGGCAAATAGGGTGCTGTTGGCCTGGATGACCGCCCATTCCGCCTGATGGAAGGCCCAGCGCAGGAAACCTCCCAGGGCCAGGGTGATCAGCGTGAGGAGAGTCACGCTGAGGAGGCCATCCCCTGGGGTGGAAAAAAGGTCGTGACGCAGCCTGCGCAACAAGGGTTTCATCTCAGCGCTCCCGGATCTGCACGAGCCGATTGAGGCCGTTCATCACGGCGGAGATCAACAGATCCAGCCCTAGATAAGCCCCAAGCAGGATGAGGTACACCTCCACGGCCCTCCCAGTTTGGTTCAAGGTGGTTTCGGCCACCGAGTAGAGATCGCTGAAGCCCACTGCAACGGCCAGGGAGGAATTCTTGGCCAGGGAGATGTACTGCGTGTTGAGGCCGGGCACGATCACCCGGAGGGCCTGGGGCAACACCACTGTCCGCAGGGTGGTGAACCAGCGCAGCCCCAGGGAGGAGGCTGCCTCCCATTGGCCCTTGGGCACGGCTGCAATTCCCCCGCGAACCACTTCGGCGATGAAGGCACCGGAATAAATGATCAGCCCCGTGAGCAGGGCTGCAAATTCCACGCTCAATCGAAGGGGAGCTTGCCAGACCCCATTCACCAGCTCGGGCATCTGCCAGCGCAGGCCCTCCCCCAGGCCCGCCAGATAGAGGCCCGACTTGGCCAGCACCACCCCAGGCAGTTGAAGGGCAGCGGCGCCGTTGGGGAGGGCCAGAAACACCACGAAATACCAGAACACCAGTTGCAACAACAGGGGGATGTTGCGTACGACTTCCACATACACCCGGGCCAGCCCCCGCAGGAGGCCGTTGCTGCTGAAGGCTGCCATCCCCGCCAGGGTGCCCAGCAGGGTGGCCCCCACCAGGCCACAGACCACGGCCCGGAGGGTGTTGGCGAGGCCGGCCAGCAATCCCCTCCAATAGGGCATGCCGGCGTCAAAGGGAACGATGGTTTCCGCGAGGTCGAAACCGGCAGGTTGGGACAGCCAGCGCCAAGTGAGCAGCAGCCCTGCCGCCGTGAGATTACGAATCAGATTGCCGAGCAGGAAGGCAATCAGCAGGAGCACCACCAATCCCACAACGGCCTGCACCAACCAAGGCACCACGCGCCGATCGCGCCACCAAGGTGGTGCCACCTCGGGGGCGGTGGGGGGGGGCGTGAACACCATCAGGGATCAGCGGAAGGGGGGGGAGTAGATCAGCCCGCCTTCTTTCCACTGTTTGTTGACGCCCCGATCCAATTTCAGGGGCGATTGGGGCCCCACGTTGCGGTCGAACACCTCTCCGTAGTTGCCCACTGCGGCAATCACCTTGGGCACAAAATCAGGGGAAAGCCCCAGCTGCTTGCCGAAGTCGCCTTCCACCCCAAGGAAGCGGCGCAGATCCGCCAGCTTGGGATTGGCTTTGGCCTCCGCCACCTTGGCGGCCACGTTGGCCTGGGTGATGCCCAGTTCTTCCGCCTGGAAGAGGGTGTTCACGGTCCAGCGGACCACATCCGCCCAGAGGGGATCGGCGTTCACCGTGGCTGGGGTGAGGGGTTCCTTGCTCATCACATCGGGCAGAAGCACGTGCTCCTCAGGCTTGGGGAAGCTCGTGCGCTTGGCCGCCAGTTGAGAGCGATCGCTGGTGACGGCGACGCAGCGCCCCCCCAGATAGGCGGCATAGGTCTGGTCGCCGGTCTGGAATTTCAACGGGGTGTAGGGCACATTCAGCTCCCGCATGCGATCCGCCAGGTTGAGCTCGGTGGTGGTGCCGCTCTCCACGCAGATGGGTTTGCCAGCGAGAGCCTTCAGGGTGGAAATCCCACTGGTTTTGGTGGTCATGACCCCCTGGCCGTCATAGAAGGTAGTGGGGGCAAAGCTCAGGGCGTTGCCGCCAGCCGCATCCCGGCTGAGGGTCATGGTGGTATTGCGCGAGAGCAAATCCACCTCCCCGCTCGCCAGGGCAGCAAAGCGTTCGCTGGAGTTCAGATCCCGGTATTCCACCTTCTTGGGATCAGCGAAAACGGCAGCCGCCACGGCCTTGCATACGTCCACATCGAGGCCGGTATAGGTGCCGTCAGGGCCCACAAAACTGAAGCCCGGCAACTTGCCATCCACCCCGCAAATCAGCTTGCCCCGGCCCTGGATGGCGGAGAGCTTGGCGCTCTGCACGCCCGAACCCCCGTCTGATGCACAACCGGCAAGCAGGCCTGCCATTAGGAGAGGAATCGAAAGGCTGGGTGCCAGACGGTGCATGTCGCATGAAAGAGGTCGGCCGATTTTCACATGCTCCCTTGGTTTCAGAGGTGCATGGCAACCGCTGTGGATGCTGGACCCCGGTGGCTTGCCCCAGTGCCCTGTGCTGGAGATCAGCCCGGGAGGATCACCCGATTGATGACATGCACCACCCCGTTGTCGCATTCCACATCGGGGGAAACGACCGTGGCATTCTTCACCTCAAACGGCTCGGCTCGACGGATGGCCACCGGCGCTCCCTCCAGGCTGGTCCATTCCGGCTGATCCACCAGCTCAGCGCGCTTGTGGGCCCCGGCCAGCACGTGATATTTGAGGATGCGGGCCAGTTGGGGTGGGTTGTCCACCAGGGTTTGCACCGTGCCCGGTGGCAGGGCGGCGAAGGCGTCATCCACCGGGGCGAACACGGTGAAGGGGCCAGGGCTCTCCAAGGCGGAGGTGAGGCCCGCCACCTCAACGGCGGTGAGAAGGGTGGTGAAGCAGCCGGCGGCCTTTGCCGTTTCAATGATGTTGGGCATGGAAGGGGCAGGAGCGGTGGGTCAGCGATAGTCCTGGGTTTGGATGGCGCCCAACCTGGCTTCCGGCCGCAGGAAACGGTCCATCTGGGCCTCGAAGAAGCGGCGGTTGGCCATCAGGTGTTCCGGATCGGGATCATCCAGCGGGTAGAGCAGGGCACAGCGCAGGGCCTGGATCACCGCGGAGGTCACGTTGTACATCGAGCGCTGGAAGGTGATGCCCAGCTGGATGAGCTGGTCTTCCTCACCGCGGCGATGAGTCTTGTAGAGCTCTTCCAGATAGGGCGGCAGGAAATGGAGCATGTCCTGCATCAGCAGGGTGGGGGGGATCCCGGCAGAACCAACGGGATACACATCGGCATAGAGAATGCCGTAGTGGAAATCGGCTTGATCGGCGGGCACCTGGTTGGCCTGGGCGTTGTAGCTCTTGGTGCCGCGGAAGGGAGCCGTGCGATAGAACACCGCCTCCACATAGGGGAGAGCCGCCTCATAGAGCCAGGTGAAGCCTTCCGATTTAGGGATCACCTCGATGCATTCATCCCCCACGTAAACGTGGTGATAGATCGGGCGGCCAGCCACGGCGAAGATGCCGTTGACCAGGAAGTTCATGGCATCGGGCACGCCCTTGAAGCCGCCCTCGTCGTAGATGTCGCTCATCTCGAAGAACACCGGCGCCATCACCTCCCAGAAGAGGCCG
>JBJTUM010000132.1:0-29625 GCA_046080725.1 Cyanobium sp. | reverse complement strand
CCGCAGGGTTTATACCTGGTGGATGTGGTTTATCCCGATTTCGAAAAATCAGAAAACCTTATTCCGCCCCCAATCGTTTGAGGAAACGCTCAACCTGTTTTGGGGTTGCGGGTTTCACATAGAAATCCTCTACTTTCAGCTGAGCAGCCGATCATCATGCACGACTACATCACCGGTGGCTTCACCGCTAACACCGGTCTGGCGAAGTGGTGCAGAAAGAACGGCATGCTGCTCCACATCCACCGCGCCATGCACGCGGTGATCGACCGCCATCCCAAACATGGCATCCACTTCCGGGTGTTGGCCAAGTGCCTCCGCCTCTCCGGTGGCGACCAGCTCCATACCGGCACCGTTGTGGGCAAGCTGGAGGGCGACCGCCAGTCGACCCTTGGTTACATCGACCAGCTCCGCGAATCCTTCGTGCCTGAAGATCGCAGCAGGGGCAACTTCTTCGACCAAGACTGGGGTTCTTTGGGCGGCGTGTTTGCCGTGGCTTCAGGTGGTATTCACGTTTGGCACATGCCTGCTCTTGTCGCCATCTTTGGCGATGATTCCGTGCTGCAGTTCGGTGGTGGTACCCATGGTCACCCCTGGGGTTCAGCCGCCGGTGCCGCCGCCAACCGCGTCGCTCTCGAAGCCTGCGTGAAGGCTCGCAATGCCGGTCGGGAAATCGAGAAAGAAGGGCGTGACATCCTGACGGAAGCTGCCAAGCACAGCCCAGAGCTGGCCATCGCGCTCGACACCTGGAAGGAAATCAAGTTCGAATTCGACACCGTTGACAAGCTCGACGTGCAGTGATCCCAACCTGCTGAACATCCTGGAAATTCAGGATGTTCAGTGGTGAGGGATTGATGACACCCATCGGTTATCTGCCGATCTCCATTCATCTTCGCCCCTACCCCCATGCCTTTCAAAAGTGCAGTGGGTGACTACCAAACAGTCGCCACCCTGGAAACGTTTGGCTTCCTGCCACCGCTCTCCCAGGACGAAATCTACGACCAAATCGCCTACATCATTGCCCAGGGATGGAGTCCTCTTGTAGAGCACATTCATCCCAGTCGCTCTATGGCCACCTACTGGTCCTACTGGAAACTGCCTTTCTTTGGCGAGAAAGATCTGGGCGTCATCGTGAATGAACTGGAGGCCTGCCATCGGGCCTATCCCGATCATCATGTTCGCCTTGTGGGCTATGACGCCTATACCCAAAGCCAGGGTGCCTGCTTTGTGGTGTTCGAGGGTCGCTGAGCCCAAGGCTCCGGCATCAGTGCAGGGACACGGTCACCGGTTCATCCACGTGATGGGCCGGTGATCCTTCCCCTAGTTGTTTTGTTCTTCAAGGTTTTCTACCTCCCGAGTGGTTATGGCAAATGCATCCAGTCGTGAAGCCGCGCTTGAGCGTCGCAGGGCCCTCACCAACGGCGGCAAGAAGGCCGAAGGCCGATTCAGCTCTGCGCCCATCAGGGTGCGCTCGGCTAAGGATGCACGTCCCTCCCGCACCGATGGGCCGCTTGCATCACCCCCCCTGCCGCCGGCACCTACCCCCGTTCCAGCCCCTCCTCAACGAAGCGTGCGCCTCAGCGAGGGCACTCCAGCCGTGAGCCGAAGACCGTCCAGGGCTGTCAGCAATCCCAGCCGTGATCTGGTTCTGGCACGCCGGGAAGCGCTTTCCCAGCGCGGAAAGAGGGCCAACATGTCAAAGGATCGCACCCGCACGGACCTGGCAAAGAGTGCCCCGCCCAAGCCGGAAGCGACCACAGGATCGAAGGGTCCCTGCAAATGCCAGGACACCCCAGAGACCGTTCAACGCCCATCCGCTTCGCAGACTCCCTCCCTCTCGCTCGGAGGAGGATCCCGCAGCGGCCTCAGCAATGGAAGTGCCGCCCGCACCAACGGCGACCGCCGACCCAGCACCAAGCGCACGGCCCATTACAACCCGAGTCGGGCCCTCGTGTTAGCGAGGAGGGAGGCCCTTTCCAAGAGAGGCAAATCTGCCAATGCCTCCACCAGCAGTACCGCGGCCTCGGTGGCGCGCCAAGTCAATCCTGATCTCTCCAGCAGGGAGCTGGCCCAGAAGGTCCGCGAACTCAAATGCAAAGTGGGCTCCGCCGGAAGCCCCCGCAATGGAGGCTCCCGCCCCACTGGCCCCAACCGCAATGGTGCCAAACAAGCTGCGCTGGGAACGGCCGCCGATGCTCATTGGAAGGTGGGTCTCACCCAAACCAGCCAGGGACAGATTGTGACCGGCACGCAAGCCAATCGCTCCCTTACCACCACCGGAAACGAGTCAGGCACCTGTCGGGTGGTCACAGGCACCGAATACCTCGGCTCGGAGGTCTTCAACACCTTCTGCCAGACCGGCCCCCTCGGCACCCAGCCCGCCAAGGTGGCCGTCACCTCCACCAGCCATGGCAACCGGGTCACCGGAAACGAAGTGGGTCGCTCCGAAAAAGTGACCGGCGATGAGCCGGGCACCTGCAAGCTGGTGACTGGCACGGAATATCTCTCCGCCAACCAGAGCCAGGCTTACTGCGGCATTAACCCTGCCAATCCCCGCAAGGTGGGACGGACAGCCACCGTGGCAGGACAACCTGTGTCCGGTGTGATGGTGGGCCGCTCTGAGAAAGTCACAGGCGATGAGCCAGGTTCCGGACGTCAGCTCACGGGCGACCAATACGTGACTGAACAGCTTGAAGTGCCAGGCCGTGCACCTCAGAAGGTAGGCGCCTTTCAGACCTTGCGGGGCACGGGAATCACTGGCACCACCGTGGGACGGAGTGGGAGGGTGACAGGCGATGAGCCTGGCTCCTGCCGCAATGTGACTGGGGATGAATACATCGGTTCCGAGCAATACGAGAGTTTCTGCGGGGTGCGTCCCGCCCCTGAGCCCGCCAAGGTGGGATTCAGCGTCACCCCCCGATCCCTGGTGGTCAGTGGTACACGCACGGGTCGCTCCGAGAAGGTCACCGGAGACGAGCCCGGCACCTGCAAGATCGTGACGGGAACTCCCTACGCCGGGATGGAGGAAGCTGGAAACTGGTGCAGCACGAGCGATGTGCAGCGGATTCGTCAGCGCACCCCTGTGCGTATGGGCACGGTGATGAGCGGAATTCAACCCGGCATCGGTGGGGTGATGACCGGAGCTGGGCGTGGCGCCTGCGAAGACATCAGCGGAACGCCCTACGTGGGACCAGATCAGATGGCAGCCGCCTGTGGAACCGCCTCGCCAGTTCCAGTGGATTTCCCCCAGCCCCTGAACAGCGCCCCTTGGCAGGAGTTCAGCGTGCAATCCCCCGCGCGCGTGGCCCAGATCGAGCGGGAAACCACAGGGGCCGTCACGGGTAGCACTTATGAGCATGGAGGGAGGATCACTGGCCCTTTTGACATGGCCGCTGGCAAGGTCACTGGAACGGAGCAATTCCGCTTTGATCGCCGCCAGCGGGATCAGGCCCGCGGGCCCCTCACCCCTGTGGCCCCAGCTGCGGTGATCAGCGCTGAGGAACCTCAGGGAGGGGAACGCGCCAAGTCACGGATCACAGGTGAGGGACTCTCCGGTGGACTCAACATCACTGGCGACGATTGGAATCGGGGCAAGCACGTGACGGGCACGGAAGGACCTTCCGCACGACGGAGAAATCCCTCACGCAGCGGGCCCGCATCGGCCATGCCTGCCTTCCAGTCCAAACGCAACGAGGCCCTGCCTGAACCCGTGAGCAAAATCACCGGCTCCAGCGGCAACACCCTCGCCGGCTCCCTGATCACGGTGTCGGGCGGAGCACGAGGCTAATCCCGATGCCACGACGTCCGGCCACGGCTACACGGTTGCAGGCTCCCAGTTCGCCCCGTCGCCGCTGGGACTCTTCACCGGACGATCTCCACTCCCGGTTAGCCGACGTTCGTTCCCTTGACCGACGGACGACCGGCACGGCGACGCTCCATCCCCTCACGGATGGCAGAGCCAATGCGGCACTGCACGCCTATGACACCCGGGTGAAGGGAGCGTTCGACCGGCTAGTGCCGGTGTTGAAACGGATTTCTGCTCTGCAACACGAGGATGGGTTTGAGGAGCGCGCCCAGGACCTTGCTCGGGCAGAACTTGGATTTGAACTGCCCCCGCAGTTGCTGGATACCGCCTGGGTCACCCAGCTCGACATGCGTACCCTCTACGCCTGGTGTCTGTTTGAAACCTACGAACAGACCAGTGCCTCTTTCTTTCAGAACGACCCGCTGGATGGGCGGCCCGGTGGCCCCGCAGCGGAAGCCTTCGATTCTTTCCTCCTGGAGTGCGGTTTCCATCTCCTGGATGTCACCCCCTGCGCAGACGGCAGGTTGGCCCATGCAGTGGCTTCCGCTCTGCGGATCCCCTTCAGTTCCGTGCGGCGCCGGCCCCATGCTGGAGCTCTGTTCGATGTGGAGAACACCGTGAATCGCTGGGTGAAAACCGAGCATCGCCGTTACCGGGAGGGTGTTCCCAATCCAGCCCATGCGGACACTCGCTATCTGAAGGTGGTGGTCTACCACTACAGCTCAAGGGATCCTTTCCATGAGGGATGTGCCGCCCATGGAAGCAATGATGAGCTCGCGGCGAACTGCGGCTGGCACAGGCTGCAAGACTTTCAGACCGCCATCGAGAACAGCTTCTGCTGTGGAGCCTCGGTAGATCTGCTGCTGATGGGCATCGACACCGATACCGATGCCATCCGGGTTCACGTTCCTGGACGGGATGGATGCACCAACCTCAACGCCTGGCTGGATGCTGAAGCGGTCTACGACGCCACGCGCCATCTCGCCCCAACCGAAGCCCAGAACCGAATCCTGAGCCTGGTGGAGCAGGCGGCAGCCTCCACGCCGGATGAAGGCATGGTGCGCTTCATCAGCCGCCTGCTGGTGAACAACATCTCCCAGATCGACTACGTGCGCCAGTACCACGGCGGGCACTACCCAGACGCAGGGCATGCCGAACGCTTCATCGGCGTGGGCATCGGCTTCAAGGAGATCCATCTGCGGAACCTCACCTATTTCGCCTATCTCGACACTGTGGAGGAAGGGTCTGCAGACCTCGATGTCGGCGTCAAGATCTTCCAGGGGCTGAATGTGTCCCGCGGTCTGCCGATCCCGGTGGTTGCCCGCTTTGATTATCACGGCAAGGTGCCCGGAGGTAAGGAGCGGGCTGTGCTTCATGCCAAGCGCCTTCAGACAGCGATTGAAAACCGATACGCTGATCTCTACCAGCAGGGTTTGATCCACGTGCTGCTGACGGTGCGGGATCAAGATCGGCATGTTCCCGCCGAAGCGGTGGGTTCCACCATCACCTTCGCTAGCGCAGGAGCCCATTGAGATGATCATCTGCAAGGTGGTGAAACCGCTGGTCTCCACCAACCGCATTCCCGATTTCGAGCACAAACACCTTCAGGTCGTGCTCGATGGCAGCACGCAGAAGGTGGCTGTGGATGCCGTGGGCTGTATCCCTGGGGATTGGGTGATCTGCGTGGGCAGTTCAGCCGCCAGGGAGGCCGCCGGCAGCAAGTCCTACCCCAGTGATCTCACGATCGTGGGGATCATCGATCATTGGGACCCGGAGGCAGGGAAGGCTTCTCCAGCGGCTTCCCTGCCAACCGCCAGCGTCGACACCCCTGGCGTGGTGACCAAGACCAGCGGGATCACCGGTTCCAGCCAGGGAACGAAAAGCCCGAGCCTGGGGGGAGGAGCGGGTTAATGGAGATCATGCAGGTGGCCGGCTCACTGGTGTGCACCCAACGGGTGGAAGGCTTGGCCCACATGAACCTGCGGGTGTTGCGCACCAACAAGGGCAAGCTGAGTGTGGCGGTTGATCCTGTGGGGGCTTCTGTAGGCAACTGGGTGTTTACCGCAAGCGGCAGTGCCGCTCGGTTCG
This sequence comes from Cyanobium sp., assembly GCA_046080725.1. GTDB lineage: Bacteria > Cyanobacteriota > Cyanobacteriia > PCC-6307 > Cyanobiaceae > Cyanobium. Next base: position 23,735 of record JBJTUM010000132.1, on the reverse strand, counting down.
CCTGCGGAAATCCAGAGATTCATACGGATTTGACCATCGGCGGAATCATCGACTTCTGGGAACCCGACGGCTGAGGCTCTCCCTGGCGGACTGCCAGCACCGCCCACTGATGCAACGCCCACTGATCCATCATCCTTTCTTCCACTTCGCGCCATGGCCACCTCTTCGTCCCGTTCCGTTCGCTCGACTCGCAAAGGAACAGGAACTCAGGCTGCCTCTCGGAGCGTCGCTGCCAGCAGGAAACCGGCGGCCAAGGCCAGTGTCTCCCTTCCTGGGAAGGAAGAGGAATCCACTCTTGCCCTGCTCCCCCCGTCTGAGGCAGCATCTATACCCAGCGCGATCATCCCCACGAGCTATGCAGGCACCTTGAGCAGCAAAACCGCCACATCCACACCCTCTGAAGGTGGATCGTCCCCAACCAGTGCGCCGGCCCAGCCCTCTACCGCCCCAACCCCAGCAGCTACGGGCGGACTCAGCAAGGGCACCGGGGGCCCTTCCGTTCCCTCCCCGCCCTCCAGAAGGGGTGGATCCATCGTGCCGTCTTCCGGGAGAGGAATTGCCCTTGGCATGATCGAAACCCGTGGCCTGGTTCCGGCCATCGAAGCGGCAGACGCCATGACCAAGGCCGCAGAAGTCACCCTGGTGGCAAGGGAATTTGTGGGCGGCGGCTATGTCACCGTCCAGGTGCGCGGAGAGACGGGCGCGGTGAATGCGGCCGTCCGGGCGGGTGCGGATGCGTGCGAACGGGTGGGGGATGGCCTGGTGGCAGCTCACATCATTGCCAGACCCCACGTGGAGGTGGAGCCAGCCCTCATCGCCACCGACGGCCCCAGGCGCCTGTGATGCCACAGCTTCCGATTCACCACCGTGTTCTCGCCGACCTGGGCAGGGCCCTCAGCCTGGAGCTCTCGGCTGTGCAGCACTACCTCACCCTGGCGGTCCTGGTAGACGTCTGGGGCGACAGCACGACTGCTGATCGCTTTCGCCGGGAAACTGTTGAAGAGATGCAGCACGCCGAGAGAATTGTGAAACGCATGGTCAGCCTGGGGGTTGCTCCGGGAGCCTCCCAGCTCCAGCCTGCCGGCCATGGCAGTGATCTTGCGGGCCTGGTGCGGCTCAGCCTGGCTTTGGAGGAGGAACTGGTGGCTCACTATGGGGAGGCCGTGGCCTTCTGCCAGCGCCAGGGGGATGTTGAAAATCAGGCATTCTTCCAGGATCTCTGGCTAGAGGAGAAGCAGCATGGGGAAGCCCTGGAATCCTGGCTGACCAGCCTCGAAACCACGTCTTCGCGATCCCTGGCGCGATCAGCCGTTTGATTCGGCCCCCTTCACCGTTCCTCGCCATGGCGACCACATGACGAGTCCGCCCCTGGTTCCAATCCTTTCGCTTCCCATCCAGTTGGCCTGGATGATCCCCCTGTACGGGTTCAGCGGAGTCCTTCTGTCCCTTCCCTGGGCTGCAGGATGGATCAAACGCAATGGTCCACGCCCGGCGGCCTATCTGAATCTGCTGCTCACCTTGCTGGCCGTCGTCCACGGGAGCTTGATCCTTCGCGATGTGCTCAGCCTGGGTCCCCAACAGATCGACTGGCGCTGGTTTCAGGTGGCCGATCTGGACCTGCGGATCGGTTTTGATCTATCCCTCACCAACCTGGCAGCCCTCGAGCTGGTCACGTTCATGAGCCTGGTGGGACAGGTGTTTGCCCTGGGCTACCTCGACAAGGAATGGTCGCTGGCAAGGTTCTACGCCCTGGTGGGATTCTTTGAGGGGGCCATGGCCGGCGTGGTGCTCAGCAGCAACCTATTCATGACCTACTTCTTGCTGGAGATGCTCACGCTCTCCACCTACCTGCTCGTGGGGTTCTGGTATGCCCAACCCCTGGTGGTAACAGCGGCAAGGGATGCCTTCCTCACCAAACGGGTGGGGGACGTTTTATTGCTCATGAGTGTGGTGGCCCTGGCCGCCTGGGCCCCTTCCCTCTCCTTTGATGCCCTCGATCAGTGGTCCAAAACCGCCCTCCAAGAGGGATCCATCAGTCCGCTGGCCGGCACCCTCATCGGGCTGGGTCTGATCGCCGGACCAATGGGGAAATGCGCCCAGTTCCCGATGCATCTCTGGCTGGATGAGGCCATGGAAGGGCCCAATCCTGCATCCATCCTGCGGAATTCAGCCGTGGTCACCTGTGGCGCCCTGGTGCTCGTGAAAGTGATGCCCCTGTTAAGGCTCTCGCCCCTGGCTGTCACGATGCTTCTGGTGGTGGGCACCATCAGCGCCCTAGCCGGTGCCCTCGTAGCCATCGCCCAGGTGGATCTCAAGCGAGCTTTTTCCTACGGCACCACCTCTTATCTGGGATTGGTGTTCATCGCCATCGGGCTGCAGCAGCCGGCGATTGCCCTGCTGTTGTTGCTGGCCCATGGGCTGGCCAAAGCCCTCCTGTTCATGAGCGTGGGCAGTGTGATCGCCACCACCAACTGTCAGGACATCACGGAACTGGGCGGGTTGGCCCAACGCATGCCTGCCACGACCAGCGCCTACCTGATCGGTGGTGCAGCCCTGACGGGGATGGCCCCCCTGGCAGGGTTCTGGTGCCTCTCCCGGATGGTGGAAGCGTTGCTCCCCACCCATGCCTTTTTTGCCGCCGTTGTCCTGCTCACCAACACCCTCACCGTGTTCAACCTGGTGAGGGTCTATCGCCAGGTGTTTCTCGACAAGCCCCATCCCAAGACCAAACGCACACCGGAGGTGCTCTGGTTGATGGCCCTCCCGATGGTGAGCCTGGCCGTGCTGGTGGCCTTGCTGCCCGCCGTGATCCGCCGCTTGGAGCCCTATTTCGACCTGGGACCCGTGTCGTCCACGGCGGGCCTCCTGGTGCTGGCAAGCGGTGTGTTGGGTCTGGTGGCCGAGCTGGCCTTGCCCGTCTCTAGGTTCTCCTCACGGTCGGTGGTCCGGCCCTTACGGGCCATCCAGGATCTCCTGGCCGCCGATTTCTATACAGATCGCCTCTACCGCTCCACCATCGTGGCCTTTGTGGCCGGCCTCGCCAAGCTCACCAATGGCTTTGATCGGCAGGTCATCAATCGCCTGGCCGAGCGTGTCGGACTGGCCTCCATGGCCACGGCCGAAGGGCTGAAACTGGGTGTGAGCGGACAGCTGCAGAGCTACGTGTTCACGGTGATCACAGCCATCGTGATCCTTTTTGTTGGCCTGGCCTCCCTACAGGTGCTGAGGTGAATCGATGCTGAGCCTGCTCCTCCTGATTCCTTTCCTGGGATGCCTGCTGTTGGCCCTCTGGCCAGGCCATCCAGCCCCTGGCTTGATGCGCAAGGTGGCCCTGGGGGTGCTGTGCGTGCAGGTGGTTTGGAGCCTGGTGGTGCTCCTGGCGTTCCACCCCCTTGAGGGGGGAATGCAATTGCAGGAATCCCTTCCCTGGATCCGGGGGATCGGATTGACCTACAGCCTAGGCATCGATGGGCTCTCCCTTCCCTTGGTGTTGATCAACGGGGCCCTGAGCCTGGTAGCCGTGATCTGCACCCGTGATATCAGTCAACGACCACGGCTGTACTTCACCCTGCTATTGCTCATCAGTGGAGCGGTCAACGGGGCCTTTCTGGCTCAAAACCTCTTGCTGTTCGTTCTGTTCTACGAACTGGAGCTGATCCCGCTTTGGCTGTTGATCTCCGTCTGGGGGGGAACAGGGAAGGCCTACGCGGCAACGAAATTTCTGATCTTCACAGCCATTTCAGGCTTCTTGATACTGGCTGCGTTCCTCGCCCTGGCCGTGCTGCGGGGGTCGGCGGATTTCAGTTTCCTGCCCGTGGGCAGCGAACAGCTGGGATTGGCCAGCCAACTTGTGCTGCTGGCTATGTTGCTGGTGGGCTTCGGCATCAAAATCCCCTTGGTGCCGTTTCATTCCTGGCTCCCCGATGCCCACACCCAGGCCTCAACGCCCGTATCGGTTCTGTTGGCCGGCGTTCTCCTGAAATTGGGCACTTACGGCGTGCTGCGCTTTGGGCTAGGCCTTTTCCCGGAGGCCTGGGCCGTGATGGCCCCGTGGTTGGCCATCTGGGCGGCGATCTCCGTGCTGTATGGCTCGTTTGCCGCCATCGCCCAACGGGACATGAAACGGATGGTGGCCTACAGCTCCGTGGGACACATGGGCTCCATCCTGTTGGCAGCGGCGGCCGCCACACCGGTGAGCTTGCTTGGGGCTGAGTTTCAGATGGTGAGCCACGGTCTGATTTCGGCCCTGCTGTTTTTGCTAGTGGGGATCGTGTATCGGAAAACGGGCACCCGCGATCTGGAGGTCCTGCGGGGGCTGTTGAATCCAGAACGGGGCCTTCCGTTCACGGGCACTCTGATGATCCTCGGGGTGATGGCCAGTGCAGGGATGCCAGGGATGTCGGGATTCATTTCCGAGTTCCTCGTGTTTCGCGGGGCGATCGGTGCCTTTCCGGCCGCCACCCTGCTCTGCATGGTGGGCTCCGGCCTGACGGCGGTTTATTTCCTGTTGCTCGTGAACCGGGTGTATTTCGGTCGGCTGGCGATCACCCCAGTGGAGGATCCTGCCCGTCACAGCCGGCTGGATATTCGCCTGGCACCTGTGGCACCGCGAGAAACCATCCCCGCCACAGCCCTCAGCCTGGCGGTGGTGCTCCTGGGAGTGCTACCGGCCCTGCTGGGCACCCTCTCAGAGAGCACCACCACCGCGATGGCTCGGTTCCCTGCCATTGCCCAGGCATTAGCAGAGCGGGGGTTGGGCTGATGCCGGTCATTCCCGAGCTCCTCACCCGTAGCGGTGGACTCCCCACGGCGTTGGAGCTTCAGCAGCGGCTTCTCGCCGGTGAAACCCTGCTGGTGGAATCCGCAAGCCACGTGATGCAAGTGGTGGATGTGCTGGAGAGCTACGGAATTGTTCTGGATGCCTACAGCCACAACCTGATCTATCAGGCGGAGTTTCAATTTCTCAATCCATTTCCAGTCTTTAAATATCTCGATGGTGATCACAGCCTAGGCAAGATCTGGCGTCATCTCAATCACGACCGGATTAATTTTGAATATGCGGAGTATTGCATGCGTGCCATGCTCTGGCATGGCACAGGAGGACTGGATTCCTATCTCGACAGCGAAGAGTTCCAGGCCAATTGTGAAGCCATCATCCGCCGGAAAACAAGTCGAGACCCCCTTCTAGCCCTGCTGAACCCCCTGTTCCCCCAGTTCCTGCCTGAGCTCATTCGCTCGGCCGCGACAACCCATGCTCTGGGCCAGTTCTGGCGGGTGATGAGTGATCTCTTCCTTGATCTGGCGAGGGCTGAGCAGGAAGGCAAAGTGAACACTGTGGATGATGTTGTTGAATTCATCAAGGCGGGACTTGTGGTGGCAGCGGCCAATCCCATCACCTACCAGGTGACTATCGATGGCCAGATGTTCTGGGTGTTGCCCCCTGAAGCCGGCCTCACCTTTTTGGTGGATGTGGCAGTCCCCTATGTGGAGGCCGTGTTTTTGCGGGGCACACCCTTCCTCGGGACGGTGTCGTTCAACGCCAGGCGCAACAGATCTCCCCCGAGCAAAGTGCTTTCGCCTATGGGGCTCTGTATGCGGACCCTTTGCCCACCATGGGAGCTGGCATTCCACCGAGCCTGCTGATGCAAGACATGTTTCGGCACCTTCCGGAGCGTCTGCACAATTGGTATCAGGCGCAGGGGCGGGGAGAAGGAGATGTGCGCGTAAAGATCTGCATGAGTTTTCAGAAATCGATGTTCTGCGTCACCAATGCGGCGATCCGGGGCACTTTTCCCCATGCCCTTAGCAGCAGCGATCCCACAGAACGTGCCGCTAATGAGGCCTACGCAGCGGCCTGGGCTACTCGCCTGAGCCAGGCCCGAACGGATTGCCTGGATGACCCTCAGGAGGAAGGCAACGCTCCTGCTTTGGAGCTGGAGAAGCGGGCGTAATCTGAAGCCATGGAACAACCCTGGACCCACCGAGCGCGTCCTGAGCGATTGGAAAGGCGCATCGAATTCGAGGATTACGAGAGCACTCGCATCTTTTTAGAGCGGCTGAACAGCCTCTCTGAACAGGAAGGCTGCTTTCCGGACATCAGCTTTGGGCGCACCTACGTCAATCTCACTGTTCGTGCTGAAGGGGAAGGCGGAGAGATCGGTCTGAGCGAAACAACCTTTGCAGCCGCCATTGATGACCTTCTCTGAAGCGATCGGGGCAAACTCGGATGCCATGGGATCCGAAGAACCAAGCATCAACTTGCAGAGTGCCTATGACACGGCCGGGATCCAGGAGTTGTTGGATCAACTCGACCGGGAGCTGATCGGTCTTCAGCCTGTGAAAGCGAGGATTCGAGAAATTGCCGCCCTGCTTGTGGTGAATCGAGCGCGGGAGCAGATGGAACTGGTCACCACGCCACCCAGCCTGCACATGTCATTCACTGGACATCCAGGGACCGGGAAGACGACTGTGGCAGAAAGGATGTCCAAGATCCTCCATCGCCTTGGCTATGTCAAAAAGGGGCATGTCGTCACAGCCACTAGAGATGACCTGGTGGGCCAGTACATCGGCCATACCGCCCCAAAAACCAAAGAGATGCTCAAAAAGGCCATGGGTGGCGTGCTGTTTATTGATGAAGCCTATTATCTCTATCGTCCAGACAATGAACGCGATTACGGAGCGGAGGCGATCGAGATACTGCTGCAAGTGATGGAGAATAATCGCAATGATTTAGTGGTCATTCTTGCGGGCTACAAAGAAAGAATGGATATCTTCTATCAGTCTAATCCAGGTTTGTCATCTCGAGTGGCGAATCACATCGACTTCCCCGATTATTCCGAATCCGAATTGTTGGCCATCGCCAAGTTGATTCTCGCCAGCGAGAACTATCGCTTCAGTGAGGAGGCATTGGCTGCTTTCTCCCACTACATCAAGCGCAGGAAGCAACTTCCCTATTTCGCTAATGCTCGCTCGATCCGCAATGCCATCGATCGGGCCCGCATGCGTCAAGCCAATCGTCTGTTCACAAAAATGGATACCACCCTCAAGAAGTTGGATCTGATGACCATTGAAGCAGCCGACATCATGGCCAGCCGAGTGTTTGCGGGGGAAGTGGAGGGCTTGGATCGGAGCGAACCGATCACCAAGAGCTGAGCCCACCTTGGCGTGCCAAGGCATTGTCGAAGACGCTGCAGATCTGGCCAGCAACACGATGGGCACTGTAGGCCTCAATCGCTTGCCCATGGACCTGATACGCCCTTTTCAAGGAGGTGTATTCCTCAGGGATGGTGGATAAAGCACCAAAGATCGCATCCGTATCTGAACCATCCACATACAGCCCAATCCCCAAGGCCTCCACCACGGCCTTAAGGGGATTTTGCAACGGACCAAGAATCAGCACAGGCTTCTGATGGCCAAGATATTCAAAAAACTTAGAGGGATAATTATCAAGGTGCCGTGGGCCAATCACCACCAGCTGTAGATCGGCATCTTCAGCCAGCCAATGGGATTGGGCATAGGAAACCATGGGGTGAATCACGATAATCCTGGCAAGAAAAGGATGTTCTTCAATGCGTTGCCGTGCTGCGGGATAGACATAACCATAGATATCGAGTTGCAAGGAAACAGATGATCCATTCTGCTCATGCAAACGGGTCAGAGCATCAAGGAATGGTTCAATCGGACGCCATTCCGGCAACATTCCAAGATAAAGCATACGAAGGGTCGGCTGACCGGTGCTGGGACGACGACGGGCTGAAAGGTCGCTTCGATTCGACACGTAGAGATCGGCCATCTCTGGGTAGCTGTCCGTGAGGTGCACCGCTTTATCAGGAGCAATTAAGCCGGCTTCGACATAGCGCTCTTTCGTGAGGGGAGACATGAACAGAGCACCGCAACTCTGCTCAAGAATCTTTCTCTGCAAATCCGGCTGGTTCGGATAGAAACCTGATTCATCTCTGGCCCCATGGGGATCATCAATCAGAGCAAAAAATGGCTTGTTTACAGCCTTGGTGATCTCACTGACAAGCGTTAGAACCTTGAAATCCGGACTTTTCCCAGCGATCAGGTCAAAACTCCACTGATATTCCGCCTGGCGAATAGATGCCCCGATACCACGCAAGAGAAAGTCTTGGCCGTCATGGCCCGTGAGGTTTTCTAACCAGCGCGCCAGGAGCTGGAGGAGGCCAAAGAACACATAGGGAATAGAGCGCTTGGTACAGCGATTCTTACGGATGGAAAAACGCGTCGAATATGAGACATTCGTTGTGTAGTGCAAGCGCTCCAACGGATAGTTGAGCGTTTCTGTCAGGACAGAAACAAGTTCAGGGTCGGGACCGGCGAAATGGAATTCCCATTCGGAATCCTCAAGAAAAGGCAGGAGCTTATTATAAATCAAGGCTTGCACCCCGCTGCAGCCCGGGGGCTGGATCATCACCAGCAAAGCGCGCTTCACCATTCAACGACGCTTTCTGGAGTCGATTTGCAGAAGATCTCTGACCTGTTGAATCCTCCTTGCCAGAGCAGGATCATTGTTGATCTTCTTCTCCACTTGCTCCACGGCATACATCACAGTGGAATGATCCTTGCCGCCAAAAACTTCACCAATCCTTGGCAGGGATAGGGTGGTGCTCTGGCGCATCAGAAACATCCCCACTTGCCGAGCCTGACTCACCGACCGTTTGCGACTGGGGCTTCGCATCTCCTCGATCGCCACCTCAAAGACCTCCGCCACCTTGTCCAACACCTGCTGGGGGGTAACTTCCACGCTGGTTCCACCCGGATCCAGCATGGGGGCAACGGATTCCACCGTCATCGGCAAACCCGTAATGGAGACAAAGGCGACGGCCCTGGTCAAGGCCCCCTCCAATTCACGAATATTGGAGGTGAAACGGCCGGCGATGTAGTGGATCAATTCCCGCGGCAAGGACATCTGTTCCTGTTCAGCTTTTTTATGGAGAATCGCCATCCGCGTTTCTAAGTCTGGGGATTGGACATCGGCAATTAACCCCATCGAGAATCTAGAAATCAAACGCTCCTGCAATCGGGGAATCTGACTCGGCGGACGGTCGGAAGCAATCACAATTTGGCGTCCAGCCTCATGCAGGGCATTAAAGGTGTGGAAGAACTCTTCTTGAGTGTATTCCTTTCCCTCAATGAATTGAATATCATCCACCAGAATCAGATCGGCTGCCCGATAGCGATTGCGAAACGCCTGCATGCCGTCTTTACGAATCGCCTGGATCAGATCATTGGTGAAAGTTTCTGTAGAGACATAGAACACCTTGGCCTCGGGGTTGATCTCCAGGCGATAGTGTCCGATCGCCTGCATGAGATGGGTCTTGCCCAGACCCACCCCCCCGCAAAGGAACAAGGGATTGAATTCTCTACCTGGTGCCTCTGCCACAGCCAAGGCCGCCGCGTGGGCCATCCGGCTGTTGGGTCCGACCACGAAACGGTTAAACACATAACGGGGGTTGAGGCCGGCTTCCCCCCCCAGTAGCTCCTCCCGAGGAGGATCCGGAGAAGCACCACGGGAAGTGCCCTTGAGATCAGGCACCACGGCCAGTCCCTTCGGCCTGTTGATGACGTTCTCCCCGCGTGGGCCGTTCCACCCATCCAAGCCTCCCAACTCTGGAGTCGCCGGAAGGGGGCTAGGGGCAGGGGAATCGTCGGGCGACACATCGACGGTCACCCGGACTGGTCGTTGGGCCAGATCACAGGCCAGCTGTTGGATTTGGGAAAGGTAGTGCTTGCGCAGCCAGGTGCAGGCAAATGTGTTGGGTGCCTCCAGCGTCAAAGAATCCCCATGGAAATCGCGGCAGCGGGCCGGCCGGATCCAGGTTTCAAAGGTCGGCTTGCTGAGGGTGGCCTTGAGGGCGTCCTGCACCTGGCTCCAGAGGTCTTCGCCGTGCTGCACCGCCCTCCCACCACGTCGAACTGGGGAATATAAGCAGGGCCGGGGGGATCTCCCTGCTCATTCCTGCCCTTTAATGCTGGATGACCACTTTTCTCCCATGGATGCGCGTCCCTTTTCCCTGATCCTTCCGGCGGCAACCCTGCTGACCCTGCTCAGCGGCTGCAGCGGTGCCTGGCCACCCAAGGGAGCCGAGAGAGACAAACAGCCCATCAGCGATGCCCCCCCCACCCCCTCTCTGCAGCCCAGCAGCAACGTGATCGTGGCGGCTGTGGAAAAGGTGGGACCTGCGGTGGTTCGCATCGACACGGTCAAACGGACCCTCAACCCCCTGGGAGGCATCTTTGGGCAGGCCCCCTCCATCCAGCAGCAACAGGGACAGGGTTCGGGCTTCATCACTCGCTCCGATGGAATTGTCCTGACCAATGCCCATGTGGTGGATGGGGCCACGCAAGTGGGGGTGACCCTTCCGGATGGAAGGAGCTTCTCCGGGAAAGTGCTTGGAGCCGATCCCCTCACCGACGTGGCGGTTGTCAAGGTGGTGGCCACAGGGCTGCCGGTGGCGCCCCTGGGGGATTCCAACAAGGTGCGTCCAGGCGAATGGGCCATCGCGATTGGCAATCCCTTGGGGCTGGACAACACGGTGACCGCTGGCATCATCAGCGCTATTCAGCGCACCAACGCGGTGGGCGAGGGCCAAAGGGTGCCCTACCTTCAGACGGATGCAGCTGTGAATCCAGGCAACAGCGGTGGGCCGCTGATCAATGACCGGGGCCTGGTGATCGGGATCAACACCGCCATTCGGCAAGCGCCCGGGGCTGGCTTGAGCTTTGCCATCCCCATCAACACAGCCCGCAAGATTGCCTCCCAGATCATGGATCGGGGCTATGCCAGCCACCCCTACATCGGGGTGAGGCTGGAGGCTCTCACCCCCCAACTGGCCCGTGAGATCAACAGCAGCACGGATCAATGCAAGCTGCCGGAGGTCAACGGAGTCGTGGTGGTGGATGTGATGAAGGGCAGTCCTGCGGATGGGGCGGGTCTCAAGCCCTGTGACCTGATTGAACAGGTGGGTGAGAAGACCGTGAAGAACCCATCGGAGGTGCAGCTGGCAGTGGACCAGGCCCAGATCGGTCAACCCCTTTCCCTGCGGGTCCGACGGGGTGAAGGAAGCGTGGCCCTCACAGTGAAGCCCGGCAACCTCCCCCGCCAGGAGTGACGCAGCAACGGTTGGTGCTGCTGGGTCGCTGGCCCGCTCCCTCCCGTTGCAAGCGCCGCTTGGCCGTCTCTGTTGGCCTTTGGCGCGCTGCGGCCGTGCAGCAAAGACTCCTCTGGCATGGCCTCTGGGCGGCCTCTCAAGCCTCTAGGGAGGCGCAGCAGAAGGGTCAACCGATGGAGGTGGTGTTCGCCCTCACCGGGCTGGGACCCAGGGCGACAAGGCGCTGGGGATGCTCACTACCTGCGGATCGGGTGGTCAACCAGGGGGAGGGCAGCCTGGGGGTGCGTTTGCAGCGGCAAGTGCGCCATGCGGCTAGGGATGGAATGGATCGCCTGGTGATCGTGGGCACCGACCTCCCCCAGCTCTGCAGTGCGGATCTCCTTGCGGCGTTTCAGGCGCTCCATCACTCGGCCCTGGTGGTAGGCCCCGCCAGCGATGGGGGCTACTGGCTCATCGGCCTTTCACCACAGCGGCTGGCCCCGCGGCTGTTCGCCGGAGCCCAGCGCCCCATTCCCTGGGGAACCAACCAGGTGCTGGCAAGCACGCTGGAGGCTGCAGCCGCTGAGGGGCTAAAGCCGTTCTTCTTGCCGGAACGGAGCGATCTCGATCGGATTGAGGATCTGCTGCGCTGGCGATGAGCGGTCCCCTGGCTGTAGTGATTCCAGCGCGGAATGAAAGCCGCCGGCTGCCTTCGCTGCTGGCCGATCTGGCCTGCGCTCCAGCGTGTGTGGCTGAAATTTGCCTGGTGGACGGGGGCAGTGGGGATGGCACGGCCAGGGTGGCCTGGCTGGGCGGAGCGCGGGTGCTGCAGGCCCCCCCAAACCGAGGAGCGCAACTGGCTAGAGGGGTGATGGCCACGTCCGCCCCCTGGCTCCTGCTCCTCCATGCCGATGGGCGCCTCCCCAGAAGCTGGGAGCAGGCCGTGATGCATGCCATGGATCACGGTCCCGGATTCTGCTGGTCCTTTCAGCTTGGGATTCAGGACCCAACCCTGGGGTTGCGGGTGATGGAACGGCTGGTGGACTGGCGCACCTGCTTCCTCCATCGGCCCTACGGCGACCAGGGACTCCTGGTGCACCGTCAGACGCTGGCTGCAGTGGGAGGAGTTGCCCCGATCCCCCTTATGGAAGATCTGGATCTGATCCTGCGGTTACGCAGGGTGGCCTCCATTCGCATGATGACGGGTCGTTTCCGGGTGGATGGCCGGCGCTGGCATCAGCTGGGACTGCTGCGCACCACATGGGCCAACGCCCAGCTCAGGAGGGCCTGGCGACGGGGCGAGGATCCCCAGCGACTGGCTGAGCGCTACGGGGCATACCAGAAGGCACAGCGGCGCTGCTTGGGCTCCAGCTCCCAGCCCTGATGGCTGTAGAACTCCACCACATCTGGATCGGCAAAGAGGGTGACCCTCTCCACCCCCATCCCCTGCAGATGGCCGATGAGAAAGTCCATCAACTGGCGCCCCAAACCCACCCCCTGGTAGAGGGGGTGAATGGCCACATCCCACACGGTGGCCTCCACCACCCCATCCCCGGTGCAGCGGGCAAACCCCACCAACCGGGGAAGGCGCTCGTCGTGCCGCCAGAGACCGACTCGCAACAGGCTGTGCTGAAGGGCTTTGCGCACCCGCCGCAGAGGCCGCCGATTCCAGCCCACCGCATCGCAGAGGGCTTCCAGCTCGATAAGGTCGATCGGGCGCTCCAGGCTGAGCACGGCCTCCAGGCGCGCCGTCTCAGGCAGATCACAGAGGCGATGGCCCGATCCATAGAGGCCTGTAAACAACGAATCGCGATCGGGTAGGTCCTCTGGCACGGGCGATCTGGCGTTGAGCAACGCAATCTGACGATCTTCGCGGATCGATGTCCCCTTGCGCCATGGTTGGGCGTCCAACCCCGATGAGCGTGAGCGCCAGACCCGCCAATCCTCCCACTCTGGTGGCGCTCCATGGCTGGATGCTCTCCGGCCGTCTCTGGCAACACCTGGCGCAGGAGCTTCAGCCCAACTGGGAACTCCTGGCCCCTGATTTGCCCGGGTTTGGTGCAGAAGCCAGACCACGGGAATTGCAGCCCTCCCTGGCCAGTTACGGACGCTGGGTGGCGGAATGGGTGCAGCGGGAGCTTGGGGGGAAGCCCGTGGTGCTGGTGGGCCATTCGCTGGGAGGCAGTGTGGCGCTCCATGCGGTGGAGCCCCTGGGGGATCAGCTCAAGGGATTGGTGCAGATCGGTGCCGGGGGAGGGGTTTTCCAACCCCGCCCCTTTCGCCAATTGCGGCGTGGCGGCTCCCTGCTATTGAGCCTTCGGCCGCAGGGACTGGCCCACTGGCCCCTGCTCGATCGCCTCCGCTCTCCGCTGATGGCGGATCAGAGGGCGGCTAGGGGTTTGCTGGCCTGCAGCACCAATCGGGGAGCGGTGAGGCAATTGCCGCGTCTGGCCTATGGGCTCACCGTGCCGAGCCTCTGGATCGCTGGAAGCCAGGACCAGGTGATGCAACCGCGGTATGTGCGCCACTTGGCGGGCTATGCCTCCAATCACCACCTGGAAATTCTCGAGGGGGCGGGCCATTTGCCCATGTGCCAGAAGCCCAGGGAACTGGCTGGTCTGATCCAGCATTGGCTGGAGCAGGGCGAGCCTGCAGGGGCTTAGCGGGCGCTCAGAAGGTGGCCAACCCCTTCTCCTGAAGCTCAGCGAGCTGGGCATAGAGGCCCCCAGCCGCTCGCAGTTGCCGATGGTTCCCGCTTTCAATCAGTTGTCCCTTGCGCAGCACAAGGATGCGGTCGGACGACTCGACCGTGGCCAGGCGATGGGCGATCACGATGGCGGTGCGATCCTGCAGCAGGCGCTCGAGGTCGCGCTGAAGGGTGGCTTCCGTGGAGGGATCCAGGAACGCCGTGGCCTCATCCATGACCAATACGGAGGGATCCCGTGCAGCCACCCGGGCCACCGCCAGAAGTTGCCGTTCCCCAGACGAGAGATTGGCCCCCCGCTCCCGCAGGGAGGTGGCCAACCCCGCCGGCAGCCGTTGCAGGAGGGATCCCAGGCCAAGATCGAGACACAGCCGTTCGACCTCCCCATCGCTGAGGGGGCAATCGAGGCGCACATTGCTGGCCACGCTGCCACTGAAGAGAAAGGTATCCTGAAGCACCACTCCAAGGCGCTGTCGCAACACCGCCAAGGGCAGCTCCCGGATGTCGATGCCATCAAGAAGGATCCGGCCCGCTTGGGGGTCGTAAAGCCGGCAAAGCAAGCGAATGATGGTGGTCTTGCCCGAACCCGTAGGGCCAACGATGGCCACATGCTCCCCAGGGGAGATGCGGAAACTCAGGTCGTGGAGGATGGGGTCGTCGGGGCGGTAGGCAAAGCTCACCGACTCAAACACCACTTCTCCTGGGCTGTGGCTCGCGCTCGCACTGCGCCGCACCACCTCGCTTCGGGCCCCATCGCTGATGTCGCTGATGTCGATGGGCCGACTCAGTAATTCATCGATCCGTTCTACGGCCGTCAGCCCACCCTGAATCTGGGTGAACCGTTCCGCCAGCTGGCGCAGGGGGTCGAAGAGGCGCAGGGAAAAGAGGATGAAGCTCGTCAGGGTGCCCAGGCCCATGGCCCCGCCCGTCACCAGGCCACCGCCCGCGGCCAGAACCAGGGCAATGGCCGCCTGACTCACCCACTCGATCATGGCTGAGATGGCGCTGTCGTAGAAGATCACCCCATCCACAGCGCGGCGATAGGCCTGATTGGTGGTGCGAAAACGGCGGCTGTTTTCGCCTTCGCGGCGGAACATCTGTACCACCTCCAATCCCTGCAGATTTTCCTGAAGATCGGAGTTGAGCTGGCCGAGCTCCTCTCTCACCCGATAATTCGCGCGCCGGTAGCGGCGCTGCAGCCAGAGCATGCCGAGGGTGACGGGAATCTGCAGGGCGATGAGCATCAAGCCCAGGCGCCACTCGATCATGAGCATGGTGATGCTGATCACCACCAGGCTCACCAGATCGCCCAAGAGGCCCACGGCCCCGCTGCCGAACACCTCCGCCAAGGCCTCCACATCGCTGGTGAGGCGGGTCACCAACTTGCCGGTGGGGGTGTTGTCGTGAAAGCGGAGGGAGAGGGCCACCACATGGCGGAAAAGGGCCTCCCGGATCCGGGCCGTGAGCCGCTGGCCCACCACCTGCACGTTGTAGCTCTGGGTGCCCTGCAGGCTGAGGCGCACCAGCACGGCCGCCAGAAGCAAGCCCACCAACACCCGCAGGGCCTGGGGCACCGGAAGGCCCTTGAGCCAGGGCAGCACGGGCTCGGCACGAAGCACGGCGATGGCCTGACCCACCAACAGCGGTTGGAGGGCTCCAGCCAGGGCGAGAGGGATCAGGAGCAGCAGAGCGAGCAGCAGCCGGCGCCTGTCCTGGGCGAGATAGGGCAGGAGTCGCTGTAGGCGGCGTATGTCGAGGGAGGCCATCAGGTGAGGTTCAAGGCCGCCAGAGAGGGGCTTTGGACCAGGGCGGCCATGCGGGCCACGAGGTTCTGCAGCGGACCCTGATCCAGCCGCAGGGCCAGGGGATGGCCGATGAGGCGGGCAGAGCTCTCGAAGAGCGTTTCGATGGACACCAGACCGTTGTCCTTGAGCGTGCGCCCACTGGCCACCAGATCCACGATGGCCTCCGACATGCCCGTGAGGGGACCGAGCTCCACGGAGCCGGTGAGGTGGATCAACTCAACGGGAAGGTCGATCTGCTCGAAGAATGCTTCGGCGCAGCGAGTGAATTTGCTGGCCACTCGGCAGTGGGCCGGTAAATCGAGAGCTCGCAGGTAGCCACTAGAGGCTTTCACGGCAACGGCCATGCGACAGCCCCCGAAGCCAAGGTCTACCAGGGGAGCCACGGGGAGTTGGTGCTCCCGGAGCACATCCTCCCCAACAACCCCCAGTTGGGCCTGCCCATAGGCCACATAAACGGGCACATCCGCGTTGCGCACGAGCAATGCTCGCGCCTGGCCACAGCGGCTGGACACCATCAACTGGCGATGATCGGGATTGAGGAAATCGGTGAAATCCAGGCCGATCTCCCGAAAGCAGCGGATGGAATCGGCCAGCAGGGCACCCTTGGCCAGAGCGATGGTGATCACAACGGGTAGGGCAGCAGAGGCCGAGATGGAAGGAGACTACCGAGAGGATCTCTCCGAGGGGCGAACTAGATTGGCCCCATGGACCAAGCAGCCCTGTCGGACTCCAAAGGCGAGACCGCCACCAAGGTGTCTCTCTTACCGGTTTTGAACGACAATTATGTTTTTGTCCTCCATAACAGTCGTCAGGCTGTTGTCGTTGATCCCGCGGTGGCGGAACCTGTTCAGATCTGGCTGGAGACCCATCAGTTGGAGCTGGTGGCCATCCTGCACACCCACCACCACAGCGACCACATTGGAGGTTCCCCAGGCCTGCTCCAGCGTTGGCCACGCTGCCAGGTGGTGGCCGCAGCGGCTGATCGGGAACGCATTCCCTTTCAGACCCATAGCGTGAGCCACGGAGATGCCTTTGCCCTGCTCGGCCGCCAGGTGCGGGTGCTGGGTATGCCCGGGCATACCCGTGCCCATCTGGCTTACCACCTGCCGGCCCTGGAAGCAGACCAGCAAGACGAACTCTTTTGCGGCGACACCCTGTTCGCCGGCGGATGCGGACGGCTGTTTGAAGGCACGGCGGAACAGATGCACCAATCGTTGCAACGGCTGATGGACCTGCCCTCCGAAACCCGGGTGTGGTGCGCCCACGAATACACGGAGGCCAACCTGCGCTGGGCATCGACCTGCGCCAGCGACAACCAAGCCATCACCTCCCGTTTGGACGCGGTGCGGGCCCTGCGCCGTGCCGGCCAACCGACCATCCCTTCGACCCTGGCCCTGGAGCAGCAGACGAATCTGTTTGTGCAAGCAGAGAATGGGCGGGAATTGGCCGCCTTGCGGGCCCACAAGGATGGGTGGCATGGCTGACCCACCAGCGGGTGGGGAGCGGGAGCCCCTGGTGCCCCAACAACTCCTTCCGGTGTTGCCCCCCTTGAAGCTGGCCGTGGTGGGCCATGTGGAGGTCGTGACCTTTCTGCGGGTGGCCCAGATCCCCACGCCCGGCGCGATCTGCAAGGCGAAGGAGGGGATGGAGGTGCCCGCAGGCGGGGGGGCTGTGGTGGCGGTGCAGATGGCCAAACTCACAGGGAGGCCCGTGGCCTTTTTCACCGCTCTCGGGCGCGATCGTGCTGGAGAGCAGGCGGCAAGGGATCTGGAGGCCCTAGGCCTGGAGCTGCATGTGGCCTGGAGGGACGCCCCCACCCGCAGGGGGGTGACCTGGGTGGATGATCAGGCGGAGCGCACGATCACCGTGCTGGGGGAGCGGATCATGCCCTGTGCCACCGATCCCCTCCCCTGGGAGCAGCTGGAGGCTGCCGATGGGGTGTTCGTGACCGCCACCGATGAAGCCGGTTTGCGTTTGGCCAGACGCTGCCGCCTGCTAGCGGCCACCCCCAGGGTGCGCTGGCCCGTGCTGCTGGAGAGTGGGGTGCGGTTGGATGCCCTCGTGGGCAGCGCACTGGATCCAGCGGAGGCCCTTCCCGCCAACCTGGACTCCCTGCCAGCCGAGCACACCATCACCACGGAAGCGGCCGCGGGCAGCACGGCCCTGCCGGGCCAGCGACGATTCGGCGCCCCCCAGCTCACCGAACCCCTGGTGGATGCCTACGGCGCAGGGGATTCCTTTGCTGCTGGGGTCACGGCGGGTCTGGCCGCTGGTTGGCCGCTGGCGCAAGCCATCAGCATGGGAAGCCACTGCGGGGCCGCCTGCCTGCGTGGGTTTGGGCCTTACGCAAGCCAGATGGGAAAGAGATGGCCACACGCCCAGGATGACTTAAGCCCCTGATGGCCTACCCCTTAGGCGAGCACCGCCGGGGAAGAGCCAACCTGAGGCGTCGGATCGCAACTCCACATGGCCCCGTTGCCCGCGGGAATGGAGCGCCTCCAGGGGGAGGTGCAGGCGGATTCGCCGTTCTCCCCACTGCACCAGATAGGCCCAATCGTGCCCTTGGAATTCCCGTCCCAGCACCCAGGCTTCCCCCTCGGGATCGGGGTTGAAGGTAAGGCCCTCGGGGGGGATCAGCACTTCGGCAGCCTCGCCTGCAGACGAACGGAGATCGGGCCAGCCCTCCAGGAGGTGCATGGGGCCCACATCCGTCTGAACCACCCTGCCCTCCTGGTGTGCCGACAGGGTGTTGGCCAGCAGCACGAATCGCCCCACAAAGGCCGTTGCCGGATGGCTCAACAGCTCGGGAGGGGCTCCGCACTGGTGCAACACCCCGCGCTGCATCACGGCCACCCGATCGCAGATGGCCATGGCCTCCTCCGGATCGTGGGTGATGAGCAAACCGGAGGCCCCACAACGGCCCAACACCTCTGGCAACTCACTGCGCAACCGCAGCCTCACTTCCACATCAAGGTTGGAGAAGGGCTCATCGAGCAACACCAGGGTGGGTCTGGGAGCCAGGGCGCGCACCAGGGCGAGCCGTTGCCGTTGTCCCCCCGACAACTCATGGGGATAGCGGCGCTCCAGACCCTCCAGACCCATCAAGGTGAGCAACCAGGCCACCCGATCGCGAACCTCAACAGAAGCGGGCTGACCCCGGCGGGGAGGGTTGAGGCCAAAGCAAGCGTTCTGCCAGGCATCGAGGTGGGGGAAGAGGGCATAGTCCTGAAACACCATCCCCACCCCTCGAGATTCGGGTTGCACCCAACGATGGGCGCCGGCCACCTCCTGGCCGTCGAGGCAGATGGTGCCCCGCGCGGGGGTTTCAAAGCCGGCGATCAGGCGCAGGAGGGTGGTTTTGCCGCACCCTGAGGGTCCCAGTAGGCCCACCAATTCCCCTGGTCCCAGCTCCAAAGAGAGGCCCTGCAGAGTCCACCCCTCAGGGGCCATGCCGGGATAGCGGTGCCAGAGGTCCTGCACGGTCAACCGAGGGCCCGACAATGCGGAAGGGTCTGGCAAACGGCGCCATATGCTCGCTTCATGCATCCTGCAACGGCGGAGGCCCATCCGTGACGTCCGATCCTGTGGCTGTGAACACCGCGGGGGCTCCAGCCCCCGTTGGGCCCGATAACAAGGACGGGAAGGGGGGGGGCTGGCTGTATTGCTCGGGGCAGATCGCCCTCGATCCCCAAAGTGGCGCCATGGTGGGCGCGGGGGAGGTGAGCGCTGAAACCCGGCAGGTGCTCAGCAATCTGCAGGCCGTGCTCCAGGCGGCTGGGGCGGGACCGGCCCATGTGGTGCGCACCACGGTGTATTTGGTGGATTTGGCGGATTTCGCCACGGTGAACAGCCTCTATGCGGAGGTGTTTGGCACCGAGGTGGCCCCGGCCCGCGCCTGCGTGCAGGTGGCGGCCCTGCCGAAGGGGGCCCGGGTGGAAATCGATGCGATCGCTTTCCTGGGCTAGGGCTGCAGAGGTTGGGAAATCAGACGGAAAGTGAGGTTGAGCTGCTCCCGCCGCACCCGCTGCCTGGAGGGCAGGGCATGGTGCCAATGGGTCTGGGTGGGGGGATGCATCACCAATAGGTCGCCGTGGTGGAGCTCCACGGCAAAGGGTTCTCCGCCCGGTCCCCCCGGACGGGGGCGAAACCGCAGGGTGCGGCTGGCCCCCAGGCTGAGGGAAGCGATGGGATGGTTGGGGGCCAGTTCGGGTTCATCGTCCGCATGCCAGCCCATGCGGTCCTGCCCATCGCGATAGCGGTTAAGCAGGAGGCTGTTGAAGGAAACGCCAAGGTGAGCGTCCAGATGGCGGCGCAGGCTCAGGAGGGGCTCCCGCCAGGGGAGGGGAGTTTCCAGCAGGCCGCTATAGCGGTAGTGGCAACCGGGATCGCCGATCCAGCAGGTGAGGCGGGGCACCGGATGGCTGCGGCCGTACACCCGCACCACGGGTTGGCGCCAAGGGAGATGGTCCTGCAGCTCCTGCAAGAGATCGGGGAAGGCCAGAGCGCCAGGGGAAGCCCCAGGCCTCGGGGGGAGGCCCTGCAGCCAACAGGGCCAATGCTCCAGAAGCAAACCAGGCTGGCGCGTTTGCAGCACCGTCAGGGCGAATGGATCAGGATCGGTCATGCACCAGCGGCTCACCCCACCGCTCGGTAAGGTTCAAGGATGCACACGGCCCCCTGCCGCCATGGACGTTCCATTTGGCAACTGGTCGCCCGAAGTGGTGGTGTTCACCCCCTCCTGTTTTGAAGACGCCACCGAAGCCGTTTTAGCGGTGCAACACCTCAAAACGGTGGTGCTTCACCTCGATGCCCTCGACCCCCAGGAAGCACAGCGCATCATCGATTTTGTGTCCGGCGGCGTCTATGCCATCGATGGCCAATCCGAGCGCTTAGGGGATTCGGTGTTTCTCTTCGCCCCGAGCATTGTGAGCATCTCCCGTGATCACCCCGAGCTTTCCCCACCCGAGCTTTGAGGCCGGGCACTGGTTGCAGGGGGTGGATGGTTGCAAAGGGGGATGGCTCCGGTTGCGCGTTCGCCTTCCTGAGCAGCGCCATGGCCCGGTGGAGCGGGTGGAGGCCACGGTGCATGCTGAAGCCTGAAGCTTGGTTGGGCCATCCCATCCCCTGCCCCTCACTGCCATCGACATCCCCATTGGGCTGGCTGAACGGGGCCCCCGGGCCTGTGATTGCCAGGCCAGGGCCCTGCTGGGGGCGAGGCGGAGCAGCGTCTTTCCCGCTCCCCTGAGATCCGTGCTGGCAGCCACCAGCTACGGGGAAGCCAATGCCCTCAGCCGCCAATTGCAGGGGCGGGGATTGAGCCTGCAGAGCTTCCACCTCCTCGCCAAGATCCGCGACGTGGATGGACTCCTGCACCACCACCGGGCCTTGCGGCCCCTGTTGCTGGAAACCCACCCGGAATTGTGTTTCCGCGAATGGAATGGGGGCACTCCCCTGGAGCACGGCAAGGCCACGCCAGCAGGGCGGCTCCAGCGGCTCACCTTGGTGGAGAGCCTGTTTCCTGGCGAATTTGCCCGAATCCGGCCCACCCTGCCCCGGCGCGCCGTGGCCGACGCCGACCTCCTCGCTGCCTTCGCCCTGCTGCGCTCAGCGATGCGCCGTGCCTGGGGGCAGGCGATATGGGTCGGAGAGGAAGAACACGACAGCTGTGAGCTGCCCATGCGGATTTGGTTTTAGGGCAGGCCGGGAGCCTCAGCGGCGCTGCACAACGGCACCAGGGATCTGGGGGCGCAGGATCGGCCCGGGATCAAGGGCCACCATCCGCTCTCCCCGGCGCCGACGAATCTCGAAGTGCAGGTGGGGCGTGCTGGCCCGGCCGCTCTCCCCCACCCGGCCCAGGGGCTGGCCCCGATGCACCACCTCACCGGGTTGCACGGCCAGCTCAAACAGGTGGGCATAAAGGGTTTGCCAGCCGCCGCCGTGATCCACCACCACCGTGAGGCCATAGCCGCTCACCTCATCCACCAGGATCACTCTCCCCTGCGCTGAGGCCAACACGGGGGTGCCCTCGGTGACGATCAAATCGATGCCCGTGTGCATCCTCCAGGCCCCGCGCGATTCGGAGTAACGCATGCCAAAGGGGCTCACCTCAATCGGAGCCTGGTTGATGGGATAGCCCAAAGAAGGCATCTCACCCCCAGCCCCTCCCCCCGGGGGTGCCATCCCGATGGCGCCAGGAGCAGCACGCTCCGCGAAATTCTCCGGGGTGGGGAGGAAGAAAGGCCTCAGCGCACTAGGCAGGGTGGAGTTGGTGCCCAAATCGCTCACCTCCGTCTCCCGGTGCTGAGCTCGGGCCACAGCAAAAATTCCCCAACTGGCCACCAGGAGGGCCGAACACACCAGAGATGTCAGCCGCCGCATGGCCCAAGGCCTCAGGGACACGCTGTTGTAGCCCGCCCCCAGGCAACCGCAAGTCTGGGCTTCAGACAGGGCCTATGATCCAACAGTCGCGGGGCGTGGCGCAGCTTGGTAGCGCGGGTGCTTTGGGAGCACTAGGTCGCAGGTTCGAATCCTGTCGCCCCGATCAGTGATAGCAAGGGTTCTCGGCGACGCCGGGAACCCTTTTTTCTTGGCTGCAAGAGAAAGTGCAAGAGAAAGTGGGAGTTCTAGGTGCTTCTGGTGGTCCGCGTGGACCTGGGCTTGATGGTCTTTGAGGGGGGGCCTTTTGTCGCGAGCCAGCCACCAGGGCTGTTGGATCTCTTGCATCTCTTGCAGGCTCTGTCCAGCTGGCTGCCTCTCGGGCTGATCGCCTGGAAGCGCCAAGGCGAGGCCCCTGGCTGATTTTCAGACGCCTTGTCGGGACGACAGCGGCCGTCCTTCAGCGTGCCACGGCTGGGCCGTGGCGTGCATCGGTCAGCCGCCGCCGCCCTCCGCTCCGGGGCCGGTGTTGGGGTGGTGGGCCCAGCTGCTTTCCCGCGGCTGCGGTGGCGGGGCCGGCTGTTGCCGGCAGGTGCCTCGGGGCAAGACCGCGGATGGTCTCGCGCGGCTGCGCGGGCTGAGAGCCTGTTTGGGCTGAATTCGGTGGCATTTCTTATGTGATGGCCAGCTCATTGGCCCATGGCTGCGGTTTGCATAGATCCATCGCCCCGCCTGCTGTTCGGCAGTATTTTGGTGCACTTGTACTGGTAGAATAAAGGCTGCGCCAAAGGCCCTGAGCCCATCGCCTGCGGCACCTTGATGGATCGGTAATCCTCGGACAACTTGCCCCATTCGTTTGCTCTGTAGCCCATGAGCTTGTCCTCTGCTGCAGTGGCCCAGGCCGCTGCATTGCCTTCCCTTGGCCTCCTGCCGCCGCCGGCGTTGGCCGATCGCTCGGTCGTCATCGTCGCCGCTGGTGGCCGTGATCTCGTCTGGCCCCAGGAGCGCATCGCCTCCGCCCTCCTCCAGCGCACAGGTGGCCGGCTTGTCCATCTGCTGCTTCATGACGGTGCCCGTGGAGCCGATCAGGCCATCGGGCGGGCGGCCCAGCAGCTGGGGTGGCGCGTTCAGTCCCTCGCTGCCGAGTGGCGCCGCTATGGCCGCGGCGCCGGCCCGATCCGCAATCGGCGCCTGCTGGAGCAGGCCATGGTGGAGGCCCAGGCCCACACCTCCCAAGCGTTCAGCGCCTCGGTGCTGGTGATCGCTTTCCCAGGTGGCGCTGGCACGGCCTCCCTGGTGCAGCAGGCCCGCCGCTGCGCCTCCCGCGCACCCGTGCCGGTGGTGGTGATGGAGGTGCCCCCTCCGTTCTCGCCAGAGCCGCACGCGTCCTGAGCGATCGTTCCCCTCCCAAAGCGGCGCTGTTTGCTGCGCCCTGCCCTCATGTCCGCATCATTTCACCCCGATTCCATGTCCCCTCTCACGTCCCCCGCCGCTCCTGCCGTTCCCACCCTTGGATCTTCCACGGCTGGTCCCACCGCCATCGGGCCGGTCTGCTCCCTCCAGCGTTCCGGCTCCCTCTGGCAGCTGGGCATCGAGGCCCAGGAGCTCACCACCGCCATCGGCCAGCTCGCCGAGCAGCTGGAAGCCGATGATCCCGACCGGCGCCAACAGGCCATCACCGAGCTGGAGGCCGCCCTGCTCGCGGAGGCAGGAGAGCCGTTCACTGGAGGTGTTTCTGAG
>JBJTUM010000131.1:0-6147 GCA_046080725.1 Cyanobium sp. | reverse complement strand
CAAATAGTACAGGGACAACCACATTTAACACAGTTAACGCTGCAACTTTACTGACTAATGCAGGTGGAACAACATCATTAAATGGCAATATTACCACCACTGGAAGTCAGACTTATAACGATAATGTCACCATTGCAAATGTTAAGTTTCCTGCACCTCCATTGAGGGTTAAATTACTATTACCATTAACAGTACCATTAAAGGTAATTTCATTTCCTGTTAATGTGGGGTTATTTGCAATAAGTATGAGGGACTTATTTAAAAGATTAAACAATACAGGGATTGATGTAAGGATTTCGACTTTTTCC
Organism: Cyanobium sp.; assembly: GCA_046080725.1. Classification (GTDB taxonomy): domain Bacteria; phylum Cyanobacteriota; class Cyanobacteriia; order PCC-6307; family Cyanobiaceae; genus Cyanobium. The sequence continues at coordinate 5,839 of JBJTUM010000131.1, read as the reverse complement.
AAGGCTAACACACACAGAAATCAAGAAATCTTCCAAAAGATTTATTCAATTGATGATAAATCTTTTGGTTGGGCTGGCCGGATGGGAGCGATCTCCTAGGATTGGATTCACGGGATGTAGCGCAGCTTGGTAGCGCACTTCGTTCGGGACGAAGGGGCCGCAGGTTCGAATCCTGTCATCCCGATTAGCCACTGCCCGCTGCAGAGAGATATCCCCTGGGCGTGAGCACCCATCCTTCCTGCTCGCGGGTCTGGCCATTGCCCACCAGAACAAGGGTCACCATGTCCACCGCCTCACAAGGGAAGGATCCCAGAGTATGGATGGCGCAGCTCTCACCAGGCCTAGAAAGCTTGCGGGCCAGGACCACAGGAGTGCTTGGGGGGCGATGCGTTAACAGCAGCTCCCGGGCCCGCTCCAGTTGCCAATGCCGATCCTGGGATCGGGGGTTGTAGAGCGCCACCACGAAATCCCCCTCCGCCGCGGCGCGCAAACGACGCTCGATCAAGGGCCACGGGGTCAGGCGATCGCTGAGACTGATGGTGCAGAAGTCGTGCATCAAGGGTGCCCCAACCCGGGCAGCGGCCATCTGCAGAGCCGAAACTCCGGGGTGCACCTCGAAGGCGGGGCGATCCAATTCCGGCAGGGCCCACCAGAGCTCAAGGGCCAGGCCAGCCATCCCATAGATGCCGCTGTCGCCCGAAGAGATCAAGGCCACGGAAAGCCCCTCCCGGGCGAGGGCGAGGGCCTCCTCGCAGCGTCCAACCTCTTCCGTTAGGCGCCCCTCCACCCGCAGTTGATCCGGACGCCTGAGGGGGTCCAACAGATCCAGGTACGGGCCGTAACCCACCCAAGCGGAGCACGCAGCCAAAGCCCGGCGGGCTTCAGCCGTGAGCAACGAAAGGGCTCCTGGACCACTGCCCACCAGGTGGAGGCTGCCCCGCTGGGGTGCCCACTGACGCTCGGCCAGAGCCATCGCAAGGGTGGCGGCACCCCGCTGATCCGACCGGGATCGAGCGATCCGCTTGGGAACCAACAAGCGGTCCACTGGCGTGCCTGCCTGGCCTGCAGCCAACAGGGCACTGGCCTCAGCCACGCTGGCCGTGCCCATCTCCCTGGCCACAACCTCCGAGGGGTGGGGCACCGCCACCGCCGAGAGTTGTTCGGCGGTGTAGAGCCGAAGGGGCCAGCCGCGCCGCGCCGCAAGGGCAAGCAGGGCCTCCTCATCCCCCTTGCGGATGCAGCTAGCCAATCCCGCCACCCCCTGGGGGGCCAAACCCTCCGCAGCCAAGGTGGTATCCACCAGTTCTTCCAGAAGAGACAGGCTGGTGTGCCGTTCGCAGCCCATCCCAAGCCACAGCAAGGGAGGATGCCACCGGCACCCCTCACCCTGGTGCACGGAGATGGTCATGGCGGCTGGGTTGGTCTGAGAGGCCATCCCCCGCGCCGCTTCCAGGCCTTGCCAGCGCCTCTCGCCTCCATCCTGGGCCACCGACAGGGAACCCTCCGCCTCCTGGCCAGCGGCCGCCACCATGAGAGCCGACCAGTCGCCTTCGCCTCGGCGCCATCCCCAGGCGGTGCCGAAAGCATCCAGCGCCAGCCGCCCCTGGCTGGACGAGTGTCCCGTGGACACCACCGTTGCGTCCAGCAACTCCGCCAGAGCATGGGCGAGGGCATCGCCCCCCGCCCCATGGCTACCGAGCAGGGGCACCACCCACCGGCTCTGGGGATCGAGCACCACCACAGCCGGATCCGACTTCTTTTCGCCCAGCAGGGGCGCCACCAGGCGGAGCACCAGCCCACAGGCACCGATGGCAACAATTCCCGACACCGTGGGCCAAACCTCCCGGAGCCAGGCTTCTGGGCTCTCTTCCGCATGGGGCCAACGGATGAGCACCCCATCCCACGCTTGCTGGAGTTGCAGCAGGAGGGGCACGGCCCCCGGGCTGAAACCAATGGCCGCCAAGGGCTTCTGAGCGGTGCCAGCCTGAGTCATCGGTTCCATCGCTGCCTCAACCGTTCCAGTGGACTGGCGGGGAGGGGGGCGCGCTTCAAAGTGCCATCGGGGTTCACCTCCTCCCGGGCCGGTACGGCCATCGGAGGAGCGGTCTGGGGGAAAACGGGTGGCGCAGAGCTAGTGGGCTCTTGCGGAGGGCCCATCGTCAAGGGGGGCAAGGGAGGGGATGCTTCAGCAGCAGGGGGCTTGGCATGCTCTTCAGGCAGTGGGCTGACAGCAGGGGAGGACTCCGCCCGGCGAGGAAAGGGAAGCGTGCCGTCGGAGGGTGGAGATGGGAGAAAAGGCGGCCCGGGCTTGGGCTGCTCCTCTTCCTCCTCGACTGCGGGCTCTGGAACAGTGGCTTCCTGCAGAGGGAGCTCTTGAACCGATTGCCTTGGGAGATCAGGGGAGATCACCGATGCATCCAGGGGCGCGACAGGAAGCAAGGCAGAGAGAGGTTGCTCTCCCAGGAGAACGGCCCGTTCCAGCTCCGTGAGAGGGCCGGAATCGGGACGCTTCACCCCAGCGGGGCCGGGCACGATCACCTCCTCCAGCACACTATTGAATGGGGGATTGAGAAGCTCACCGCGGCCATCCAGCAGCTCCAGAAGGAGGGCATTGCTTCCGGTTTTCCAGCCCTTGAGCCAGATCGGCGCCTGCCGGTCCACGAGCACGCTCTCACCATTAAGGGTGACTCGTAGACGCCAGCCATTGGAATCCGTTCGCAAGCCTTGCAAGGGGGCATCCAGCAGCAGCCAATCGAGCAAAAGGGGAGGATCGCCAGCGGAGCCAGTGGGACTCACCGGGATCAGTTGGGGTGTGCCAGACAGGGGCAGGGTGGCGGTGTTTTCAGCCAGTCGATGAAGCCGGATCTGTTGCAGGGCGTAGGGCCCCTTGTGCGCCTCGCCCCATGGCTTGACGGCATAGACCGTGAGCAAATGGCTGCCTGGGGTCAGGGGGGGCATCTCCAGCTCAGTCTCCACAAGGGGGATCGGCACCTGGCCATCCAGCTGGACCACCAGGTGGGGGCCCAGGCCAAGCAACCCCGCATCCACCAGGGGCCAATCCGAAATCTCCAGTCGCAGGGTCCAAGGCCCCCCTGGGAGAAGGCTTTCAGCGGCAGGAGAGAGAATCCGCACTCTCGGATCACGCTCCTCCAACGGCCCCTGCAGTTGCTGCACCCAATCCGGAGGCGGCACTTCTTGAAGCCGCTGCGCAGCTGGTCGAGGGGTTGGGCGAGAGGGGGTTGCGGCCCCTCCCCGGAAGGGAAAGCTCAGGGCCTGGGCAGAAGCAGGTGTGAAGAAGAGGATCTGCAGCACCAAAGCCACACCCCACATCCCTGCGAACCAGAGACGGCACTGCCGACCAAGCACACGGAAACTCCCACAATCTGTTCATTCTGCTCAGCGATTCATGCAACCCAACCGGTGGGTGCCAAGCGGAGCCGTCACAGCTGCACCAGCGGCCGCGGATGAATATGCCATTCAAGGGCACAAAGAGACGGGGATTCGATATAAAAAACTCACTTAAGACGCCAGTCATAGCCTTGGAAGGCCCGGGATTGAACCTTTGTAACTGGCAGCCAAAAACACTTGTTTTCGACCCCTATACTTTCGCCAGCGGTCCCCTATCGGGGCCCAAAGCGCCAGTCCATGCAAGGGTTTTCCCTTGTCGACTGGAGCCCACTAAAGGCAGTGGCCGCTTGCGGCTCTGCCCCCCGTGGGCCCCACCGATGGCTTCGGCTTTGCCGAGCCGCCATCGAAGGGGTGGACCACCACCTCGATTCCGTCCCTCGAGGAACCTCTCGATGACCATCAGCCCACCAGAACGTGGGAAAAAGGCGGAGGGCATGGTCGACCGGAACCCTGTTCCGGCGACGTTCGAGCTTTTCGAGAAGCCCGGGCACTTCGACCGCACCCTCGCCAAAGGTCCCAAAACCACCACTTGGATTTGGAACCTCCACGCCAACGCTCACGACTTCGACAGCCACACGAGCGATCTTGAAGAGGTCTCACGCAAGATCTTCAGCGCTCACTTCGGCCATTTGGCCGTCATCTTCATCTGGTTGAGCGGCGCCTTCTATCACGGTGCGCGCTTCTCCAACTACAGCGGCTGGCTAGCCGATCCCCTGCACGTGAAACCCAGCGCGCAGGTTGTTTGGCCGATCTTTGGCCAAGAAATCCTGAACGGTGATGTGGGTGCCGGTTTCCACGGCATTCAGATCACATCAGGTCGCTTTCATGTCTGGAGAGCCTGGGGATTCACCAATGAATACCAGCTGCTCTGCACAGCCATCGGCGCCCTCGTCATGGCTGGTCTCATGCTGAACGCAGGGGTGTTCCACTACCACAAGGCAGCCCCCAAGCTGGAGTGGTTCCAGAACGTTGAGTCGATGCTCAACCACCATCTGGCCGGTCTGCTTGGTCTTGGTTCCCTGTCGTGGACAGGCCACCTCCTACACGTGTCCCTGCCCACCACCCAGCTGCTGGATGCCATCGATGCCGGCCAGCCGCTGGTGTTGAACGGTAAAACCATCGCCACGGTGGCGGATATTCCCCTGCCCCACGAATTCCTCAACCAGGACCTGCTCACCCAGCTGTTCCCGGGCTTTGGAGCGGGCATTTCCGCCTTCTTCACCGGAAACTGGGCCGCCTACAGCGACTTCCTCACCTTCAAAGGTGGGTTAAACCCCGTGACGGGAAGTCTCTGGATGACCGACATCGCCCATCACCATCTGGCGATCGCGGTGCTCTTCATCGTTGCGGGTCACATGTACCGCACGAACTGGGGCATTGGCCACAGCATCAAAGAGATCCTCGAGGGACAAAAGGGTGATCCCCTGCTGTTCCCCGCGCCCAACGGGCACAACGGCCTCTTCGAATTTCTCACCACCTCCTGGCACGCCCAGCTCGGCATCAACCTGGCCATGCTCGGTTCGCTCACGATCATCGTGGCGCACCACATGTATGCGATGCCGCCTTATCCCTACATCGGGGTGTCCTACCCAACCCAGCTATCACTGTTCACCCATCACATGTGGATCGGTGGCTTCCTGATCGTTGGGGCAGGCGCCCATGCGGCAATCGCCATGATCAGGGATTACGACCCTGCCAAGAACGTCGACAACGTTCTCGACCGGGTGCTCAAGGCCCGTGATGCCCTGATTAGCCACCTCAACTGGGTGTGCATTTGGCTTGGCTTCCACAGCTTCGGCCTTTACATCCACAACGACACCATGCGTGCCCTGGGCCGTCCCCAGGACATGTTCAGCGACACCGCCATCCAGCTCAAGCCCGTGTTCGCCCAATGGGTGCAGGGTCTTCACGCTGCAGCCGCCGGCACCACCGCTCCCAATGCCCTTGCGGGCGTGAGCGAGGTGTTCAACGGTTCGGTGGTGGCCGTGGGCGGCAAGGTGGCCGCCGCGCCTATCCCCCTGGGAACGGCCGATTTCATGGTGCACCACATCCATGCCTTCACGATCCACGTCACCGTGCTGATCCTGCTCAAGGGTGTGCTGTATGCCCGCAGCTCCCGCCTGATTCCCGACAAAGCGAATCTGGGCTTCCGGTTCCCCTGCGACGGCCCCGGCCGTGGCGGCACCTGCCAGGTGTCGGCATGGGATCACGTGTTCCTGGGGCTGTTCTGGATGTACAACTCCCTCTCGATCGTGATTTTCCACTTCAGCTGGAAGATGCAAAGCGACGTGTGGGGAACGGTGAATGCCGATGGAACGGTGTCACACGTCACCAGCGGCAACTTCGCCCAGAGCGCCATCACCATTAATGGCTGGCTGCGTGATTTCCTGTGGGCCCAGGCCGCACAGGTGATCAACAGCTACGGCTCGAG
>JBJTUM010000130.1:0-5684 GCA_046080725.1 Cyanobium sp. | reverse complement strand
GTACATCTTCTACTACATGGGGCGCCACCAGCTTCCCCGGCACCCCCTCTTCGCCCAGGGCTACTCCACCGTTGGCGATTGGCACAGCAGCGCCGCCGATGACGGCGACCGTTCCGGCCGGGCCACCCGCTTCGGGGGGCTCAAACAGGAGTGCGGCATTCACCTCCCTGGCCTGATGGGCGAAGGGATTTGACCCTCTGCAAGACGGCTCGCTGGCTCCTCGTCGGCAACAGCCGCTGGCACTGGGCCGAGCAAGGGAGGGATGGGCGGCTGCGCGGCTGGGATGGGGCAGCATCCGAGGACGGCGGCGAAGGTGCCTTCCCCCTGGCCTGGGCGGCGGTTGGGCCGAGCCCTGATCCAAGGATTTGTCCGCCGGAACGGCAGGTGGGGCTGGCGGATGTGCCACTCCTGGATTGCCCGCCATGGCTGGGGGTGGATCGGGCCTTGGCGGGGTGGGGTGCCTGGCAGGAACTTGGGGCCTCCGTGCTGGTGGTGGATGGGGGCACGGTGTTGAGCTTGACCCGGGTGGATGGGGGCGGCTCCTTCCAGGGGGGACGGTTGCTGGCGGGGCTCCGGCTGCAGCTGGAGGCCATGGGCCAGGGCACCCATCTGATTCCCCAGATCCTCAACCAGTCCTGGAGAGAGGCCCCTCCTGACGATCCCAGCTGGCCACAAGCCACGGCTGCCGCCATGCAGGTTGGGGTGGAACGGGGGCTGGCGGCGGCCATCAGCGAGGCGGCCAGGGAGGCTGGCAGCCGATGGGTGGTGTTCACGGGAGGAGACGGGGGGCGGCTCCATGAGCAAGGAGCTCAACAGCTGGAGCGTCTGGGCCTTTCTGTCGCCCACCGGCCCCTGCTCTGCTTGGAAAGCCTGGCCCGGCTCCGGCCCGCCTCCTAACGCGCACGCTCACGACAGGACGCTAGGCGAGATCGAAGTCGGCCAGGATGTCGTCCGCCATGGTTTCGGCTTTCACCTTGGTGTAGATGCGCTCGATCTTGCCTTCGGGATCGACGACAAAGGTGTGGCGCATCATGCCCATGTATTCCCGGCCCATGAATTTTTTGAGCCCATAGCTGTCATAGGCGGTGGCTACGGGGCAGGGTTCAGCGTCCGTGAGGAGGGTGAAGGGCAGGTCGTACTTGCTGATGAATTTGCCGTGGCTGGAGGCACCGTCCTTGCTGATGCCCAGTACCACGACACCATGCTTTTCAAGGGTGCCCCAACGGTCTCTGAAGTTGCAGGCTTCTTTCGTACAGCCGGGGGTGTCGTCCTTGGGATAGAAGTAAATGACGACTCTTTTCCCACGGAAAGAGGCCAGGTCGACGGGCTTGCCATCCTGATCGGGCAGGGTGAAAGTGGGGGCTGGATCACCGATCGAGAGGGCCATGGCGCAGCACGGAAGAGCGCAAAGAGCCTAGGGGGCAAGCAGCGATAGAGGGCAGTTGGCCGAAGAATCCTTCAGGTGTGCGGCCCAAAAATTGCCGTTACAACACAGACAAATCCAAAACATGTGGCTAGATTCGTAGAGAAGTCGTCTTCCAACCACCCGTGTTCAAGCGTCTGCTCGCTGGTCTCACAGTGGGAACGGCCCTGACTGTTGCCGTTGCCCCCCTGTCAGCCCAAGCTGCCACCAATCCTGTCCGCTGGAATACCGGCGGTGCTGTTTGGTCCACCAATCAAAAAGCATTCGACACCTTCCTTAAAACCGGTGCTGTGACCGATCGCGGCCTGGCCGGTGGTCTGGCCCGCTCTGGCTGGTCTGCCAAGGAAGTTCGTGATGGGTTCAACAAAACCTACGACGTTGATGTCGTTGGTGTGTCGGACTTTCTTTATTCCGACGCCGGGGTGAAGTTTCTCAAAAAGGCCACCACCAGCTATTTCCCCTACTACAGCATGAACACCTACGCAGTGCAGGCACTGCGTTCGGCGATCATTGCTGACGCTGCGGACGGCTCGATTTCGGCAGCGGGCATCATGCGTGCTCTGCCCGTCGACTTCCGTCTGGCCGACTTCTGCAACACCTACACCGGCGCCCAAACCCTTTGCACCGACAACAGCGGTTGCAAGCCTGGCACCGGCCAGTGCACCTCCCTGCTCTCCTGGTATGTGTTCCTGCCCGCCTGCATCCAGGCCAACCAGGTGGTGGATCCCGTTACCGAGGTGAGGCTACCTGCTCCCGCTCCCGCTCCTGCCCCCGAGCCCATCCGCGGCCTCTGGTGAGCCTTGGCTCACCCCTTCTTGCCCCGGCCCCGGCCGGGGCTTTTTTGTTGGGCGGGGCCCGCCGGCCAGCGACCCTCCAGCACCCCATGGCCCAGGAGCTGGGGCAGGCGAGCTCCGAGATGGGCGGTGAACAGGCTTCGCAGCGCCTCCATCTCCTGCAGGGTCCAGCCGGCGGCCACCAAGGAGGCGCGGTAAGGAACGCAGGCACCAAACCACCGCTCCAGGAGACGTTCCGCCAGTGGGAGCTCCAGGGATTCCTCCCACGCCTGCTGCTGGAGCTGCCACCCCTGGTGTTCCAGCGCAGAAAGCCACCCGGGGGGAACGAGCTCCTGCTGCCCTAGCCCTTCCGCTTCGATCACCCCAGCGCGCTCCAGCAGGGGCGGAATTGGCGGGTTGGCCCCGCCAGGGGAAGGCAGCAGGGAAAGGAGGGCGGTCGCTGGTCCGATTCTGGGCTGGCTGAAGAGCAGGCGCAGGTGGGCGCCCGGGGCAGCCAGGGCAGAGAGCGTCGCCACCCACTCCTGGGGGTCGGTGGGCAGGTTGGGCTGGCGCCCCACGATCCATTCGAAGCAGCCCCCTGGCTGGAGCAGGTCGCCCAGCACTTGGGGACGGTCGGGGGGCACCACCATCATCTGGGGCTTCACCAGGGGATCGAGGATCTGCAGCTGGGCCTCCAGGCGCTCCAGCTCCTCGGGGTGCTCCACCGTGATCCAAACCCCTCCTTCCGAGGCCTCCCGGATGGGATCGAGGGCCCAGAGCAGGGAACGGGCCTGGAGCACCAGCACCCGATCCAGCCGCCCCGGATGGCGATCCCCCCAAAAGCGCTGCCGCAGCAGATCCAGCCGCTCCCCCTCCGCGGCGGCTTGACGGGCCAGCCAACGCTGCAGCAGGGGATCCTCGGGGCTGGAGCTGAGAAAAGCGCCCAGTTCCTCCTGCTGTTCGGCCACGGCCGCCAGCTGGGCCGCCCGTCGCTGGCGCAGGAGGCCCTGGCGCTGCCCCTCCCAGCCCGCGGCACCCGGCTGCCAGAACACCTGCCCCTGAAGGGCCGAAGGGAGATATTGCTGGGCCACCCAATGCTCCAGGTAGGCATGGGGGTAGCGGTAGCCCACACCATCGCCGAAGGCCTGCCCATCCCGATGGGCATCCCGCAGGTGGGCGGGCACCTGTTGCTTCTGGGCCTGACGCACCACCTTGAGGGCATCGAAGAGCCCCAGGGCGCTGTTGCTTTTCTCCGTGTTCGCCAGATAAAGGGCTGCCTGAGCCAGGGGATAGAGGCCCTCGGGCAGACCGATCCGCTCAAAGCTTGCCGCACAGGCTTCCACCACCACCACGGCCTGGGGATCAGCCAGGCCCACATCTTCCCCCGCGGCGATGAGCATGCGGCGGAAGAGAAAACGGGGATCCTCTCCAGCCTCCAGCATGCGGGCCAGCCAGAAGAGGGCCGCATCGGGATCGGAGCCCCGCAGGGATTTGATGAAGGCGCTGATGGTGTCGAAATGGGCATCCCCCTGCTTGTCGTAAAGCACGGCCCGCTGCTGGATCGACTCCTCGGCAATGGTCAGATCAATGGCGATGCACCCATCAGCAGCGGGCTCGGTGGTTTCCACGGCGAGCTCCAGGGCATTGAGCAGGCTGCGGGCATCGCCATTGGCCACATCGAGCCAGTGGGCTTCGGCCTCCGGCGTCACCATGATGGAGCGGCCGCCATAGCCCTGCTCTAAATCGCTGAGGGCACGCTGGAGGAGCCGGCGAAGGGCGGGCGGCTCGAGGGGCTCAAGGCGGAAGAGGCGCGAGCGGCTCACCAGCGCCTTGTTCACTTCGAAATAGGGATTTTCCGTGGTGGCGCCAATGAGGGTGAGGGTGCCGTTCTCTACCCAGGGGAGCAGGGCATCCTGCTGGGCGCTGTTGAACCGGTGCACCTCATCAATGAAGAGGATCGTGCGCAGGCCATGGTGAGCGAGCCGTTCCTTCGCGGCTTCCACCTCCACCCGCAGATCCTTGACCCCCGCCAACACGGCATTGAGGCTGCTGAAGTGGGCCCGGGTGCAGCCGGCGATGATGCGGGCCAGGGTGGTTTTGCCCGTGCCCGGTGGGCCGTGCAGGATGAGGTTGCCCACCCGATCGGCGCTGATGGCCCGGTGCAGGAGCCGCCCCGGGCCGAGGATGGCCTCCTGACCCACGAAGTCGTCGAGGGTGCGGGGGCGCATGCGCTCTGCCAGGGGAGCCAGCCGCGCCAGGGTCTGATCGCGTTGGTGGCTGAAGAGATCAGCCACCGTTGCGACACCTACGAGAGGGACGATGCGGACGCAGGAGATCCGGGCGGAATGGCGGTGGGGTTGTGAAGACGGGCACTGAAACCGAGCAGATCAAAGCCACTGAAAAGGAAGCTGATGCCCACCAGCAAGCCCAGCACCGAGAGGAGGCCCGCCGGGCTCATGGTGAGTATCAGCAGGCCGAGCACCAGGGTGACCACGCCATTGAGCAGGCCCCAGCCCCAGCCCTTCACCCGCTGATGGCCGAGGGCCAGGATCGACATCACAACGCCCTCGAAGAGAAACACCAGGCCCACAGCGGTGGCCAGAGCCTTGATCTGGGTGGCGGCGGGCATCACGCCAGCCTTGAACTGCAGGAGCATCCAGAGGCCTGCGTAGAGAAAGAGGCTGGCCACGATCAGGCGCAGCAGGCCATGCCAGCGGGTGAGGCGACGGCCGCGGGTGAAGGTGTCGATCCAGCCCATCAGGCCCGCCACCAGAAAGGCCACCGCCACCATGACGGTGACACCGGCGGAGGCGATCACGGGGAAGAGCAGGGCGAGGAGGCCCAGCACAATCATCACGATCCCCTCTGCCTGGGTGAGGCCCTTCAAGCGGCCAGCCTGCAGGGCCTGGCGGGTGAGGGCGGATTCGACCGCGGCGAACTCCCCTTCATCTGGGGCGTTGAACGTCGCTCCGGAAGGCATGACAAACAGGCGTGTTTCCCTAGAAGTTAGGCAGGGCTTGCGGGATCGTCACGGATTTGGCCTGTTTTTTGCCGAGATCCTGGGCTCAGGGGGGCCTGGCCGAAGCGCCTTGGGGTGAAAGCCCGCTGAATGGAGGCTGGGTAACTTACGGATCGGAGCTCCTTTGGCCGATTCCATGCCCCTCAACGAATACAAAGCCGGCGCCGCTTTCCCAGGCGTGATCGGCCGCACGGTGGAGGTGTCCACCCCGGCCTGGCCCGAGCCCAGGCGGGCGAAGGAAGGGGCACCGAATGTGCTCTTCATCGTGCTCGACGACACGGGCTTCGGCCAGCTGGGCTGCTACGGCAGCCCCATCGCCACACCCAACCTGGACGGACTGGCAGCCGATGGTCTGCGCTTCAACAACATGCACACCACGGCGCTATGCTCGCCCTCGCGCTCCTGCATGCTCACCGGCCGCAAGCACCACTCCAACGGCCTGGCCTGCATCACGGAGGGGTCCACGGGC
>JBJTUM010000129.1:0-19825 GCA_046080725.1 Cyanobium sp. | reverse complement strand
GATCGGCCGCATTCCACCGGGAGCGGATGGCCTCCGTGACCCCCTCATCCTCGACAACCAGATTGAGGGAATAGCCCTGGGAGCGATTCGCCACCACCTGCCTCACTCCTGGACAAACTTCAAGAAGATCCCGCACCCGGGAGGATTCCTCCTCATCACTAAACTCCCTGACCCGAAGCGTGACGCGATCGCCTCCCAGGGACTGCTTGAGCTGATGTGGGGTTCCTTCCGCCAGGACGCGACCGGCTTCGATGATGGCCAGACGATCGGCCAGGGCATCCACTTCCTCAAGGTAGTGACTGCTCAACACAATGGTGGTGCCGGAATCGCGGAGCTGGCGCAAGACTTGCCAGATGGCATTTCGGCTTTCCAGATCCAGCCCAACGGTGGGCTCATCCAAGACCAAGACGGCCGGACGATGGAGCAACCCAGCAGCCAGATCAAGCCTGCGGCGCATGCCACCTGAATAGGTCCCGCAACGACGATCGATCCAGTCCTCCATAGAAAGAAGGGAAATCACTTCTTTGAGCCGTAACTCCCTCTGCACTGGGCGCAGATGATAGAGATCCGCCTGCAACTGCAACAGCTCACGACCCGTCAGAATTTTGTCGATCGCCACGTCTTGGGCGACGTACCCCAGCAAGCGACGTACGGCACGTGGATCGGCCAGAGCATCAACATCTGCAACCCTGACCTCTCCCGCATCTGGCTCCAGAAGAGTGCAGATAATACGAATCGCCGTGGTCTTCCCAGCACCATTGGGTCCCAAGACGCCATAGAGGCAGCTTGAAGGCACCTGTAGGGATAGGTCATCGAGGGCCTTAACGGGGGCTGTTTTCCGATCGCCACCAAAGCGCTTCTTGAGGTGGTGGAGCTCAATCAAGCCGAGCTTCTCCAACGATTTTATGGTTTTGGCAATCTAGGCAGAGCCAGGGATGGTGAGGTGGAGGAGAACCGCCATCGCCCCCATGGTGACCTGTGAGGCCTGGGGGGTGCGTGCCAGCAAGAGCAGGAGGCAAATCCCGAAGAGGTAAAAGATCGACCACCGGAAGAGGTTGCGGGCGCAAACCGGGTCCTCGGGTTCTTTGCGCAAACGGTTGGTCAGTTGCAAAAGACGAGCGTTGAAGGGCAACACCAGCAGCCCATACAGCCAGCCACCGCTTGGAAGTGCCACGATCCCTACAAAACTAAGCAGTGTGGTGAGAGCGCTGTAGCGAGCAATGGCATTGGCGGTGGGAACCACACCATGCACCACCGGCAACATAGGAATTCCAGCGGCTCGGTAGTCCTCCCTCAAGAGGAGGGAAAGGGCCCAGAAGTGGGCAGGGGTCCAGACCAAAACCAGAGAAAAGAGCCACCAACACGGCCAGCCGCCAAGAGAGCCCGCAGCGGCAGCACCCACCAGAGGGGGGATGGCACCGGCCACACCTCCGATCACGATGTTGAGGGAGGTTCGCGGCTTCAGGAGGGCGGTATACAGCAGGACGTAGCTGCATAGACCCAGAAGGGCCAGGGCTGCAGCCAAGGGATTGACGCCCCATACCAGCACCAGGACCGCACCAAGAGTTAGGCCGATGGCTAGGGCAAAAGCCTGTGGTTGAGCCAGACGACCTGAAGGAATCGCCCTCTTGCTAGTGCGGAGCATGCGGCGATCAAGCTCTTCCTCCCAAAGGCAGTTCAGAACACCTGCCCCAGCGGAAGCCATCGCCCCGCCCACCAGGGTGCAAGTCAGGCGAAGGGGATCAAGGGGCCACCCCGCAGAAAGAGCCATGCCACCAAGGGTGGTGGCCAGCAGGAGGGGGATCAAACGGGGTTTGGCCACTTCTAGCCAGGCTGGAAGACGGGTCGAGCGAGGGATGGCAGTACTAGCCACAACTCACCTCCATTGAGACAGAGGCAGGACGCCAGGCGCGAAGGGTGCGGCCACAGAGGGCACCAAGATGGGCCATCAAAAGAGAAGCAACCAGCTGATGGGCAATGGTGAGGGAAGGTAGTTGCAACTGGGCCCGCAGGGTGAACACTCCGAGGGTGAGCTGAAGGGCGACAAGAGCGGCAGCGGAAAGAGCCAGGGCTCGGATCCGAACATCAGCCCGGATCATCAGCAGCGCGCTGATGGCAAGCGCAAGAACGGAAAGGCTTGCCAAAACAGCGAGTTGGCGGTGCCACATAACCCATTCACACAGCTCACCAGAGGTGAAGCAGTGATCCACAGCCCACTGGCTTGACATTGACGCTCCAAGAATGCACTGGGCCATTACCAGCGCTGTGCTGATCACGGGTAAGGGAAGCCACCACGGAGGAGGCGAACCGGTAGGGGCCTCTTCAGCGAGGCCCTGGTCGAGGCCACCGATGAGAACCACCAAGAGCAGAGCCGTTGCCAGGTGGGCTGTGACCGTGGAGGAGGCAAGAAGCCCTGTGACCGTAAGAGCCCCAAGGATTCCCTGAAGGCCCACCAATCCAACGGCCAGGGCTGAAAACCAGGGGAGCCAGGGGGGAAGATTGCGCCGTCCCCACAGACTCAGGGCGAACAAGGAAACTAGGGCAAGACCCACGAGAAACGCATCCAGGCGGTGGAACCACTCCAAAAAAACCTGCACATTCATCTGGCTTCCAGGCAGGAGGAGGCCATAACAAAGAGGCCAGTCTGGGCATGCGAGGCCCGCCTCCATGACTCGAGTGGCTCCCCCAATCACCACAAGAGCCACGAGGGCGATCACCAGATGGGTGGTGAGCCTCCGCAGGGTGGTTCGTAAAGACACAACGAAACATCTCGTGAAAATAAATCCTAACGGGGTTTTTCAGATCAGGGATTCCAAACATCTCAGGAAGATATGTAACAATTGGCGCCATATGCTGCTGGTGTTCCAAAAAGATCCACGCCACCAGAGCACTTTTCATAAGATGATTTGCATGTGTACTGGTTCGCTCTTCTCTTACTCCTCATCTGCAATTCCACACAAACGAATTCGGTCGCTTCCTCCTGAAGGTCATGGCAATTCCCACCTCTCTAATCACGTTCCTGGTGGGCATGATTCTTGTGCTCGCTGGGCTATGGCTGGGCCAGAACGTTTCTCTCCTGCCGCCCGCCGCAAGTCTCAACGCCCCGGTCTACGACGAACTTTTTAAGGTTCTCTTCATCATCGGGTCCATTCTTTTTCTTGGCATTGTTGGTCTTCTCCTGTTCAGCCTTGTTCGCTTTCGAAGGAAGCCTGGCGACAACATGGATGGCACGGCAATTGAAGGCAACCTTCCTCTGGAAATTGTATGGACAGCGATACCAGCCATTGTGGTGTTGTTTATCGGCATTTATAGCTACGATATCTACGAGCGCATGGGGGGGATGACCCCTCTAAATGATCATAGTGCTATGCGCCACGCTGAGCCAATGGCTGAGAGCATGACCGTTCAACCAGCATCCGTTTTGCCCAATAGCGATCCAAACAGCTCAGCTCCTCAGGTTTGGGGCGGAATTGGACCTGCCTCGGGAGAAAATGCCTTGATCGTTGATCTCACCGCACTTCAATTTGCCTTCATATTTCATTATCCCGAAGCCAATATTACCAGTGGTGAACTGCATATTCCAGCCAATCAACCAGTTGAACTAAGAATGAAGGCAAATGATGTCATCCACGCATTCTGGGTTCCGCAATTCCGATTGAAACAGGATGTGATCCCTGGTCAGCAGACGATTCTCACTTTCACAGCCACCAAACCTGGAACTTACCCAGTGGTTTGTGCCGAGCTCTGCGGGCCTTACCACGGGGGGATGCGTTCGTCTGTCGTTGTTCACGAGCCAGGTGATTATGCCCAATGGCTTGAGAAAAACAGTCCGATCACCCCACCTTCGGCAGCCGTGGCCCAACTCGATCCCCAACCCATTGCCTGACCATGACTGTTGCCTCTCCTCAGGATCTGAATCTTCAACCTCAACCCCGAGAGAACCTCCAGCCTCAAGGGTGGCTGAAGTATTTTAGCTTTAGCCTTGATCACAAAGTCATTGGTATTCAATATATCGTCACCAGCTTTCTTTTCTATTTGATTGGTGGGGCTTTAGCGGGCATTATCCGAACAGAGCTTATCAGTCCCATGTCTGATTTTGTGAGCCGTGAAACCTACAACGAGGTGCTAACCCTTCACGGCACGATCATGATTTTTTTATGGATCGTGCCTGTGGTGAATGGAGGCTTCGGAAATTATCTCATCCCCTTTTATGTGGGAGCACGTGATATGGCTTTCCCCAGGCTCAATGCTGTGGCGTTTTGGTTGATTCCACCTGCGGGACTCCTGCTGATTGCCAGTCATTTCATCACCGGCTCTGCCCAAGCAGGCTGGACAGCCTATCCACCTCTCAGCATCACAACTCCGGCAACGGCTCAGGTGGTTTGGATCATTAGCGTGCTCCTACTGGGAGGAAGTTCGATCTTCGGGGCCATTAATTTCATAGCCACCATCCTGAAGTTGCGACGGCCTGGGCTAAAGATGATGCAACTTCCCATGTATTGCTGGGCCATGCTTGGTACTAGTATTCTGGCTGTTCTATCCACCCCTGTTCTCGCAGGAACCCTTCTGCTTCTGAGCTTCGATATTGTGGCTCACACAGGTTTCTTCAATCCAAGCCTTGGGGGCAATGTAGTCGTTTACCAGCATTTATTCTGGTTCTATTCCCACCCTGCAGTTTATATCATGGTGCTTCCGGCCTTCGGATTGGTCAGCGAAATTCTTCCCATCCACGCAAGAAAGCCACTTTTTGGCTATAGCACAATGGTGTACTCAATCATGGCCATTGTTTTTCTGGGCCTGATCGTGTGGGCTCACCATATGTTTACCAGTGGCACTCCTCCATGGATGCGTTTGTTTTTCACCATTGCCACTGCTTTCATTGCTGTTCCTACAGGAATCAAGTTCTTTAACTGGCTCGCCACATTGTGGGGGGGAAAAATTGCACTAAATAGCGCCATGCTTTTCTCCTGTGCCTTCATCGTAAATTTTGTTTTTGGTGGCATCACAGGAGTCGCTCTTGCCCAGGTCCCCTTTGACATCCACGTGCACGATACCTATTTCGTTGTTGGCCATTTTCACTATATTGTGTATGGAGGATCCGTGTTTGTTATCTTCAGCTCCATTTACCACTGGTACCCCAAATTCACCGGCAGAATGCTCAATGAGCCTCTTGGCAAGCTGCATTTACCTTGACCTTCATTGGTTTCAATCTTTGCTTTGCTCCTCACCATTGGCTTGGCCTCAAGGGCATGCCACGCCGTGTGGCTGAATACGACCCCACCTTCACCACACTCAACCAGCTCAGCAGTGTGGGAGCCCTTCTGATGGCGGTGAGCACCCTGCCCTTCCTCTACAACGTGATCTGGAGCCTTCTTGCGGGCCCAAAGGCAGGAGACAATCCTTGGAACGCCTTGACCCCCGAATGGCTGACCAGTTCCCCTCCGCCCGTCGAAAACTGGATTGGTGAGGCTCCTCTGGTGGAACACCCTTACGGCTACGGCCATGTCCCTGGAGCCTTGACCTTGGACCAAGCCACCGGCAAGGACCTCTGGACCGGGAACTGATTCACCTTTCCTTCACCGCTCTCTTCCCATGGACCGTCTGGCAACTGCTGCACCCGACGCAACCACCTCCAATGAGGTGGTTGCCCATGCTCTCTCTGAAGGGCATGCCGATGCCAGGCTCTTCGGGCTAGCCACCTTCTTGGTGGCTGATGGCATGACCTTCGCGGGGTTCTTCGCAGCCTACTTAACCTTTCGTGCCGTCAACCCCCTACCCAGTGGATCCAACTACGAACTTGAGCTAGTCCTCCCAACGATCAACACCGCCCTGTTGATCCTCAGCAGCTTCACATTCCATAGGGCCGGGCGCGCCCTCCTCACAGGTCAACCCCAACCCTGTCGTCTCTGGTTGCTCGTGACCGCAGGCCTTGGCATCGCCTTCCTCATCGGCCAGATGGTGGAGTATTTCCATCTCCCCTTTGGTTTGAGAGACCATCTTTTCGCCAGCACGTTCTACGCACTGACCGGCTTCCATGGTCTCCATGTGACCCTTGGCGTGATCTGCATCCTTGTAGTTCTGCTGCAGGTTGGCCAAGAGGGCAAGGTTTCACCCTCCAAGCCATTCGGCCTGGAAGCTGCTGAACTTTACTGGCACTTTGTCGATGGCATCTGGGTGGTGCTCTACGGACTGCTTTATCTCCTCTGATCGCACTGTTGTAAATTTCGATGGGATGAATTCCTTGCGAAAAGCAGGCCTTACAGACAAAATCAAGATATGAGTGCCTCTTAGCGCAGATGGCTGCGAAAAAAGGCTCAGCCAGTTCGACTGGTTCAGCCATCACCACGGCAACCTCCCCAATGGTCAGCAAGGTCGATCGACCTGCGCAGGGATCTGCCGAGGCCAATGGACATCCTGCCAGTGCCCCCCTAGAGGGAAAGGACCTGCTAGATAAGGCTCGTTCCTTAAGCAATCGTCCAGAAGATCAGATTGCCCGTGCCTGCGGATATGTCGGGCCCAGTGGCAGGGTGCTGAAAAAGAGTTTTTATCGAGCCCTGGTTGCCGCAAAGGGTTACACCCTCCCTTCCAGCACCATAACCACCAATCTCAGCCGAGGCCGCCATGCCGACTTCAGAACAAGGGTGCATGGGAATGGCAATCTCCTCATTGGACAGGCCTACACCAAGCGAATGGGCTTGGAACCAGGACAGGAATTCCGTATCGAACTGCATCGGGAAACCGGCTCCATCTGGCTTTTACCGCTTGAGGCAGGGAAAAAATAAGGCCCGATCGTTCACCAGCCCTGATCGGCCAGCCATTGGTCGGTGACCACTGGCTCAGATTCCTTTTGCCCCCCCCCTCCAGGGGTCTGATCCTCCAACAAACGCTCCAGATAACGGGCCACCAGATCCGCCTCCAGGTTGACAGCATCTCCCACCCGTCGCTGGTTCAAGGTGGTGTGTTGCCAGGTATGGGGGATCACTGCCAACCAAAAGCGTTCGCCCCCCTCATCCGAGCCCGCCACCGTGAGACTGATTCCATCCACCGTGATGCTGGCCTTTTCGCAGATATACCGTCCGTAGCTGGGATCTTGCCAGGCTACGGACAACCGCCAGGAAGCCGGCAAGGGCTCGATACCAAGAACGGTTCCCAGGCCATCCACATGACCGCTGACCATGTGGCCGCCAAGACGGTCGGAGAGGCGAAGCGCGGGCTCCACATTCACCTGGGCCCGCGCCAAGGCCCGCCTCCCGAGAGTGGTGCGTGAAAGGGTCTCCTCGCTCGCATCGGCCCGAAATCCCTCCCCAGAGCTTTCCAGTTCCGCGACAGTCAGACAGACGCCATCGACAGCGATGCTGTCTCCAAGGGCCATTGGCCCCAACCCTCCGAAGGCCCCACGCACCCACACACCCTGGGAACAGGGTTCTAAACGGCCGATGGCCTGAACCAATCCGGTGAACATGCCTTGGGCGTAGGGGGCTGCTAGCTCGTCATAATCAAACAATGGCTAGGGCTGTGGCACAGCAGAGAACCCCAGGAGCAGACACACCATGGTGGAAATGCAGGTCGCTGGCATTGCCCTTGATGCAGCTAGCCGCAGCCCGATTGTCCTTCTCCGAGACCCATCCGGCCGCCGCCAGGTGCCCATCTGGATTGATCAGGCCCAGGCCCAGAACATCCTCGCTGGGATCAACGGGGAGCGCCCCCCCCGACCGCTCAGCCACGACCTGATGGCCCAGATCCTCCTTGTGGCAGGCCTGCGGCTCGAACGGGTGGTGGTCCATGCCATCGAGGACAACACCTTCCGGGCCGTGCTCAAGCTGGTCAACGAAGCGGGGGAGAGCACAGAACTCGACGCCCGGCCCAGTGATGCCATTGCCCTGGCTCTGCGCACCGACAGCACCATCTGGATGCTGGAAGAGGTGGTTGCGGATGCCTCGTTCCCGGTGGATGCGGAAGCGGATGCGGAAGATCAGGAAGATTTCCGCCGGTTCCTCGACCGGACCAGCCCAGCGGAATTGATCCGCCATCTTCACAGAGCAAGCCCCGAGAGCTCACCCACGGATGGGGAGGAAACACCGGACGACTCCCAAGGGGATGGCTCGGAGGAGGCCCAGGGCCCAACCGATGATGGTGAACCCTCCTCCTGACGGGCAGGGCACAGCCCCTTCCCCACCCATCCGGCGTCCCTTCGGTGCGGGGCGGCCCGTTTCCCTCTTCACCCTGGGCACCATGCGGGCCCTAGCTAGCCCTGCGGCCATGGATGCCGTGTTGGTTGAGGCCGTGGCCATCGGGATCAATCACATCGAGACAGCTCCGGCCTATGGACCGGCGGAAACCTTTCTCGGAGCCGCCCTGGCGTCCCTGGCCAGGGAACAACCGGAACGGCGAGCCGATCTGGTGATCACCAGCAAGGTCCTGCCCAGCTTCGACATCGCTGAGGCCTGGTGCCAACTCCAGGGCAGCCTTCAGCGACTGGGGATCGAAAGGCTAGACAACCTGGCCCTCCACGGGCTGAACACGGAAGACCACCTGCGTTGGGCTTTGGATGGCCCAGGAGCTGACCTCTGTGCCCGTGCCCTTGGAGAAGGCCTCGTGGAGCAGGTGGGCTTCAGCAGCCATGGCTCCAACAGCCTCATTGCCAGGGCGTTGGAGAGCGGCCGTTTCCGGTTCTGCAGCCTGCACCTCCATCTCTTTGATCCCTCGCGCCTGCCCCTCGCCAAGCAAGCCCTGGAAGCGGGGCTAGGGGTGATGGCTATTTCCCCTGCAGACAAGGGGGGGCGGCTTCAGGATCCCCCTCCCCAGCTGGTGGAGGACTGTGCCCCCTGGGGCCCGCTTTCGTTGGCCTACCGGTTTCTCCTTGCCAAGGGCATCACCACCCTGACCGTGGGCGCCGCCGTTCCTTCCGACCTGGAGCTGGCCGCCGCCTTGGCCTACGCCCATCAGCCCCTCAACGAGGTGGAACAGCAGGCTCTGCAACGCCTCCAAACCCTGGGCAAGGAACGCCTCGGGGGGGAGTGGTGTGGCCAATGCCAGGCCTGCCTTCCCTGCCCCCAGGAGGTGCCTATTCCCTCCTTGCTGCGACTGCGGCAGCTGGCCATTGCCCATGGCATGGAAGCCTTCGCCAAGGAGCGCTACAGCCTCATCGGCCAGGCAGGCCATTGGTGGGAGCAGGTGGATGCACGGGCCTGTGAGCGCTGTGGCGCCTGCCTTCCCCGGTGTCCCCATCATTTGCCCATCCCAGAGCTCCTGGCGGATGGGCACCGGCGGCTGGTGGCCCCCCCTCGCCGGCGGCTCTGGGGCTAGGCGCCTTGACAGGCCAGGGTGTTGTTCCAGAGCTCCTGAAGACGGTTTCGCTCCTGGGGCTTCAGGGGGGGTAGATCCTGGCAGCGCTCCAGGACAGCGGGGGGGGGGAGCAGCAGCTGGGCCACGGCCGGAGGAAAGCCTTGCAGAGCTTCAGCCAGCGCAGGGGGGGGCAGGGGCGGAACCCAGCCCGCAGCCAGGAGCCTAGGGAGCAGGGGGGGGGTCAGGATGGCCTCCAACCACTCCGCGGGGGGGCTCGCATCCCCTCCCTTTGGCCGCAGCAGCATCGACCAGGCCTGGGGTGAGCCCTGGTCCGGAAGCAACACGGCCAGTCGGGGGTCGCGGCGGAGCAGGGGCACCGCCTGCTGCCTGGGAAGCACGGCCGCCTGTGCGGGCCCGCTGAGCAGGAGATGGAGGCCATGGCGATCGTCTAGGGCCAGGGCCTGCCGCCGCAGCCGGCATAACCGCTGCGGATCCTGCTGCATCAACGCCATCACCACCCGCGGGCTGGAGGGCAGCACCACCTTGCCCGCCAGCGTGGGATCCAGGAGGAGGTCCCAACCGCGGGGAGCCTGCTTCGCCAGATCCGGTCTGTCGCGCAACACCAGAACCCAGGGGTTGCAACTCCAGGGGAAGGCCAGCGGTGCCTCCCCCAACGAACGGAACAGACGGCTGGGGGCAGCGGCCCGGCCATCAAGACGCGTGAGGAGGGGGTCATGGCCAAAGGGAACCCAGGTGTCCCGTGGCAGATCGCTCGCCCAGCCATCCCCCAGTTGAACCAGGGCGGGACGTTCAGCCAGCGGTGCTTTGCAGGCCTCCTGCACCTGGGCAGGCCCCTCCAGCCATCGCACACCCCACTCTCTCGGTAGCTGACGCAGCCACCGCTCGGGCAGATCTCCCCTGCGCGCCGCCAGCCTGGGTCCCTGGCGTGCGCACCCAAGCAGGGCCAGGGAGCCATAAACCCCCATCCCGAGAAGGGATCGCCGCGTCAGTTGCCCCTCAGCCATGAGGCGACCGTAGACGCTGGCCGGACAGGGCTGGAGGAGCGGGAAGGAGCTGCAGGCAGGCCGCACTGCAGCTGGTGGCAAGATCCTCGGGATCCCGACCGCCTATTTCCCAGAGCAGGGCCAGCCCCCCAGCCCCCACGCCTTCCTTGACAAATCCCTCCTCGTAATCGGCCAAGGCCGGATGGGATGAGGCCGAAAACTGCAAGGAACTGGCGAAAGCCAGGGGCTCCACCTCCCACCGCTGAGCCAGATGGTGCAGCAAGCGCACCAGATCGCTGCTGGACTCCTCTGCCACCCAACGGGTGGTGGCCAGGGCGGTTGCAGCCGTGAGGCGGGGTCGCTGGCGAGGGGATGCCAGGGCCAGCGCCAAGGCCAGCACGGCCACCATCTGACTGCCGCCGGCCAGCATGACGGGCACATCGCCGAGTGCGGCTTCCAATAGCAGGGCCGCCGCCAAGGGCTGCATGGGATCCCCCAGAGCTGCAGCCACGGCGAGGGGATCGTTTCCAGGTTCACACCCCAATCCCAGCCCTGCCTTCTGGGCCCCTTGCTCCACTAAAGCGCGCTTCAAGCCATGGGCAGGGCTTCGCAAGCTTCCGCTGACCAAGCCCTGGGCCTCCACGCCCAAGCCACAGAGCAGGGCCTGGGCCGTCGTGGTCCCCCCGGGTACGCACTCGGCCAGCAGGAGGGGGGCCTGGGGGACCCGTTTCGCCAACCATGCGCCCCAACGTGTTCCGTGATCCATAAGGGCCACCACCCGCTCCGGGGCCATCGCCGCTCCTGTGCTCAAGCAGCGGGCGGGTCCCACTCCAGCCGGTGGCGGCAGGCGCAGATGGGGAATGGCCGGCGCCACAGCACAGCCCAGATCCACCACCAGGGGATGGAGAGCCAGGGCGTCCACCACCACATGACTGATCAGGGCAGGGGAGACCCCAGCGGGGAGGGGTGGCAGGGCGTGGGGACGGACCCCCCGAGGACCCCGCAACAGCAGTTCCGCATCCGCCGCGGCCGTAGCTCGGCGCGACTCCGGGGTCGCTCCTGCGGCGGAGATCCCTGGCACGGAAGCGGTTTCGGTGGCCGCCAAAAGCAGGAGCACCTGGGGGGCAGGGCCCCCTTGCCGCCAGCGAGCCAGCCAACGCTCCGCTGTCCCAGGAGAGCCACACAGGAGTCTGGTTCGGTTCAAAGGGGGTCAAGGCTCACCAGCGCCTGCAACAAGGGGGGAGGCTCGCTGATCGGCGCCTGCAGGCGGGGAAAGATCCAATAGGCCACCGCATGGAGACAGAACACCACCAATAGGTTTTGCACCAACACCAGAGCGAGGGCGGCCCCCTGCACCTGGGCCAGGTCCAGACCGGCCCCCAGGCCAAGAACATCTGTGAAACGATCCAGCAGCTGGGACGCGGCCGTCGTGATCAGCACCCAGAGGTTTTCACCGAGGAGCACGGAGAGCACGGCCAGGCGCACAAGGAAACCAAATCCCCCAATCAAGGCACCCACGGGCAAGGTGATCCACCAACTCAGGCGACGGCGCCAGCCCCACCCCAACCACAGGGCCAGCAGTCCATAGGGGAAGAGCACGAGGGGGCCCCGAATCGGGCCCATCAGGGCCACGAGCAGCAGGCTCGTCACCGCCACCCCCTCCAGTGCACAACGCCAGCCATGGCGCAGCTGGAGCAGGGTGAGGGGCAGAGGTAGGCCGAGGCGAAACAGCGGACTGCCCACCGGCAAGTAGTAAAGCGCGGCCCAAAGCAGGGCCGTCGCCGCTGCCAAATAAGCGGTGTCCATGAGTTGACGGGCCTGCCGCGGGCTGAGGTTCCGCCGGATCCGATCCAGGCCTGGGCGGGTAGGGGTTCCCATGGTCAACGGGGAGGAGGGGCCGGACGAACTGAGGGCAAAGGGGCTGGACCTTGTTGTGGTGACTGGGCAGGTTGGGGAGACGCACCACTGTTGACCCGCTCGATCGTTTCCACTTCAAAAGGGATCCCAGCCATTCGCAGCGCCTGGGTCACGCCCTCGGCCGGAGCAGCAGGGTCGGCCAGTGGCAGCCGGATGGTGACCCGGTAAGGGGAAGGGGCGGTGGCCACGGAGGGAGGTTTGGGTTTGGCCTCCGCTGGCTTGGATGCCTCTGTCTGGGCCCCCCGGGGCTCGATGGGCTTGGCTCCTGGCGCTGGGGGGGAAGCGGAGGAGGGGGAACGCTGGGGGGCCATGGCAGTCGCGCCAGGCTGGGCCGAGGGCCCTGGGGAAGGGGTGCCAGAGGGTGCCTCGACCTCGGTGCCTTTGGCGCCCAGAGAAGCCTGCTGCTCCAGCGTGGCCTGAACCGGTGGCGAGGGAAAACTGCCAGAAAGGCTTTCACCCCAGGGCGTGCCTGCACAGCCGCTCAACGAGCTAAGAAGGGGGAGAGACCAGGTCATTGTCCACAGCTTGAACCCTCTCCAGCTCACAGGCGGACGGCTGATCCTCATCCGTTTCCTGCCGGGCGGATCACCCGAACGGGGCTGGCCCTGAGCCGTCCGGTTTTGGTGGTAGCAGGCCCCTTCCTTGCGGTTCCCGCTGGGGTGGCGCGAGGAGACTTGGCGGCGGCCGGCGCCTTAGCCCGGGAGGTCTTCGGAGCGGCAGCATCCCTCGTTGTCGTGCGCCCCCGGGTGCTTGCTTTCCCTTTGCCCGTTCCTTTTCCCGTGCTCGCCTTCGCCGCCAGAAGTTCGATGGCCTGCTCAAGGCTCAAGCTTTCGGCCGAGGTGCCCTCCGGTAGGGAAGCGTTGACCTTGCCCTGCTTCACATACAAGCCATAAGGCCCGTCAAACAGTTGAATCGCCTCGCTGCTGCCCTCCGGCGTCCCCAGATCCTTCAAGGCCGTGCGTCCCCCCCGCCCCCGCTTGGGTTGGGCCAACAGTTCCAGGGCTCGGCTCAAGCCAATGGCGAGCACATCGTCTTCCGCCTTCAAGGAGCGGTAGTCCTTCTCCCCCTTGCCCTTGTCGTGCACCACGTAGGGGCCGAAACGGCCCAGACCCGCCTGTATCTTTCCACCTTCTGGGTGCTCCCCTAGGTGCCTCGGCAGCCGCAAAAGGCCAAGAGCATCCTCAAGGCTGAGGGTTTCAGGCTTGACTCCCTTAGGCAAGGAGGCCCTCTTGGGTTTGGGGGTGTCCTCACTCACCTGGCCCAGCTGGAGATAGGGCCCGTACTGGCCAAAAAGGAGATACACATGCTGGCCGGTTTCCGGATCTTCCCCCAGGGATTCCGGACCCTCCGTTTTCTGCTTCAGCAGCATCTCCGCCTTCTGGGCGTCCAGATCGGCGGGGGTGATTTCCTGGGGGAGTGTGGCCTTGCAGAGCTCCTCGGTGCCATCCTCCGCTTCCCGCTTGCTCTCGAGATAGGCACCAAAGCGGCCGATGCGCACCACGCAGGGCAGACCCTCGAGGGCAATGGTGCGTGAGGTGGTGGGGTCGATGTCGCCCTCTCGGCGTTGCACCTGAGCTTCAAGCCCCTCCTCGCCCTTGTAGAACGTCTCCAAATAGGGAAGCCAAGGCGTCTTGCCCGCAGAGATGTCGTCCAGGCTGCTCTCCATGCGGGCGGTAAATCCCGGATCCACTAACTCAGGGAAGTGCTGCTCCAGCAGGGCCGTGACAGCAAAGGCCGTGAAACTGGGGATCAAGGAGTTGTTCTGCAGGGTGGCGTAGCCACGGTCCTGAATCGTGCCGATGATGCTGGCATAGGTGGACGGCCGACCGATCCCCTCCTTTTCGAGGGTCTTGACCAGGGCCGCTTCGCTGTAGCGGGCGGGCGGCTGGGTTTGGTGGCCGACGGCTTCCACTCCTTTGCAGCAGGGGGTTTGACCCACCAAAAGGGCAGGCAGCAAGACCTCCTGGCCCTCAAGGGCCGCATCGGGATCGTCGCTGCCCTCCACATAAGCCCGGAAGAAACCAGGGAAATCAATCCGCTTCCCACTGGAGCGGAAGGTGGCCTCCGCAGCTTCCAGATCCACGGCCAGAAGGGTGAGCCGGGCATCGGCCATCTGGCAGGCCACCGTGCGTTTCCAGATGAGCTCATAAAGTGCCAAATCCCGGCCGTCTAATCCGGTCTCAGAAGGCGTGCGGAAGGCCTCGCCCGCAGGTCGGATCGCTTCGTGGGCCTCCTGGGCATTGCGGGACTTTGTCTGGAACTGGCGTGGAGAAGGGGAGAGGTAGTCCTTGCCGTATCTGCTGGCCACACAACTGCGGGCGGCCTGCACGGCTTGATCCGACAGATGGACCGAGTCTGTGCGCATGTAGGTGATGAAACCCCGCTCATAAAGCGCCTGGGCCGTGCGCATGGTGTCCCTAGCGGAGAGACGCAGCTTTCGGTTGGCCTCCTGCTGGAGGGTGCTGGTGGTGAATGGGGGCACTGGTTTACGCACGGTGGGCTTTTCCTCCACCGCTTTCACCTTCCAGGAGGCCTGTTGCACCCTCTCCTGCAGGGTTCGAGCGTCCTGTTCGCTGAGCAGCTTGACCTTGCTTCCGCTTTTGAGGGCACCGGTGGCCTCATCAAAATCACTGCCCCCGGCCACCCGGTCGTTGCCCACATGGGTCAGCTTGGCCTCAAAGCTCACCTCCTGGCTTTCCAAGGCTGCTTTGAGATCCCAATAGCTGCCGCTGCGAAACGCTCTGCGCGCCTGCTCCCGAAGCACCAGCAACCGCACCGCAACGGATTGCACCCGACCGGCGGACAAGCCCCACGCCACCTTTTTCCAGAGCAAGGGGGAGAGGGTGTAGCCGACCAACCGGTCAAGAATGCGCCTGGTTTCCTGGGCATGCACCAACTCCATATCGATGGACCGGGGCGTTTCCAATGCTTTTTGGATGGCCGGTTTCGTGATCTCGTGAAACACCATCCGCCGCACGGGAACCTTGGGATCCAGGAGCTGCTGCAGGTGCCAACTGATGCTTTCCCCTTCCCGATCCTCATCCGTGGCCAGCAAGAGCTGCTGGGCGCCCTTAAGAGCGTCTTTGAGTTCCTTCACAACCTTCTTCTTGTCCTTTGGCACCACGTAAAGGGGCTCAAAGTCATGGGCCGTATCGACGCCAAGGTTGGCCCACTTTTCGGACTTGTGAGTAGCAGGAATTTCGCTGGCGTTGTTCGGGAGATCGCGCACGTGGCCCATAGAGGCCTCCACCCGGAAGTCCTTGGGCAAGAAGTTCCGGATGGTGCGGGCCTTGGTGGGGCTCTCGACGATCACCAGGGTGTGCGCCACAGGAGATGGATCAGACCGGTTGACCCTCTATATCGCATCGGGGCGCCCTTCGGGGCAACGTTTCGCGAATCAGCAGCCCACGGGAGGCGCCTAAACACGGCGCCGGCGCCGCTACAGTCCGCTCAACGCTTGATCCCTCGCTGTGGTTGCCGACATCGGTTTGCAGTTAAACGCGGCAGCGATTGCGCCGGAATCCGCTGTTTTGATTGCCCTTCTGGCCTGTCTGCTGGTGGATCTGGCCGGTGAGAAAACCGCCAGCCGATGGGTGCCACCCCTCTGCTATCTGGGGCTCGGAACGTCTTTGGTCCTGCTCGCTCTCCAGTGGAACGGATCGCTGGAACCCTCCTTTCTAGGGGCCTTCCTGGCAGACAATTTGGCCATCGCCTTCAGGGCTGTCGTGGCTGGCTCCACCTTGATCTCCCTGCTGTTGAGCTGGCGGTATGTGGAGCAGAGCGGCACACCGCTGGGGGAATATGCAGCGATCCTTCTCGCCGCCACTCTCGGAGGGATGTTCCTGTGCGGAGCCACCGATCTAGTGAGCATCTTCATCTCCCTCGAAACGCTTTCGGTGGCGAGCTACCTGCTTTCGGGCTACATGAAACGGGATGCCCGCAGCTCCGAGGCGGCCCTCAAATACCTGCTGGTGGGCTCTGCTGCTGCTGCGGTGTTTCTCTATGGTGCATCCCTCCTTTATGGCCTCAGTGGCGGGAACACAGGGCTGGAGTCCATCGGTGTGTCCCTGGCTGGCAGCAGTGCGCCGATCGCCGCCCTCTCCCTAGTGTTCGTGCTCTCCACCGTGGCCTTCAAGATCGCAGCCGTGCCCTTCCACCAGTGGACTCCTGATGTCTATGAGGGCTCACCAACCCCCGTGGTGGCGTTCCTTTCCGTGGGCTCCAAGGCAGCGGGTTTTGCCCTCGCCCTGCGGATTTTGGTGGGGTGCTTTGACAGCTTCGATGCGCAATGGAAGTTGCTATTCACCGTGCTGGCTGTTTTGAGCATGGTGCTGGGCAATGTGGTGGCTTTAGCCCAAACCTCCATGAAGCGAATGTTGGCCTACAGCTCCATCGGCCAGGCTGGCTTCGTGATGATCGGTTTGGTGTGCGGCACCGAGGAAGGGTTTGCGTCGATGGTGCTCTACATGGCTGCCTATCTGTTCATGAATCTCGGCGCCTTTGCCTGCATCATTCTCTTTTCTCTTCGCACCGGCAGTGATCGCATCGCAGACTATGCGGGGTTGTATCAGAAGGATCCTCTCATCACACTAGGCCTCAGCCTGTGTTTGCTTTCCTTGGGAGGAATCCCCCCAATGCTGGGCTTCTTCGGCAAGATCTACCTCTTTTTCGCCGGCTGGGCCGACCACCAGTATCTCCTGGTGATCGTGGGCCTGGTCACTTCCGTGATCTCGATTTACTACTACATCTCCGTTATCAAGATGATGGTGGTGAAGGAACCCCACGAAGCTTCCGATGTAGTGAAGGCCTATCCACCTATTCAGTGGAATCTTGCGGGCATGCAGCCCCTCCGTGCCGCCCTGGTGGGCTGTGTGGTCGTCACTGCTATCGGCGGCATGCTCTCTAGTCCTCTCTTTGAGTGGGCCAGCTCTGCAGTCGCTGGAACTCCGATCCTCCAGGCCGCCCTGGCTAGCGCCAATGCCGGTGCGATCGGCTGATTCCCTCGCGCCGGGGTCACAATCAACGGACAAGGATTCCACTTTGGCTTTTCTTGAGCATGTGGACAAGGTCTACGGAGAAGGCGATGCCCAGGTGCATGCTCTCCGTGATGTAAGCCTCAATGTCAACCGCGGTGATTATCTGGCGGTGATGGGCACCTCAGGATCAGGCAAGAGCACAGCCATGAACATCCTGGGCTGCCTGGATAGACCCACCCATGGGCGCTATTGGCTCAATGGCATTGAGGTAGCAGACCTGACGGATGATCAGCTGGCCGACATCCGCAACAGCCAACTGGGATTTGTTTTCCAGCAGTTTCACCTGCTTCCCCAATTCAGCGCCCTGGAAAATGTCATCCTGCCGATGATTTATGCCGGAGTTCCAGCGGCGGAACGTCGCCTGCGGGCGGAAGCCGCGCTGGAGCGCGTGGGGTTGTCCCATCGGATGGAGAACCGGCCCAATCAACTCTCGGGGGGCCAGCAGCAGCGGGTAGCCATCGCCCGAGCCATCATCAACCGCCCCTCTCTCTTGCTGGCGGATGAACCCACTGGCGCCCTGGATTCCCAGACCACAGCGGAAGTGCTCAACCTTTTCGATGATCTAAATGGGGAGGGCATCACCATCCTCCTGGTGACGCACGAAAAAGATGTGGGCGATCGAGCCCAAAGAGTTGTGCACTTCCGCGATGGACAGATCGTGGGTTAGCCGGCCTGACGTCCCTGTTTGGGAATAGGTGGTGGAGGTTGCCGTTGGCCCGTCCCCAGGCCACCCGATGGCCGCTCCAGGGTTTGGAGGAGTTGGCCGATCAAAAGGGCCACAGCATCGGTCGACGGATTCCCGCTGGATAGGGTGCCGGCGCCTGCAGGCAACCCGGGCAATCGCATGGCCGTGAGCATGTCGGCAGGCAGCATCTCTCCTGGATCCGTGGCCACCCAACCTCCATCCTGGGGAAGCCGGAGTTCAAAGTGCAAGTGGGGCCCGGTGCTCAGGCCCGTGCTACCCACCCTGCCGATGACCTCCCCTTGGCGAACGCTGTCTCCCGGTTTCACATAGAGCTCGGAAAGGTGGCCATAGAGGGTTCGGCGGACGGGGCGCTCATGTTCAATCTCGATCGCCAGGCCATACCCCCCCGCATCCCCGCTGCTGACAACCCGACCGGAGAGGGCCGCTACCACTGGCGTGCCTTCCGGAGCGGCGAAGTCACGCCCGGAATGCATGATCCAGGACCCGAGGATCGGATGGAGCCTCCAGCCGAAGTTGCTGGTGGTGACCGCAGATCCAATAAGAGGAAACAGCAAGCCACGGTTGCCATTGCCCCCAATGGGAGAGGGGCGCGGCGTTAGACGGAACACATCGGTGAGTCGAAAACGACCTCCCACCCCGGCCAGAAGGGCGTTAACTGGCACGCTGATGGGCGGCAGGGGGGAGGCGGCAATGCCTTCCTGCGCCACTCCCTGGCCGAAGAAGCCCGTTCTCTCCGGACCCACCGCAGGGGCGGAAGCTCCAGGCAGGCCTAGAGCTTCGCTGTCGGGTCGGCTGCGGCCCCGAAACACCACTCCGGTGCGGCACTCCTCAACAGAGAGGGCCCCACTCCCACAAGCTTGCTTCCTTAGCCCAGGCACCGGATCCAGCACCAACGCCCCCCGCACCCTCACCCGTTCCTTGGGTGTCACGATGCCATCCCGAACCAGGGCATCGAGAGAAGCATCAAAGCGTTGGGGGCGGTCTTTGGGGAGCTGCTCGAGCGACGGGCGGAGGAGCTCCGGGCTCTCTGCCGTAGAGGGGGCTGGTGTAGGCAGGGCGGGCCTGGGGGTGGGCAACTCTGCAGCTGGGGCAGGCTCGGGAGAGATCGGAGGTGGTGGGGTCAGGGCAGGGGACGGCGACCCCTGCCAACTCTCGGCGGGTGCCGGGGTGCCTCCTCCTTCAGACTGGGCCAGCACCAGAGTGGACCCTGCCAGGGGGGCTCCACAGACAACGGCCAGCAACAACGGGCGAAGACGATGGAGCATGGCGGGAGTGCAAACCGGGAGGGAGGCGGAGCGTGAGCGGTTTAACTCGCGTCCGATTCGTCCAAACAATCGACGCCAATGTAAGGACTGTGGCCACCCTCTGGCCAGGAACGGTGCAGGACGCTTTGCCGGCCATCCCAGGAAACCAGGGCCAATCCCCCTTGGCGGGTGAGCCCCTGAACGCGCCAGCATGTGTTGTTGATGGTGAGATCCCGCGTGGGAAGCCAGAGACGGGCTTCCGCTTCTTGCCTGACCCGTTCCGGCTCTTCTGCCGAGGCCATGGCCCAATCCAGGGCGGCAAAGACCCTTGGCAGTAGATAACGCGGTCGGGCACGGGTTCGGCCCAGGGCTGCCACCAGATTGGTTGCTCCCCTGGGCACCGGGTTGCAGCCATTGAAACCGAGGCCAATGCGGGACCACCGAACCGTTGCCCCCCGCAGACGGAGTCCGGACAGAAGGCCAGCCAGTTTGCGCCATTGCCCATCCCGCCCCTGGAGCAGGAGGTCGTTGGGCCATTTGAGCCGCGCTTCCAGGCCCAAGGCCTCTAACTGGTGAAGAAGGCCTACCGCCACACAGAGGCCTGGAGCGGCTGCCCTTGCTGGCGGAGCGGCT
>JBJTUM010000128.1:0-14769 GCA_046080725.1 Cyanobium sp. | reverse complement strand
GCCGGGACGCAGGGCCACCCCGCCACGCGACGCCATGAAATCCGGTAGCTCGGCGTGGGTTTTGAGATCCACCGGCTTGGGATAGGCCGCCGTGTGGCAAAAGCTCTGCCTCACCAGATCAGCGGAGAAGCCCAGGCAGGCCAGTTCCTTCATCTCATCGCGGGTCATGGGCCCGGTGGTGTCCTGCGAACCTACGGTGGTCATCAAGGGCTCGCAGCTGGTGCCGGGCCGCAGGCCGGGCAGGCCGCAGGCCTTGCCCACCATCTTTTGGGCCAGGGTGTAACCCTTGCCGCTGTCTGCCGGGGCCAGTGGGCGGATGAACACCTCGCTGGCGGGAAGGCCCAGCTGGGCGCGCACCTTGTCTGTCAGCGTGCGGCCGATCAGGAGGGGGATGCGGCCACCGGCCCGCACCTCATCGGTGATCGTGCTGGGCTTGAGCGTGAAGCGGGCCACGATCTCCCCAGCCCCCGGCTCCCCGGCAGCGCGCTCGATCGTGCCGGCGTAGGGGCGAATCGTGATCACATCGCCGGAGTGGAGGGCGCTCACGTCGCATTCGATCGGCAGGGCGCCAGAGTCTTCGGCGGTGTTGAAGAAGATCGGCGCGATCTTGCCGCCCAACACCACGCCGCCGCTGCGCTTGTTGGGCACGTGGGGGATGTCGGTGCCGGTGTGCCAGAGCACCGAGTTGATCGCCGATTTGCGGGAGCTCCCCGTGCCCACCACATCGCCCACGTAGGCCACCGGGTGGCCCTTGCCCTTCAGCTCGGCGATCAGCTCCAGGCCGCCGGGCATGCGGGTTTCCAGCATGGCGTTGGCATGCAGGGGAATGTCCGGGCGCGTGGTGGCGTGGGTGGCGGGAGAGAGATCGTCCGTATTGGTTTCCCCCTCCACCTTGAAGACCGTCACGGTGATTTCAGCCGGTAGAGCCGGCCGGGTGGTGAACCACTCGGCGGCGGCCCAGCTGTCGATCACGCGCTTGGCGTGGGGGTTGCTCTCAGCCAGCTCGAGCACCTCGTTGTAAGCGTCGTAGACAAGCAGCGTGCGGCTCAGGCCCGTGGCGGCGGCCTCCGCAATGCTGGGATCGGGGCTGGAGAGCAGACTGATTAGGGCGCCCACGTTGTAGCCGCCGATCATGGTGGCCAGCAGCCCCACGGCTTCCACAGGGTTCAGCAGGGCGCAGACGGCCTGGCCCTGGGCCACGGCGCTCAACCAGCTGGCCTTCACATAGGCCGCCTCATCCACGCCCGGAGGAATGCGTTCGCTCAGCAGGTGCAGCAGAGCCTTTTCCTCTCCAGCTGGCGGGGCCTGCAGCAACTCCGTGAGGGCCTGGGCCTGGGGGGCGGAGAGCGGCAATGGGGGCACTCCAAGGACCTCCCGCTCGAGCGCGGCGGCCCGATAGGCGGGCAACAGGTCTGCGGGGGGCAGGGGGGAGGCGCTCATCTCCTTTCCGTATAGGGCGTGAGGCACCATTCTCCGCGCTGGTCGAACCCCCTTGGGTGGCAACGGCGACTGTTGGGGGCTGAGATGGGCGAGTCGTATAATTCTTCACCAAAACAACAGTAAGCAAAGCTGTTGCTGCGAACCAAAATGCTGCACCGCAACCCATTAAATGCACCTTGGTGGCGTGCCCTAATCGCCTCCGTGCTGTCCTTCCAGCTCAGCTGGGGCCTTCGCTTCCTGCCCCCCCGCGGGATCCACCCGGATGAGAATTGGACGCTTCTAGCAATTCGCCAGTCCTATGGCGAATTGGTCTCACATATCCTCACCAACGATAATCATCCTCCTCTTTATTACCTTTTCATCAGGGTTTGGTCTTCGTTTGCGGGAGATGCCATCCACTCGCTCCGCGTGCTTTCTTATATTTTTGCACTGCTGACCATCCTTCTATTCACACTGTTTCATTCTCGCTCTCGGCCGATCACTTTCATTGCCCCCCTGCTGCTCATTGCGTCTAATCCCTTATTCACGTATTTTTCTGCCACGGTCCGCCCCTACGCGTTGATGGTTTGCCTTGCTTCGGCTGCCATCCTTGCCAGCATGGCTCTCCGATCAGAAACTTCTCGGCAAGGGTTTGCATTGAAGTTTCTGTTTTATGGTTCATGTTTGCTGCTTGGTCTCACCCATTATTACGGGTTGCTTTACGCCATGATTCTTCTCGTGTGGGATTTCTTTGAGCGCCGGATTAGCTTCTCTCGCCTGCCCACGATCATTGTTGCTGCTCTATTGTTGGTGTGGCCTTTTTTGCAGATCTTTTTTGGCACGGTAGATAAGCAAATTCAGACCAATGACTGGGTTAAAGTTGTTCCTGTACTCAGCACTCTTAACAATTTTCTCATGGGATTGTTCCCCGGAGTTATTGTATCGCGTCAACTTCCCTACATCACTTCTTTGGGGCTGCTGCTTTGCCTGACTCCTGTTTTGGTGGCGCCAAAGTTGAAGACTCGGTTGTTTGCCTGGGATCGTATTCGTTCATTTTTGAGCGGAGACGTTGGCTATCTTCTTACGGGCCTTTTTCTGGTTTTTCTCTTCTCATTGGCGGCCGATCTTTCCCCTCCATTCACCACACCATATTATTTTCTTGTCGGCCTACCTGCAATAGCCTTGTTGTTTGGTTCTTGGGTGCGCTGGCTGCGCCAGCGGCTGGGTCTTCTCCCAGCATGTTTTTTCACCGGAACGATTGTGCTTACTCAACTTGTGCTTGCCCGGCAACGCTTGATGGCCCCTTGATCCCCTTCGACTATTGCTCTAGCTCCTCGATAGCTTCCTGATCACGGCAAGAGGTGTCGCTTCCCCAGGCTCCTTCGCTCCTGCGACCTGGCATCCGGCGGTGGCGTGATCAAGGGCTGCCACTGCCAGCCCGCAGCCGTCCGGTTTGCTCCTCCCTAGCGCGGCAAACAGAGCTCCCAGCCCAGCCGCATAGCCGGCCAAACCATCCCCAAGCCCCGCCCGGGCCACCTCCCCACATGCTTTCATCAGCTGCCAGCGGCGCCCGTCCGATGCAGCGATGACGGTCCGGGCGCCCTTGAGCAGCACGGTGGCTCCGGTGCCCCTCGCTGCCACGCTGGCGGCTTCCAGGGGAGGGAGTGCTGCCAGATCTGGCCAGAGCCGGCTGAATTCTCCCGCGTGGGGGGTGATCCAGGTGGGGCCGGCCCGTTCCCTCAGCCAGGCCGGCTGGATCCGGTTGAGACCATCGGCATCCACCACGAGCAGCCCCGGGAATGCCTGCAGGTCTTCCCACCAGGGTTCCCGATCCCCGTTTTTGCTGGCTTCTGCCGCCAGCGGGCCCAGCCCAGGCCCCACCAGCACCGCATCCAGCCGCTCTAAACCCCCTTCCGCTAGGGGCCTCTGCTCCAGAACCACATGGGGCATCACCATCCATAGGTGGTCGGCCACCTGGGGGGGGACAACCGCTCTCAGACTGCCCACCCCCGAGGCTGAGGCGCCTGCCAAGGCCAGGTGGGCGGCGCCGCGGTAGGTGTCGCTACCGGCGATCACCAGCAATCGCCCCCGCTCGTATTTGCCCGCGGCGGGATCTGGCTTGGGCCAAGGAGCCCTTGCTCTGTCTTCCTGGCCCCCACCGGGTCCGCCCAGGCCCAGGGGTTGCTCCAGGGGCAGGGTGGCGAGGAGGGCCCGGGGAAGCCCCAGATCCACCCGCTCCAGCCGCCCCACCCAGCTCAGGGCAGGGTCCTGCACCAGGCCCATCTTCCAGAGGCCGATGCAGAGCGTAAGATCGGCTCGGGCGGCCTGCCGGCCCAGCACGCGCCCGGTGTCGCCGCAGAGGCCGGTGGGCACATCGATCGCCACCACAGCTCCGGCCCCCGCCCGCTCCCGAGCCCCCAGCAGGCTCTCGATCGCCTCTCCCGGCGGCCGGCTCTGGCCATTGCCGAAGAGGGCATCGATCCAGAGGCCACCATCTCCTGGATCGGGGGGCTCCTCCAGCACGGGGATCCCAAGCCAAAGGGCATGGCTCCAATGGCGCTCCGTAAGGGGCTTGCGCCGCTCAAAGGGGCACCACAGCCGCACGGGCACGCCCGCTAGGTGCAGCTCTCGGGCCACCACCAACCCATCGCCTCCGTTGTGCCCGGGCCCCACCAACACCACAACCCCTGCCGCCAGCGGATGCCCCGGGCGGGGTGGGGTGCCCTCCAGCAGCCGCCGGCTCACCGCCAGGGCCGCTTTTTCCATCAGGGCTTCCACCGGCAGGCCACTGGCAAAGAGCTCCCCCTCCAGGGCCGCCATCTGGGCGCAGCTCACCAAGAGGTGGTCCGCATCCCGAGAAGGCCAGGCTGTTGGCATCCATCCAGGAGACTGGGAAAAGGGCGGGGAGGCCGACACGGCGGGGCGAGTCGCGGGGCTCCATCATGGGAGGAGATGGCGCTCTGCCCAGCCCCTCTCCAGCCGCATCAGGCGCCATGACCTCTTCCCCCACTTTCCTGCCCTCCCAGCACACCTCCCTGGCGGAAGGCCCCTGCACCCCCGCTGGCGCCGCCACCTTGGAGCGGCTGCGCCAGTGGCCTGGCGATCATCAGGTGGTGGTGGGCCTCTCTGGCGGGGTGGACAGCTCTCTCACGGCGGCCCTGCTGGTGGAGGCGGGCTGGCAGGTGGAGGGGCTCACCCTCTCGCTGATGGGCGGCAAGGGCGCCTGCTGCGCCGAGGGCTTGGTGGATGCGGTGGCCATCTGCGACCAGCTGGCCATCCCCCACCACCTTCTGGATTTCCGCGAGCACTTCAAAAAGGAGATTGTGAGCTTCCTGGTGGATGGCTATGGCGCCGGCCTCACCCCCCTGCCCTGTTCCCGCTGCAACCGGGCCGTGAAGTTCGGCCCCATGCTGGCCTGGGCCCGCAGCGAGCGGCGCACCGGCCGGTTGGCCACGGGGCACTACGCCCGCGTGCGCCATGCCGAGGGGGAGGGGAGGGGCCGCCATCAGCTGCTGCGGGGGCTGGATCGCCAGAAAGATCAGAGCTACTTCCTCTACGACCTGCCCCAGGAGGTACTGGGCGCCCTGGTGTTTCCCCTCGGGGAGATGACCAAGCCCGACACCCGCCTCGAGGCCGCCCGCTGGGGGTTGCGTACGGCCGCCAAACCCGAAAGCCAGGACCTCTGCCTGGCCGACCACCACGGCTCGATGAAAGCCTTTCTGGATGCCTATCTGCCGCCCCGGCAGGGGGAGATCGTGCTGCAGGACGGCACGGTGGTGGGCCACCACGACGGCATCGAGCACTTCACCGTGGGGCAGCGGCGGGGGCTGGGGGTGGCCTGGAGCGAGCCGCTCCATGTGGTACGGCTCGATGGCGCCCTCAACAGGGTGGTGGTGGCGCCGCGCCATGAGGCCACGCGTGACAGCTGCGCCGTGGGAGCGGTGAACTGGCTGGCGATGGCGCCTCCGGAGGCGCCCCTGGAGGTGGAGGTGCAGGTGCGCTACCGCAGCGCGCCGGAGCGGGCCCGGCTGGTGCCCACCGGGGCCCGGGCCCAGAGCGTGCGCCTGGAGTTCGCCGAGCCCCAGTTTTCGCTCACCCCCGGCCAGGCGGCGGTGTTCTACGCCGGCGAGGTGGTGCTGGGGGGCGGCCTGATCCAGGCCTGAGGGGGGGCGCTCTCGAGCCCAGGGTCCTTGTGGCCGCAGGCCGTTAGGGTGCTTGGATGCCTTCCTCGCGGTTGGTCCGCAGGCCCATGATCCCCACCTCCGATCTCCACATCGTGGAAACCCGGCCCCTGGTGCCCCCAGAGGCCCTGCACCGGGAGATGCCGATCACGGAGATGGGCGCCCGCACGGTGCAGCAGGCCCGGGAGCGCATCAAGGCCATCCTCCATACAGGCGATCAGCGCCTGCTGGTGATCGTGGGTCCCTGCTCTGTTCACGACGTGGAGGCGGCCAAGGAGTACGCCACCGCCATTGGCAAGGCCCACCGTCAGCACCGCAGCCAGCTGGAGGTGGTGATGCGGGTGTATTTCGAGAAGCCGCGCACCACCGTGGGCTGGAAGGGCCTCATCAACGATCCCCATCTCGATGGCAGCTACGACATCAACACAGGGCTAAGGCGGGCCCGGGGGCTCCTGCTCCATCTGGCGGAGATGGGCTTGCCCGCCGCCACCGAACTCCTCGATCCCGTGGTGCCGCAATACATCGCGGATCTCATCAGCTGGACCGCCATCGGCGCGCGCACCACCGAAAGCCAGACCCATCGGGAGATGGCCTCGGGCCTCTCCATGCCCATCGGCTTTAAGAACGGCACCGACGGCAGTGCCTCCACGGCCATCAATGCCATGGAGGCCGCGGCCAAACCTCACCATTTCCTTGGGATCAGCCAGCAGGGCCATGCGGCGATCGTGTCCACCACGGGCAATCCCGATGGCCACCTGGTGTTGCGGGGTGGCAAGGGGGGGCCGAATTTTGAGCGGGAGGCCGTGGATGCCGCAGCGGCCCAACTGGCCCGGGAAGGGTTGCCGGCCCGGCTGATGGTGGATTGCAGCCATGGCAATTCCAACAAGGACTACCGGCGCCAGGCCGATGTGCTCCGCGACGTGGCCCAGCAGGTGCGGGACGGCTCGGTGCATGTGATGGGGCTGATGCTGGAAAGCCATCTGGTGGCGGGCAACCAGAAGATCCCGGCCGATCTCACCCAGCTCACCTACGGCCAGAGCATCACCGATGCCTGCATCGATCTGGCCACCACCCTGGAGCTCCTCGAGGAGCTGGCCGCGTCTGTGAAGGACGCACAGGAGCGTGAGCTGGCCGCGGTCTGAGCTGGGAATTATGTGTAGTTAGCACTCGTGAATTGGGAGTGCTAACTTGTTGCTTTTCCATCAAAACGTTTGTTTTGAACATCACCCTGCCGCGTTGTCCTTACGGTTGATGGCATTCATCCGCCAGCAAGCAGTTGACCTACCTCTTGCAGTTCTGCGGTGTCACCGATCCCCTGCAGCTTTTTTATCTCGAGCAACGCAACCTCCAACCCCAGCTGTCTTCTTCCGCCGGCCCCTCCCTTGTGGGGATTGGCCCTGCCTTTGGTGGCTTTCGGCCCTTTCAGCTCGACGACCTCCTTGCCTGGGCGCTGGACATCGCCCGGGGCCGCCACTGGGATCGGGACGCCATCCAGCGCTCGGTGATGGACGTGTGGATGGAACGGGCGGAGGTGATCCGCCAGTGGCAAATGCGCCTGCGGGAGGAACCTGCGGGCCGCTTGCTGGTGGCGGGGATCGGCACGGCGGAGGATTGGTCGGTTCGCTGCGAAAGGCTGTTGTGGGATTAGGGGCCCAGCCACACCCACATCCCTGCCACGGCTAGGGGGACGGTGAGGTTGTCGATCCCGGCGCTGGCCCACTGCTCCACCCCCGTGGCCACGGCGGCCATGGCCAGCAAGGCCCAGGCGGGCGGGGCTGAGGCGGGCTGGAGCAGGGCAAGAGCCAGGAGCACGGCGGCCGTGGTGATCCCCATTACCGCCGTGCCCACAAGGGATCTGGTTTGTCCCAGCACCTGCCAGCGGGGAGACTCCACCAGCGGCCCCACCAGCCCGGCCAGCCCATCCCCCAGGGCCATCGTGAGCACCCCGGCCACTACGGGCTCGGGCCGGGCGGGCCAAAACAGCCAGAACAGGAGGGTGATGGAGGCGCCATAGGCAATCGTGCCATAGCTGTGGCGGTCGATGTCTTCAATGCCAGGAAGGATCCGCAGCCGATGGTTGAGGGCTGCCAACAGGGTGACGGCTCCGGCAACCGGAACGGCGATGACCCGATCAATCCCGCAGGCCCAGGCGATCAGCACCACCGGACCGGTGCCGATGTGCACCAGCTTGCGGCTCCACTCCTGCTGGTTGGGCCAGCGCCGTTTCACCAGGGAGGCCAGAAGGGCCAGCACGGTGAGCCAGCTGCTCACGAGGGCGGGACCCAGCCAGGGCGGGCTCCCGGGGCCGACGTTCACGCCGCCTGCTGCATGTTACTCATCAGACGAAGCTTCATGATCGCTTTGGCTTCCAGCTGGCGCACCCGCTCTCGGGACACATTGATCTGGCGTCCGATTTCCGCCAGGGTGAGGGGTTCCGCCCCGCCGAGACCAAAGCGCAGTTTCAGAATCTTTTGCTCCCGCTCATTCAGCTGGGACAGCCAGGTGGTGAGGTGCTCTTTCTGGAGGTGGCTGTCCATGGAATCCAGGTGGCCGTTGCTGGCTGGATCCGCAATCAGTTCTCCCAGGGTGCTGCGATCTTCTTCGCCTCGGGCGTGGGCATCCAGAGAGGCGCAGGGAGCGGTCTGGGCCATTAGCTCTTCCAGCTCCTCAGGCTCCATCCCCATCCCATGGGCCAGTTCCAACCGATTGGGCTGGCGCCCTAGGCGATGGGAGAGCTCCCGGGTGATGCGACGCATCTTGGAGAGCTTCTCGCTGATATGAATCGGCAGGCGAATGGTGCGGGCGCTGTTGTCGATCGCCCGGGTCATGCCCTGGCGGATCCACCAATAGGCGTAGGTAGAAAACTTATAGCCCATTCCAGGATCAAATTTGTCCACTGCTCGCTCCAGGCCGATGGCACCTTCTTGAACCAGGTCGAGCAGCTCAAGGCCCTGGTTTTGGTATTTCTTGGCCACGCTCACCACCAGGCGAAGGTTTGCGGCCATCATGCGATCGCGAGCCCGTTGGCCCATGCGGATCTGTCGCTTCTGGCGGGAGGTGAGATCTTCCGCCGGCACGTCCAAAAGAGCTTTGCTCTTTTGGACGTGATGGGCCAGCTCAATTTCCTCGGCGGGCGTAAGTAATGGCACCCTGCCAATGGTGCCGAGGTACCAGCCGATGGAGTCGGTGTTGAGGCGGCCTGTGCCCTTGGTTCCCCCCTGGCGAAGCGGAGCCCGGAGAGCAGCGCTGATGCCAGGGTCGACAGCAGACTCATTAAATTGCTCCGCAGACCCAGCTTCGTCAAAGACGCCAGCCGAAGGGCGAGCGGAATGCAGAGGGATCCCCATCACCCTGCTCCTCCGATTGAATTTGGCTCGGAATTTAGCAGATCTGAGGTGGCGGAGTGGTTTGAATACTGCAGAGTTCCTTTAATTCGCGAACTCTTTCCCACCCAAGAGCGTCTGGACCATCCCAACGACCTACCTGTTGATGGGTTGCAGACCGCCTCGCCAGCGTTTCATCAAGATGTTCTGCGATCGTTTGGGCTTGCCCTCGCTGGGCTTTTGCCCGTAGGTGCCGTCGGCGGCCATGTGCCAAGCCCCGTCGTCGGTCAGATAGAGCTCCAGCACGCTTTCCAATTCCTTGATCAGGTGCGGTTCTTCGATGGGTGCCACTGCTTCCACGCGGCGATCCAGGTTGCGAGGCATCCAGTCGGCACTCCCGATGAACACCTCTGGGGTGCCGCCGTTGCCAAACCAAAACAGGCGGGAATGTTCCAGGAAGCGGCCGATCACGCTCACCACCCGAATCGTGTCGCTGAAACCTGGCAAACCTGGCCGCAGGCTGCACATGCCCCGGATAATCAGTTCGATCACCACTCCGGCCTGGGCGGCCTCGTAGAGCAGGGCAATGATGGCCGGATCCACCAAGGCATTCATCTTGGCCCGGATGTGCCCCCCCCGCCCTGCCTTGGCATGGTCGATTTCCCTCTGGATCAGGGCTTCCATGCCCTTGCGAAGGGTGACGGGTGCCACCAGCAATTTGCGGAAGCTTTGTTGCTTGGAAAAGCCGGTGAGGTAATTGAAGAGCTCCACGAGGTCGGCTCCGAATTCAGGCCGGCAACTAAGCAGCCCAAAATCGGTATACAGATTGGAGGTGCGAGAGTTGTAGTTGCCTGTGCCGATGTGCACATAGTTGCGCAGACTCTTTTTCTCACGGCGCACCACCAGCAGCACTTTGGTGTGGGTTTTCAACCCAATCACGCCGTACACCACATGCACCCCTGAGCGCTCGAGTTGGCGTGCCCATTGAATGTTGTTGTCTTCATCAAAGCGGGCCTTGAGCTCCACCAGTGCCATGACCTGCTTGCCATTTTCGGCGGCCCGGATCAGGGCGGCGATCACGCCGGAATCCTTGGAGGTGCGGTAGAGCGTCATCTTGATCGCCAGCACCGAGGCGTCTTCCGCGGCCTGGTTGAGCAATTCCTCCACCGATGTGGCGAAGAGGTCGTAGGGATGCTGGAGGAGAACATCGCCCCGCCGGATTACAGAAAAGATGCTTTGAAATTCCTCCGGCTTGATCGAGCCATCCTCCAGCAATGTTTTCTGTGCCCGCATCAAGGCTGGAGCCGTGCGCCCCTTGTAGGGGGCGTCCTTGAGCTCAGGCAGGGGGATGCTGAGCAAGTGCATCAGATCGTCGAGGCCCAGCGGGCCGTTGATGCGGTAGACGTCTTCTGGCTCTATGTCGGCCCCCTCCATCAGGAGGCGCACCACGTCCTCTGGCATCTCATTGGCCACCTCGAGCCGTACGACCTCTCCCCCTACCCTTCTTTTCTGCAATCCCTCCTGGAGCGCCTCCATTAAGTCGTCAGCTTCCAGATCTCGCAGTTCAAGGTCGGCGTCGCGCGTGATGCGGAAAAAGTAATGGCCCTCCACTGTCATGCAGGGGAACAGCATTTGCAGGTGGAAAGCCACCACCTGCTCCAGAGGAACGGCCGTGTAGATAGGTTTCGGATTGCGTTCGCAGAGATTGTTGGGCAGAAGAACAAAGCGCGGCAGAATTTTCTGCGGCACTTTCACGCGGGCGAATTGTTGTTGCCCGGATTCAGGATCCCGAATCAGAGCCGCCACGTTCAGGCTGAGGTTGCTCATGAACGGGAAGGGATGGGCCGGATCCACGGCCAAAGGCGTGAGCACCGGAAAGATTTCGGTGCGGAAGTAGTTGCTCAGCCATTCTTTCTGCCGTTTGTTGAGCTTGACGTAATCCAGCAGATAGATGCCGTGCTCTGCCAGCTGGCGTTTGAGCGATAGGCGATAGTGCTGCTGCTGCAACTCCAGCAGGGGACGCAGGTGTTTTTGTATGGCCTCCAGCTGCTCGAGAGGTGTGAGCCCATCATCGCTAAGGGTGTTGACGCCGGCCTCCTGCTGGGATTTCAAGGAAGCCACCCTCACCATAAAGAATTCGTCGAGATTGTTTCTGAAAATCGCGCTGAACTTGGCCTGTTCCAGCAGGGGCACTTCCGGATCCAGGGCCTGGGCCAACACCCGCTGATTGAAGGCGATCCAGCTCAGTTCGCGATTGATATAAAGCTCAGGCGCCACAACTGGTGCAAGTTTCGCCTGGCTCATGGAATCTTCCGGCCGCAGGTGGATGAGGCGTTATGGCTGGGCTCAGACCAGCTTTGTGTTCACCGTAGCAATGACCTTCTGGCACCTTTGCGTGCGCCAGAACACTCCTATCGGGTCGTTTCCAGCACCGAAGCACTGGGGTTTGCCGCTGGGACCACCGGGTTCTCAGGCAGGGGCATCAAGGCGCCGATCGGACTGGGGTCGCTCGTCCCCCCACCAGCAGGGCCACCACGGGGAGCAGCCCCAGCCCCAACCAGAAGGGGCTGCTCCGCCCCAGACCCTCATAGGCCAGGCCCGCCAGGGGTGGCCCCAGGAAACTTCCCAGGCTCTGCAAGCCCTGCAGGCTGCCCAGGGCCGCCCCCTGCCCCCCCTCATCCAGGCGGCGTGACACCAGGGAGCGCAGGCAGGGGGTGATCAGCCCCGTGCCCAGGGCCAGGCCCGCCACAGCGATGAAGGCCAGGGGGATGGCGTTGGCAGGGGGGGTGAGAGGAATCAGCAGACAGCTGATCCAGGAGAAGCCAACCCCCGCCAAGCTGAGGCGGGTTTCGCCGAACCGCTTCACGAGAGGGCCAATGAGCCCTCCCTGCACCACCATGGCCACCACCCCCACCACCAAAAAGGCCCCTGAGGCCAGCTGGGGCCCCCAGCCATAGGCCTGCTTGAAATAGAGCACCAAGATGCCGGTGAAGGCGCTGAAGGAGAAGAAGAACAGGAAGAACGCGGTGCACAGCCGACCCACTCGGGGATGGCCTAACACCCGCAGGAGTTGGTGCCAGGGTTGGAGCTCCCGTGGGGCAGGCATGGGCTTGCGGGCCTCAGGTGGATGGGTTTCCGGCAACAGGCTCAGCACCATGAGCAAGTTGAACACCGCAAACCCCACGCCCATGGCGAGCGGCAGTTGCAGCGACACCCCGGAGAGCAGGCCGCCCAGGGCTGGCCCGAGGATGAAGCTCAACCCAAAGGCCACGCCGATCAGCCCAAAAGCCCTGGCCCGCCGTTCGGGGGGGGTGATGTCGGCCAGAACGGCGCTGGCGGTGGCTGCGGTACCGCCGCTCACCCCATCGATGAGGCGAGCTACAAACAGCAGGGCCAGGGGTAACCCCGCGGCGGCAGCGCTGGGCCAGAGCCGCTGCCAGGGCAGGCTCAGGGTGAGGGCAAAGAGCCCCAGACCCACCACGGAACCCGACACGCAGAGGGTGATCACCGGTTTGCGGCCAAACCGGTCGCTGAGGGCGCCGATCAGGGGCGTGAAGGCGAACTGCGCCAGGGCATAGCTGCCGCTGAGCAGGCCCAGCACCCTGCCGTCGTTGGTGAGGTTGGCCAGCAGATAGGGCAGCAGGGGAAAGATCAGGGTCTCCCCCAGCCTGTCGTTGAGCAGGGTGAGAAAGGCGCTGAAGAGGATGGTGCGGCGCGCGCGGCTCAGGGGCTTCCCCAGCGGAGGCTGATCAGCTTCCCATGGCAGCGCGGTGCTCCGGCTGTCTCGCGATAATGGCCCCTGTTGTGGTGGGAGCCGGCTTGGGCCTTGCCGCCTCCGGGCTGTTGTTGGTGCTGTTTCTGGTGGCCCATCTGGCGGGACTCGGATCGGCCTTGTGGGATGGGCCGGCCTTCGAGCGCTATGCCACCGCCCTGCACCAGGCGGCCTGGCTGCCTGTGGCGGAGATGGGTCTGCTGGTTCTGCTGTTGGCCCATCCCCTGCAGGCCCTGGCCCGAGCTCTGGCCAATCGGGCCGCCCGCGGTGCCGTTGCGGGCGCGCCGCGCAGTCGTCGGCAGGGGGGAATGGAACCCCTGGCCTCCCTCGCCGGCCGGCTCATGCCCTGGAGCGGTGGCCTGCTGCTGGTGTTCCTGGTGGTGCATCTGGCCCAGCTGCGCCTGCACCGCCCCGCCGCCGGGGAGGAATTGGCCGCCTTGGGCGCCGTGCTGCACCAGCCCCACTGGCTCGCCCTCTATGCCCTGGCGGGGCTGGCGGTGGCGCTCCACCTGGCCCATGGGCAGGAGAGTGCCCATCGGCGC
The DNA here is from genome assembly GCA_046080725.1 of Cyanobium sp. Taxonomy (GTDB): domain Bacteria; phylum Cyanobacteriota; class Cyanobacteriia; order PCC-6307; family Cyanobiaceae; genus Cyanobium. The sequence continues at coordinate 1,532 of JBJTUM010000128.1, read as the reverse complement.
CTCGGCCTGCTGGATCCCCGCAATGCCGGGCCGGTTCGCTGGGGGGGGCGGGCCCTGGCCCTGCTCATCGGAGCCGGTTTCAGCCTCCTGCCCTTTGCCCTGCTGCAGCGGGGCTTGCCATGAGCGGCCAGCCCCTGGATCCCCGTCTGCCTGAGGGGCCTCTTTCCACCGCCTGGCAGCGCACTCGGGATGGGCTGCCCCTGATCAGCCCGGCCAATCGGCGGCACCTCAAGATCCTGGTGGTGGGCAGTGGGCTGGCGGGATCGTCCGCTGCGGCCTCCTTGGCAGAGCAGGGCTATCCGGTGACCCTAATCACGTATCACGACAGCCCACGCCGCGCCCACTCCGTGGCGGCCCAGGGGGGCATCAATGCGGCGAAGAACTACGCCAACGACGGCGACAGCGTGGAACGGCTTTTCCGCGACACGGTGAAGGGGGGCGATTTCCGGGCCCGGGAGGCGGGCTGCCACCGGCTGGCGGAGCTCAGCACCGCCATCATCGACCAGTGCGTGGCCCAGGGGGTGCCTTTTGCCCGGGAGTATGGGGGCACCCTGGCCACCCGCAGTTTCGGCGGCACCCTGGTGAGCCGCACCTTCTACGCCCGGGGCCAGACCGGCCAACAGCTGCTTTATGGGGCCGTGCAGGCCCTGATGCGCCAGGTGGCCCTGGGACGGGTGACCCTCCTGCCCCGTCGCGACATGGTGGAGCTGATCACGGTGGATGGGGTGGCCCGGGGTGTGGTGTGCCGCCACCTGATCACGGGAGAACTGGAGGTGCACACCGCCCATGCCGTGCTGCTGGCCAGCGGTGGCTATTCCAACGTCTACTACCTTTCGACGAATGCAGTGAAGAGCAATGCCAGCGCCATCTGGCGTGCTTACCGCAAGGGCGCCTGCTTCGCCAATCCCTGCTTCACCCAGATCCACCCCACCTGCATTCCCAGCGGCGACGCTTACCAAAGCAAGCTCACTCTAATGAGCGAGAGCCTGCGCAATGATGGCCGGGTGTGGTTGCCCCTGCTGGCCGGTGACAGCCGCCCGCCCGAGGCGATTCCGGAGAAGGAAAGGGATTATTTCTTGGAGCGCCAATACCCCACCTACGGCAACATGGTGCCCCGGGATGTGGCCTCTCGCCGGGCCCGGGAGCTTTGCCTGGAGGGGCGCGGTGTGGGTCCCGGGGGCCGTTCGGTGTACCTCGATCTGGCGCAGGCCATGGAACGGGATGGGGAGGGGGCCATTGAGGCGCGTTACGGCAACTTGCTGACGATGTATGAACGGATCACCGGCGAGGATCCCCGCGTGACGCCGATGCGCATCTATCCCGCTCCCCACTACACCATGGGTGGGCTGTGGGTCGATTACCACTTGATGAGCACGATTCCGGGATTGTTTGTGTTAGGGGAGGCGAATTTTTCGGAGCATGGCGCGAATCGGCTTGGCGCCAGCGCCCTGATGCAGGGGTTGGCGGATGGGTACTTCATCGCCCCCGCCACCGTGCCGGCCTGGCTGGCGGGGGCGGCCCACCCGGAGGTG
>JBJTUM010000127.1:0-8929 GCA_046080725.1 Cyanobium sp. | reverse complement strand
CATCCTTTCGGGCTTCCTGGGAGCCGGAAAGACCACCCTGCTGAATCACATCCTCACCAATCAGCAGCGGTTGCGCACGGCGGTGCTGGTGAACGAGTTCGGGGAGATCGGCATCGACAACGATCTGGTGGTGACCACCGGCGACGACATGGTGGAGCTCAGCAACGGCTGCATCTGCTGCACCATCAATGGGGAGCTGCTTGATGCGGTGTATCGGATCCTGGAGCGCCCCGAGCCGGTGGATTACCTGGTGGTGGAAACCACCGGTCTGGCGGATCCCCTGCCGGTGGCGATGACCTTCCTGGGAAGCGATCTGCGGGATCTAACTCGCCTGGATTCGATCATCACGCTGGTGGATGCGGAAAATTTCAGCGAGGACCTGCTTGAAGGTGAAGTGGCCCGCTCCCAGATTCTCTATGGGGATCTGCTGCTGCTGAACAAGTGCGATCTGGTGGAGGAAGGGCGCCTAGAGGCCTTGGAGCGCCAACTCCGCGCCATCAAGAGCGATGCTCGCATCCTGCGTTCGGTGAAGGGAGAGGTGCCCCTGGCCCTTCTCCTCAGCGTGGGTCTGTTTGAGAGTGACAAGGTGGCGGCCCAGCAGGAGGCGCCAGCCCAGGCTGCCCACGACCACGACCACGACGACCACAGCGCCTGCGAACACGATCACGGGGTCTGCACTCATGAGGGGCATGAGCACGACCATCACCATCACGACCACCACGACCCGCACCCGGACCACCAGGCCATCGAAGGCTTCACCTCCCTCTCCTTTGCCAGCGAGGGGCCTTTCTCCTTGCGGAAATTTCAGAATTTCCTCGATAACCAACTCCCCGAGGGGGTGTTCCGGGCCAAGGGCATTCTTTGGTTTAACGAGAGTGAGCGCCGCCACGTGTTCCACCTGGCCGGCAAGCGCTTCTCTATCGACGACACCGACTGGAGTGGGCCTCGCAAGAACCAGTTGGTGCTCATCGGCCGCAACCTCGACCACGACAGGCTTCGCCGCCAACTCCAGGCTTGTGTGGCCCGGGATGCGGGGAAGGGTTTCGGGTAACCCCCCTGCAGCAATGGCTACGGCAACCCTGTCGAATGCCGCTATGGTGATCGAACACGACGTTTCCCAATGCCTGAGCTGCTCGTCTCGGTCGGCATCCTGGCCATACTGGGACTGCTCCTCTGGCTGGGCTTGGATTCTGACGATGACAACGGGGACGGAGGCCTGATGGAGCCGGCTCTTGTGCCCATTCCAGTGCGCCACCGCTGAGCAGGTAGCCCTGTTTCCATGGCCCCAACGGGCGCTGCTTCCCTTCACCAGCGTCGCATCCAGCGCCTGGTTTCTCGCTCCACCTTCGGACGATTAGCACTGGCTGGCCTGGTGCTCTTGCTGGCTGTCCTGGCCTTGGCCCCTGTGGGGGCCCTGCTGGTCCTTTCTGCTGGCGGAGCCGATTCCACAACCCTCCTGAGGTTGGGCCCTGAAGATTGGCGCGCCTTGCGTCACACGCTGTCTCTTGTGGTTGGGGTGGGTCTGGTGGTGGCATCCCTTGGCACGGCGAATGGATGGCTCACCGCAAGCTGCGCCTTTCCTGGACGCCGCTGGTTGAGGCTGGCCCAGGTGTTGCCGCTAGCCACACCGGCCTATCTGTTGGCCGCCACCTGGATGGATCTCGGCAGTCGCTTCGGCTGGCCCATCCACGGCCTGGGGTGGGCCATTGGCAGCCTCAGCCTCAGCACCTACAGCTATGTGTTCTTGCTGGCCTCCGAGAGCTTCGCGGCCCTGGGCCGTCGGCCCTTGGAGGCCGCCCGCAGTTTGGGGGTCGGACCCTGGGGTGGATTTCGGCGGGTTGCCCTGCCCTTGGCCCTGCCGGCCATCGGCGCCGGGGTGGCCCTCAGTGGCATGGAGGTGGTGAACGAGCTCGGTGCCGTCGAACTCTTAGGTGTCTCCACCCTGTCCACCGCCATCCTGCAACGCTGGCAAGTGGATGGAGAGCCCAAGGCCGCGGCGGGGTTGGCCCTGGTGGCCCTGCTGCTGGTGGCGGCCCTGCTGGCGGCGGAGCGCTCCTGGCGCCGCCGGAGTCGCCGCTGGAGCTTAGGAAGCGGCCTGGATCGAGCCCCTGCTTACCAGCTACGGGGTTGGCGGGCCTGCACCGCCCAGATCCTGGCCCTGCTGCCGCCCCTTCTCACCCTCGGGGTGCCCCTGCTGTGGTTTGCCGTGAGCTGGGACCAGATGCAGGTGCAGGAGCCCCTGGAGCTCGTCTTGCTCACCAGCCGCAGCCTTGGCCTGGCCCTGGTGGCAGCCACGGCCACCCTTCTCTTGGCCCTGGTGCTGGCCATTGCGCGCCGTTGGTTGCCCGATGCCCCCTGGTCACTCCTGACGTTCCTGGCGGGCTTGGGCTACGCCGTGCCTGGTGCCGTCCTGGCCCTCGGCTTGATGCTCCTGGGGAGCGGAGCGGGCCTGGCGCCCGTGACGCTGCTGCTGTGGGGTTATGGCGATCGCTTTCTCGCCGTGGCCAAGCAGGGTCTCGACGCAGCCCTGGAACGGGTGCCCCCCAGCCTTGATGAGGCCGCAACCTCCCTAGGCAACAACTGGTGGGCCGTGCTTCGTCGGGTCCACCTCCCCCTGCTGAGGGGCCCCCTGTTGGTTGGGGCCCTGCTGGTGTTTGTGGATGTAGTGAAGGAATTGCCGCTCACCTTTGCCTTGCGGCCCTTTGATTTCGACACCCTTGCCGTACGGGTGTATCAGTACGCCAGTGATGAGCGGGTGGGAGCGGCCCTGGTGCCGGCTCTCCTGATCCTTGTGCTTGGTTTGGTGTCCGCCCTGGCCTTGGTGCCTAGTCTTCAGCTTGGGGCCAGCGATGAGCCCTAGGGATCGTTCGCGCAGGCCGGACAAAGAGCCCGCACGTTCAGCACCCCCTCCAGCAGCCGGAAGCCATGCCGATCGGCTGCTGCTTCGGCGGCTTCCAGCACGGCGGGGCTTTCAAATTCCTCGATGCGCCCACAACGCACGCACACCAGATGGTGGTGTAGCCGCTGGTCGTGGCCGGCCAGCTCGAAACGACGCCCCCCTTCCGCCAGCTCCAGTTCCCTGAGGAGTCCCATGGAGCTCAGCAGCCGCAGGGTGCGGTACACCGTCGCCAGCGACACCTGCTCTCCTCGGTCGCGGAGTTTCTGGTGAGCTTCCTCCGCGCTCAGGTGCCGGCCTTCCCCCAGGCGTTCAAACAACCCCAGCATCCGCTCCCTCTGGGGGGTGAGTCGTTGGCCCCGGTCATGGAGGCTGCTGCGCAGGCTCATGGGACAGAACGCTCTAGTGGAGAAATCTTTTCATCCAGATCCACCAGGCCTGCGGCCAGCAGATCGGCCAGGGTCACCACGAGTCGGTAGCTCAGGGCGACGGCCAGCACGGGGGGCTCCGGCAGGGCAAGGCCCAGGCGCAGCAGCAGGGCTGCCTCAAACACCCCCAGCCCCCCAGGGGCCCCAGGCACCACCAGACCCAGGGTCCAGGCCAGGGCAAAGCCGCTCAGCCAGGTGGTCCAGGGCACCATGGCCTGGAGGTCGAAGGCCCATACGCAACAGGCAAATCCGGCAAAGCGAAGCAGCACAAAAGCCAGCTGGGCCAGTAATGGGGCCCAGGGATAGGTCCTCACCTGGCCGGCTGTTTCGAGATCGGCTTGATGTCCAGACCCGTCCCCATCTCCCAGCCCAAGCTGGGAGGCTTTGCCGCGCTCAAGCTGCTTCAGCAACGGATTGAGCCAGCGGGGAACCAGGAGGCCCAGGGGCAGAAGAGCCAGTGCCCCAAGGCCGCTCTGCCATCCCCCCACACTCACGAGGGCCAGGGCGGCCGTTGCGGCCAGCAGGGGTTCGATCAACACGGCCAGCAGGGCGGTGGTGGCGGCGATCGGGGGGCCGAGGGCGGCGCTGGGTTGGCGCAGGGCCTGCACTCGGCTGGCGAGATGCCAGATCCCCCCAGGGAGAAACTTCCGCAGGTTGGTGCTGATGTACAGGCTCACCAGAGGGGTGGGGCGGGGGCGCAACCCCAGCCAGCGCAAAATCACCACCCAGGCCAGGCCGCTGACCACCAGGCTCAGCAAACAGCAGCCCACGCCCAGCAGCAGCCATAGCCAACCCTGGGGGTCTATTTGGTACTGGCGCAGTTGGCGGCTGTGGCTCAGCAGGGCCGCCATCACGAAGCCCAGGCTCATGAACGTGATCCAGGGGCGCAGGCCCCCAGGAAGGCGCCAGGATCGGCCCAATCCTCTGGTGCGCCAGCCCTGAATCCACTGGCCGATCCTCTGCCAGCGCTCCTTCATGCGGCATCTCCTGGGGGCTTCTCCCGCTGGGGGGGTGGGGTCAGCGGTGGATCGGCCATGGAGTCGTTCAGGAGCTGACGCATGTGGTCGAGAGAGACATGGTGCTGTCGGGCCAGGTCCGCCACGTCCCCATGTTCCAGCTTGAAGCGTCGCTGGCCATCGGGGAGGGTCGTCCACTTGCGCCGAACCGGTCCCCAGGAAGTCTCGACCTGCTCTTGGCTCCGGGGCAGTCGCCAGCGGTGCTGGAGGTCTTCCCGCAGGCCCAGGGTGGTGCTGTGGCGCCACCAGATCGCCCGTAGGGTCTCCCCCAGATCCGGGGGGGCCAGGGCCGTGACCAAGGTGCCCGCCCGCCCTTTCTTCATCAGCACCGTCTGGCTGAACACCTCCACCGCCCCGCCCTGCCTTAGGGCCTCCGCCAGGAAGGCCAGGTCTTCAGCCGTGGCGTCGTCGATCTGGGCTTGCTGCACCAGAAGGGGCTCAAAGGTCAGGTCCCTCTCCGCCTCCAGGGGTTCAGCCACCAGAAGCCGAAGCAGGTTGGGCCGATCCAAGGATCTCGTCCCCAGGCCCACCCCCACCCCCTTGGGCACCAGCGCAGGCGGGGGCGAGAACCGGGTAGCCCAGCAAGCCATCAGGGCCAGTCCCGTGGGAGTGGTGAGCTCGCCGGCGGGGAAGCCGGCACTGCTGCCCAGGGGGATCGCGTGCTGGCGGGCGATCTCCAGCACTGCTGGAGCCGGGAGGGGCAACAGGCCGTGGGCGGTGCGCACGCTGCCATGGCCAGCGGGGGGAATGGCGCAAATCACAGGCCCCGCATCCAGGTGCAACAGTCCGGCGCACACCCCCACCACATCCACCAGGGCATCGAGGGCCCCCACCTCGTGGAATTCCACCGCCTCCGGGGCATGGCCATGGACTGTCGCTTCCGCATCCGCCAAGCCTTGAAACACGGTCAGCACCCGCTCTTTCAGGGGATGGGGCCAGGGAGCCTGCAGAATTTGCTCCCTTAATGGGCCCCACGGCCGGTGGTGGGGCTGGGCTTCCAGGGCAATGACCTCCAGGTGCACCCCTCGCAGGCCTCCGCTGTGCCGCTCCTCCCGCTCGATCCGGTAGGTGCCTCCCAGACCAAGAGCCTCGAGGGGGCTGTGGATCACCTTCTCGGGGACACCCGCATCCAGCAGGGCAGCCAGGAGCATGTTGCCGGCCAGCCCCGTGGGGCAGTCGATCACAACCAAACTCATGGGGCGGATCGACCCAACCGCGGGGCGCTTCTCGCCAATTGGTCGGCCCGTTCCTCCAGCTCCTGCCGGCGGCTCTTGAGCAGGCTTGTCACCTCCCTGCGGGCCTGGCGCTGTTCTCTCTGGGCCGTGGCGACGTCGTAGCCCGAAAGGCCCCACAGGCGTCCCAACTGGGTCCGATCGTCGGCTCCGCCGGCACTAGAACCGTAGATCACTTCCTCGGCCACCATCCCCGCTTGCAGCACCCGGCTCCAGCGGCGCAGCTCATGCAGGGGCATCTTGGCGGAAGGGGGAAGCTCGAATTCGGTCAGGCCTCCCCCGCTGACGCCCGCTTGGAGGGTGGCCCAACTGCCCACCAGCACCCTCCGCACGGGCACGGCTTCCTCCTGGGCGATCAGGCCATGGGCCGCCTCATGGAGGGCAATCCGCCGCAGACGGCCCGTTCCGCCCGGCAGAGCTTCGGCCACCACATGGCCGCCCCGGCCGCCCAGGTAGGCCGCATCGGCGGTGAGGGCCGCCAGGGCGAGTCCCGTGAAGAGGGTGGGGATCCAGGGGGAGAGACCCACCGCGGGCCCCGCTACAGCAGCGATCGTGATGGCAAACACGGCCACGCCGGCGGTGAGGGCCCCAGTGTTTCCGGGAAAGGCCATGGCCTAGGGGCGGGGGCGGCTGACGGCCCGGCCATGGCTGCGGGGGCCGGCTGGGCCAGCACCCTGGGATCCTGGGCGCGTCTCTGGTCGGTTGCCTCGACCCTCGCTCCCGTTCCTGCGAGCCTTACCTCCCCTGTTGCCCCGCTGGGGGAGTTCGGCGATCACCTCATAGCGATCCACGATGAGCATCTGCTCCTGGCGGCGAGCGTCAATCGACACGAAATGGCGAAGGTGCTCCAGGGGGATGGTGCCGCTGAGGTGCACCTTGAAAGGGGTGGGTCTGGTGCCGTCGGCTCTTGGAAGTTGGCGAACCTTCACCACCACATCGCCACTCTCGGGGCGGGTGTAGATCAGCTCGCCCCGCACGGAGAAATAGTCGTCCCCCTCGGGCAACGTGTCGGTGGGGGGTGCTTCACCAGCGCCAGCGCTGTCGGGACGGGCCAGGGTGCTTGGTTCCCAAACCCCCATGAGCTGCAGATGGAGAGTTTTGTCATCACGGCTGCGGGGATACACCACCCAGAGATGGGGCTGACTGATGTCCAGGTGGCGCCGCATCAGGGTCAGCAGCCGGCCCAGCACCACAGCCTCCAGATTGTTGCCATCGCTGGTGATCAGCCGGCCGCGGGTGAGCTGATCCTTGTCCTGGGGTTCGAACACGCCACGCACAATCCCGATGGCCCGGTATTGCTGGGGTTCGCTGACCGGTGAGATCGGATGGGGACGCATGGGTGGGGAATGGGCCTGGAGCAAACCCCAGGTACAGGGCAGAGTATGGCTGCAAACGGTAGTCTCCTCGCAGGCGTTCAGCCACCTTTTTTCGTGCTCGCAATGCCGACGCTTTCTCTCCGCCCGGGCTGGGTTGGCACCGTTCTTCCCGCCTTGGCGGTGGCGACACTCTCCTTAGGCGCGGGTTGGTGGTTCGGTCAGAGGCAGCAGATCCAGCCCCCCCCTGTGGATCCCCGCCGGGCTGCCTTGATCCGTGAAGCCGCCCTTTTGCAGAGCAGGGATGAGGCCCTGCAGTCCACTCCCCAGGAGCGTCAGCGCTTATTGGAGGTTTTGATCGGTTTGGATCGAGAGCCCGAGGCCATCGCCCTCCTGGAGAAGCTGGCCGATCGGGAGCCCCAGCAATGGAGCCTGCGGTTGTTGCTCGCTGAGTTGCGCCGCAACCAGGGCGATCGGGGGGGGGCGGAGCGGGAGCTGCGCCAGATCCTGAATCAGCGGCCCGCCCAGATAGAGGCCCTCCAGCTGATGGCCCTGGTGTTGCTGGAGCAGGGGAAAGGATCGGAGGCGGAAGCCCTGATCAAGGGGGCCTACACGGGCAGCACAAAGCCCACCATCAAACCTGATGCCCTTGGACAGGGGTTACTGCTGGCGGAAGTGCAGCAGCGGCGGCAGCTGCCGGCCGCCGCTGAGGCTACCTACGGACAGCTGCTCGTGGCCTTTCCGAGAGACCAGCGACCTCTACTGGGCCTGGCCCTCTTACGGGAACAGCAGGGCAACCTCAACGGCGCTGTGGTGGCGCTGGATCAGGCCAGGGATCGGGGCAAACCGGACAGTCCCTACCGAGCAACCCTGGATCGGCTGGCAGCCGAGTGGCGGCTCAAGGCGTTGCGGCAGCCCCAGAAGGCCGGGGGGAAGCCACCACCGGGCTCGCCGGCTTCACCGCCGGCTGGGGCCCCGTCTGGGCCTCCAGGGCCTTGAGGGCTTGATCGATGGCGTCAGAGGGGGGTGTGGCGTCGTCCATGGCGGAACTCTTGCGGATCTTGTTGATCAGATCCAGAGGATTGGTTGGGCTCAAGCCGCCCGATCCACCGCCGGTGCGGCTGCCACCGGTGGGATCGCCATTGTAAATCTGACTTTCGGCAGGGCTTGTCCCCATGGTTTGGCCATAGCCCGCCTGCTGGGCTGCGGCAGGGGGCAGGGGGGTAGCAAGGGCCAGGGGGAAAGTGGAGATCAGGCCCAGCGCCAGAGCGTTCAGCCCAAAGGGGTGGCGAGGGGGGTGGGTCATGGAACCAGTCACCATCCTATGGATTACGGGGCATGCTAAGGGACCTTTTTGGCGCATTGCCTGCGCCATCCCCTCCCCAGCCATGCGGATTGCCACCTGGAATGTGAACTCCGTGCGCACACGATTGGAGCATCTCTGCCGCTGGCTCCAGGAGGAGCGGCCGGAGGTCGTGTGCCTGCAGGAAACCAAGGTGACCGATGACCTCTTCCCCATGGCCTGCCTCAGGGAGCTCGGCTACGAGTCGGCCATCAGTGGGCAGAAGGCTTACAACGGGGTGGCGATTCTCAGCACCCTGCCCATGGAGGATGTGCAGGTGGGGCTCGGGGCCCTGCTGCCGGGGGATGGGGAGGCCCAGGACCTTGATGGCCAGAAGCGGGTGTTGAGCGCCCTGATCGAGGGGGTGCGGGTGCTCAATCTCTATGTGCCCAATGGCTCAGCCGTGGGGTCGGAGAAATATGTCGGCAAGCTGCGCTGGCTGCGCTGCCTGGCGCGCTATCTGGCGGTGCAGGAGGGTCAGGGCGATCCCCTCTGCATGGTGGGGGATTTCAACATCGCCCCGGAAGCGCGCGATATCCACGACCCGGCGCGGCTCACCGGCGGCATCATGGCCACGGATGCGGAACGGGAGCGGTTGCAGACGCTGCTTGGCGATCGGCTGGTGGATGTGTTTCGGGTGTTTGAGCCGGAGAGCGGCCACTGGAGCTGGTGGGACTACCGCACGGGGGGCTGGGAAACGGG
>JBJTUM010000126.1:0-3358 GCA_046080725.1 Cyanobium sp. | reverse complement strand
TGGTGCTCACCAACAAAACCCGCCTCGACGCAGACCAGTTGGCGGCCGTGCCCCAGCTGCGGGGCGTCGCCGTGCTCGCCACCGGCTACGACGTGGTGGACTCCGAGGCTGCCCGCCGCTTTGGGATCCCGGTGTGCAATGTGCCGGAATACAGCACGGCCTCGGTGGCCCAGGCCGTGTTCGCCCTGCTGCTGGAGCTCACCAACCACACAGGCCACCTGGCGGCGGCGGTGCGCGCATGGCGCTGGTCGGCCGGCCCCGACTTCTGCTTTTGGGACGAACCCCTGATGGAATTGGCTGGCCTCACCTTTGGCGTGCTCGGGCAGGGCCGTATTGGCGAGGCGGTGGCCCGCATCGCCCGCGCCTTCGGCATGGAGGTGCTCAGCCATCGCCGCCATCCCCAACCCGGCGATGTCGACCTCGACACCCTGCTGGCCCAGAGCGATGTGGTGAGCCTGCACTGCCCGCTCACCCCCCAAACCCGCGGCCTCCTCAACGCCGATCGCCTGGCCCGCCTGCGCCCCGGCACCCTGCTGCTCAACACTGGCCGCGGTCCCCTGATCGACGAGGCTGCCCTGCTGGAAGCCTTGCAGAGCGGCCATCTCGGTGGGGCCGGCCTGGATGTGCTCTGCCTCGAGCCGCCGGCACCAGGCCATCCGCTGCTAAGTGCCCCCCGCTGCGTCATCACCCCCCACGTGGCCTGGGCCAGCCTTGCCGCCCGCCGCCGCCTCATCGATGCCACCGCCACCAACGTGGCCGCCCTCCTGGCCGGATCGCCCATCCATGTGGTGAACCTGGAGGCGACTACACCTCAATGAATAAGTTGGTGCGGCTGAACGCCTCTTCCTCCGGCGTGAACGCCGGGGCCCCATCCACCAGCTCTGGATCAAAACCGTAGGTGTCCTGCAGGAAGCTCCCCTCCATCACAGCCACCTCCAGAGCTTGGATGTGTTGGCGTGCCAGGGCACACGCCGTGTCCAGGCTGTCCCGGTCTCCCTCCTCCAGCAGCTGCTGCAACTGCAAGCGAGTGGCGGAAAGTCGCGCCACTGGTTTGAGCAGCCCATAGATCGCCATCAGACGGTGCGTGGCGATGCTGATCTGCTGGAGGGCGCTGGCCCGCGCCAATTCCGAATCGATGCTCGGCCAGTAACGGGTCGTGTAAAAGGCCTTGTCATCGCGGTGATACCACTCTTCCGAGCGGGCAATGGAGGACGACACCGTGTTGTGCAGCTTCCAAAGAAATAGGCGTAGGGAGGCGCCATCGCTCACCGCCGCCAACTTCTCATCGATCGACATCAAGAAGTTGCTTGGATCAGCATCTTGTCCCAGCAACAAGTATTCCACTGGATACATCTCCACCTCCTTGTTTTGCACCACGTAGGCATTGAGGTGGTGACGGCAATAGGGGCAGGGATACATCGTGGCAAACAGCTTGAAAAACTCCTTGAAGGCCCCCACCAGCTCCGGTTGCCGTTCCAGAGGTTGGGCCGCCACGATTTCAGCGCTCGTGTGGAAAAAACGCCAAACGGCTGGGCCGATGTAATAGGGGAAGCTGACGCGCATTTGGGCATCGCGCACATCCGTGCGACCGAGATAAACATCAATGAAAGCGACATATTGTGAGAGCACACCCGAGTCGCGACCGAATTCCATCCGCTCCCGCCGTTTCTGCACGCCATTGAGGTAGTGGCTGGTGAGCCTCCAGGCCTGGCGGATGGCTAATTTTTGCGCCGGGCTGCAGGAGGCAAAACGCTCGGCCACATCCCCGCCGTAGCGGTCGAATTCACCGGCGGCCTTGGCGCTCGCAAACCATTGATCCAGGGCGCCTTCATCGGCCACGGTTTGGCTCGTGAGATCTGCCCCCGTGCTAACGCTGAACGCCGCCAGCAGCTTGGGCATGAAGTCTTCATACCAGTAGGCGACGGGCATCATGGCTCCATCCACCGTCTCCAGAGCCTGGGAAAGAATCACCCGATTCCATTTCTGCAGATAGGTGGCAGGTTCGCCATCGCCATGGGGTGGTGGTGGCGCAAATTCCTGCCGGAGTTCTTGCTCCCGCAAGCGATTCAATTCGTGGGAGGCCAGCACCCCCTCCACCACATCAGCCAGGCACAGCTTGTGTTTTTTCATGGTGATGGCAAATTCCACCCCCGCGGCGAATTTTTCCCTCGCATTGCCCGAGGCGCTGCAGGCCGCCAGCATCGCTTGCTCTTCCGCCAGCATCGCCGGCGTTTTCTCGATGCTGGGCCAACTCTCAATGCGCTGTCGTAGCCGGTCCACCTCTTGGCTGATGGAGTCGACCACCGCATCGAGCAGGGGCCAGCAGGCCGGCTCCACAATGCCAAGCCCTTTGTAGAGGCTGATCGCTGTCTGCACAAAGCGCGCAAAATCGGTGATCCGATACGGCAGGTTGCGCACCTGCAGGTGGGTTTCGTGGTTGGCGGAGAAGCTTTCGCGAAACGAGCGATAGGCCGCCCCTTGAATCAAGCGAAACAGGCCGATTTGCATCTGCAAGCGCGAGGTGCCCCGTGGCTTCTCCTCCTGCGGATGCAGGGCCAACAGCGCTTTGAGGCGCTCGATCTCGGGGTTCGACTCCGCTTCAGGGCTGGTTTCCAAGATCGGTGGGCTCGATCCACTCGCCCCAGGCTCCGCCCTGCTGCTGGCCGTGCTGCTGGCGGTGTCGACCGGGGAGTTCACCCGCTCCACGTGGTGTGGCGCCTCGGAGTGATCGATCGAGGTTTGGTCTTGGGCCAGCTGGCAAAACTCCTCAAAGCCGATGGCCCCATCCCCATCGAGATCCACCTCCTTGATCATCGTGGCGAGTTCGGATTCGCTCAGGCCAAAGCGACCCATCACGTTTTGCAGTTCGGCGGCGGTGATGCGATTGCTCTGGTCTTGATCAAAGATGCTGAAGGCCAGCTTCAGCCGGCTTTTGCTGTCGCCCTGTTGGGCAATCATCAAGGCCTTGAACTCGTCAAAATCAACTGTTCCCGACCCCTCCACATCCACTTCTTTGATCAGGGCGCGCAGCTCCATCAAGCTGGGTGCCTGGCCCAGGGCTTGCATCACTTGCCCCAATTCCTCAGGGGAGATCTCCCCGTTGCCATCGGTATCAAACACGCCGAAGGCTTTCCACAGTTCCTCCACATCCGCCTCTGTGATCGCCCCTTCCTGTGCCCGTGTGGTCAATGCCATTGGCGGTCCATTCCGCAGACTTGGTCCACTAACTTTTGATTGGCTTGCTGGCGATCACCGCGAAAAAGGGATCGCCCTTGGCGCCAAATAGCCCGGCTACGCCGGCGGCGCGGGTGGATTCGGCGATCACCGCGGGCTTCGGCCAGCCTTGGGCCATGAGCAC
>JBJTUM010000125.1:0-4167 GCA_046080725.1 Cyanobium sp. | reverse complement strand
GCTACGCAGCAGTGGATGTCTTTACCTGCGGTGACCACACCATGCCAGAGCGTGCCTGCCAGGTCTTGCTCACTGAACTCGAAGCCGCCGATCACAAGCTCACCAGCTTCCGCCGTGAGACCCCTCTGGGTGTGGGCCAGGAGGATCGGGATCCCAGTTTGATGGCGGTCTAAACGTTTCGTTCCGGATCAAAACTTCTGGAGTCAGCCGTGATCCTGCGGTCCCCTGGGGCTCGTAGATCACGGTTGAGTTTTCCGCTGACCAGGCCCTCCAGATCCAGCGCCACGGCGTTGAAACCCAGACCACGAAACGCCTCCACCATCTGCTCACGAAGGGAGCTTGAAGCGAGGCTTTGGCACACGGCGGCGAGCTGATTGGCGGGCAGCTCGACTCGCGCTGCCTCCCCCTGGCTGCGTACCCGCACCTCATCAAACCCTTGGTTGCGTAGCCAGGCTTCGGCGGCCCCCACCCGCTGCAGACGGCTGGCTGTGATTGGTTCTCCATAGGGAAACCTTGACGCAAGGCAGGGCTGGGCGGGTTTATCCCACCAGGGCAGCCCCAGGGCTCTTGAGAGTTGGCGCACACCGGACTTGTCCACGCCGGCTTCCGCCAAAGGGGAACGGACGTTGGATTCTCGGGCTGCGCGCAGGCCGGGCCGGTGGTCTTGCAAGTCGTCCAGATTCACTCCATCCAGCACCTGGGTGGCGCCGGCATTGCTGCGGATCTGGGCTAACAGGCCATGGAGCTCCCGTTTGCAGGCGTAGCAACGGTCGGGGGGGTTGCTGCTGTAGATGGGATCGGCCAGCTCTGCCGTTGGGATTTCCCGATGATGGAGCCCCAGCCAGCTGGCCTGGCAGCGGGCTTCTTCCAGCAGATGGGGGGCCAAGGCAGCAGACACGCCAGTGATCGCCAAAGCCCTCTCCCCCAGGCGTTCAGCAGCGATGGCCGCCACCAGTGACGAATCCACCCCACCTGAATAGGCCACCACCACATGGTCCATAGCATCCATGGCCTGTCGGATTCGCTCGAGGGCCTGGTGAAGCCCGGCGGGGAGAGGTTCAAGAAGGGTGAGAGGACGGGGGGAAGCCATCCAGCACTTCAGGGCTAAGAATCCATCCTGGCAAGTCGCCTAGGTGGCCGGGGGGCTGGGGTGAGCGCCATTAGCATCCGAGCCCATCCATCAGGCCCATGACCCCGCCCACCGGATCCCAAACCAGCAAACGGGGGACGGGCAGCGGCATCGGCATCCGCACGGCCGCGGGTAGTGATGAGCGGGCCCGAGGGCAGTTGCACGTGTATGACGGGGAGGGGAAGGGCAAGAGCCAGGCCGCCCTGGGGGTTGTGTTGCGCACCATCGGGCTGGGGATCTGCGAACAGCAACGCACCCGGGTACTGCTGTTGCGATTTCTCAAAGGACCCGGCCGTTCTTACGATGAGGATGGGGCGATTGAGGCGCTTCAGCAAGGATTTCCCCATCTGATTGATCAGGTGCGCACGGGCCGCGGCGAGTATTTCAACGCCAGCGAAGTCACCCCTTTCGACCGGCAGGAGGCCCAGCGTGGTTGGGATATTGCCAAAGGAGCTTTGGCGAGCAATCTCTATTCCGTGGTGGTGCTCGATGAACTCAATCCCGTGCTGGATCTGGGGCTCTTTGATGTGGAGGATGTGGTGCGTACCCTGGCCACTAAACCGCCTGGTATGGAGGTGATCTGCACCGGCCGGGGGGCGCCGAATGCACTCGTGCAGTTGGCCGATCTCCACTCGGAGATGCGTGCCCACAGCAGTGACGCTTCGGGCTTGCAGGGAATCGAGATCTACACGGGGGAGGGCAAGGGTAAGAGCACGAGCGCCCTGGGCAAGGCATTGCAGGCGATCGGCAGGGGAATCAGCCAGGACAAAAGCCATAGGGTCTTGATTCTCCAATGGCTGAAAGGGGGGAATGGCTATACGGAAGATGCGGCGATAGCTGCTCTTCGTGAGAGTTATCCCCACCTGGTGGACCATCTGCGCAGTGGGAGGGATGCCATCGTCTGGCGGGGACAACAACAACCCATTGACTATGTGGAGGCGGAACGAGCCTGGGAGATTGCCCGTGCGGCGATCGCCAGTGGACTCTATAAAACGGTGATCTTGGATGAACTCAACCCCACGGTGGATTTAGAGCTCCTTCCTGTTGAGCCGATTGTGCAAACCTTGTTGCGCAAGCCAGCGGAAATCGAGGTGATCATCACTGGCCGCTGCAAGGGGCGACCGGCCTATTTTGATCTGGCAAGCGTGCACTCCGAAATGGTTTGCCACAAGCATTACGCCGAGCGCGGGGTAGACCTCAAGCGTGGGGTGGACTATTGATCGCTGGGGTGGAGAAGGCCCATCAATAGAGAGCAACGGTGGGATCCACCTCTTTGCTCCAGGCCTGGATGCCGCCGGTTACGTTGATTCCTTGGATGCCGTGCCGTTCCAGGGCAATCAGGGCCTTGGCGGAGCGGCCCCCCATCTTGCAGTGGACGTAGAGAGTTTTCCCTTCAGCCAACCTGCGCACCTCCTCCACCGCTTCCCCACTTTCGATGCGATCGAGCGGGATCAGGATGGCGCCTGGGATCACGGCGATCTCCGCTTCCGGGGGATTGCGCACATCGATCAGCACCAGGTCGGTCTGGCCCCGATCCAGTTGGGATTTGAGTTCTTGCACACTGATGGCATCCACGGTTCCGGCCTCCTCCTGGCCAGGGGCGGCTCCGGCCACCCCGCAAAACTCCTGATAGTCAATCAGCCGATCGATCACCGGCCGCTCCGGGCTTGGGCGCAATTTGAGCTCCCGGAACGCCATTCGCAGGGCATCGAAGAGCAGCAGGCGGCCACTGAGGGTGGTGCCGATGCCCGTGAGGATCTTCACGGTTTCGGTGGCCTGGATCACGCCGATGATCCCGGGGAGCACGCCCACAACGCCCCCCTCGGCGCAGGAGGGCACCATGCCCGGGGGGGGAGGCTCTGGGAACAGATCGCGGTAGTTCGGCCCGCCCTGGTAGTTGAACACCGTGGCCTGCCCCTCAAAGCGGAAGATCGAGCCATAGACATTGGGCTTGTCCAGGAGCACACAGGCATCGTGCACCAGGTAGCGGGTGGGGAAGTTGTCGGTGCCGTCGCAGACCACGTCGTAGGACGCCAGGATCTCCAGGGCGTTCTCGCTGGTGAGCGCCGTGTTGTAGAGCTCCACCTGGCAATGAGGATTGATCTCCAGGATGCGATTCCTGGCGGATTCGATCTTGGGTTTGCCGACCCAGCTCGTGCCATGAATCACCTGGCGCTGCAGGTTGCTGTAATCCACCACGTCGAAGTCGACGATGCCCAGCCGACCCACCCCAGCAGCAGCCAGATAAAGCAGCAGGGGGGAGCCCAGCCCCCCGGTGCCCACACAGAGCACGGAGGCCGCTTTGAGCCGCTTCTGCCCCTCCATTCCCACCTCCGGCAGGATCAGGTGGCGGGAGAAGCGGGCCACCTCATCGGGGCTCAGCTGAACGCCGCTGGTGTCGGGAGGGAGCATGGGGCCAGGCCTTGGAAAACCTAAGGCTCCATTTTCCACACTAAGGGCTTGGCTTGGCCCTCCTCCGGCAACCACCAGCAGGCCAGGCCCGATACACCGTGGATCACCAGCAGAGCCGGGGGCACGGTCAGGGCCCGATCCGTGGCGGAGGGCAGGGGGGGGGCCGAGGGGTGGCTGTGGAGCGATCCGAGCACCAGCCAGCTCCTTTGACGTGCCCATTTCTGGGCCAGGAGCTGCTCCCGCGGATCAATGGAAAAGCGCCTGTGACGCTCCTCCTTCGGCAGCCAAACATTACGGCAGGGCCACACCTGCCGCACATGCCAGCGAGGCCCCACCAGCAGGGCGCAGCCCTCGTCTGGCGCGGCTGCCTGCAGAACCCGATGGAGAACGGTCAGGGCCTTCCGACTTAAACAGATTTCCTCTGGCACGGTTTGCTCATCACCTGTAGGTTGTGGTTGTAACTCCATCAGAATCTGGGGCGATGACTGAAGGCACAACCGAAATCCCTGAAGTGAAGGGCTACGCGAGCGAGAATGGTGAAGAAAGCACCTTTGACTTCCAGCAGCGCTACGGGGATGTGGTGGGAAAGGTGAACGAAACCCTCGACAAGGTTGATTGGAGCCAAC
>JBJTUM010000124.1:0-8115 GCA_046080725.1 Cyanobium sp. | reverse complement strand
CCCTCTCAAAACCACCCACCAGCAACCGCTTGAGATGGAGCTCCGTGGCGATGCGCAGGGTGAGGGGCAGATCCAGGGCATTGTGATGGGTCTCAAAGGGTCGGCATCCGCTCCACCAGACTGGGTCTGTAGGACAGGGGTCTCAATTTCCAGAAAGCCCCGGCCATCCAACCAGCGCCGCAGGGTGCTCACCAAGACGGCCCTTTTGCGAAAGGTGTCCCGGGTGTGGGGGGAAACGATCAGGTCCAAGTGGCGCTGGCGATAGCGCTTCTCCACATCGGCCAATCCATGCCACTTATCAGGCAGGGGTTGGAGGGCCTTGCTGAGCGTGAGCCACTGATCCACCTTCACGGAAAGCTCCCCACGATCGGTGCGGCGGAGGGTTCCTTCCACCCCGATCCAGTCACCGATATCCGTGAGGGTGGTGAGATGGAGAAAGCTGTCGGGTTGGTCGGGGTGAACCGCAGCCAGGTGGGCCTTCTCGATATAGAGCTGAATGGGGCCACTCTCATCAGCCAAGGTGAAAAAGGCCAATTTGCCCATCACACGCCGCGCCAGCAGCCTGCCCGCCAGGGAAACCAGCTCAGAACGTTCCTCCCCATTGGGGAGATCGGCATGAGCCTTCTGCAGCTCCGCCGCCCGATGGCTCGGGGCGTAGCTGAAGGCATAGGGGAGATGGCCATGGGCCTCAAGGGCTCGGGCCTTCTCCAAGCGGGTCGCGCGCAGATCCGACAAGGCGGCAGGGAGTGCAGGAGATCATGGCCATCCTGAAGGACCGCCAGTCTGAAGGGGAATCAGCCGGCCGCTGCCAGGGGGCCATCCCCCATTCGTTGGGAGGCATATCCCGTGCCACGCACCGTCATAATGAGCTCAGGATTGCGGGGATCTGGCTCGAGCTTGCCTCGCAACCTAGCCACGTAGACATCCACCACCCGCAGATCCGCCGCCCTCCGCGGGGGATATCCCCAGAGTTGTTCGAGGATCTCCGCCCGAGGCACCACTCGGCCCGGATCACGAAACAGGAGTTCCAGCAGGCTGAATTCTGTGTAAGTCAGCGCGATGCGCTGACCCTCCCGACTCACCTGGCGGCGGTTGGTGTCCACCACCAGGTCACCGAGGCGGAGCACACCATTTCCTGCGGGCACATCGCGCGGCTCGCTGGCCGCAGAGCCCCGGCCGACTCGGCGAAGAATGGTGGAAATGCGAACCTCCAGCTCCTTCGGGCTGAAGGGCTTGGGCAGGTAATCGTCAGCTCCCAGGTCAAGGCCGGCCACCCGCTCAGCAATGGCGTCAAGGGCGGAGAGAAAAATGATTGGCACACAGGATTCAGCCCGCAGCCTGCGGCACACCGCAAACCCATCGAGCTTCGGCAGCATCACGTCCAGCACCACCAGATCCGGCTGCTCGCTGTGGAAGAGCTCCAGGGCCTGCTCCCCATCTTCCGCGCAAACCACCCGATAGCCCGCCAACTGAAGCCGCATCACCAGAACCCTGCGAACGGCTGGCTCGTCATCCACCACCAGAACGGTGGGCTTGGGGGTCGAGCCTGAATCCCCATCCGCCACATCCCTGTCCTGGAAATCCTCGGATAAGTCCAGGGGATCCGATCGGAAAGGATCCGAAGGGGAAGAGGACAGCTCGGGACGATCCTCCAGACTCATGGGCGGGACGCCTGATGAAGAATCGCAACCATACCGTTGCGCCGTTCCTGGGGTCATCCCCTCAATCCTCAGCATGGCCAGGGATGGGGGGATTTTTAAGCATTTCTGCGGAAACAGACATCAGCGGGAAGGGCTGCTAGCGGATCCCCCAGCGCCGGTGGGAAGGCCTGCCGGCCAGCGGGATGCGGCATAACGATTCCATTCGCGCGCCGCCGACTCCAGGGCCCGATCGCTCGAGGTTTGGCTCAGCATGGCCTGCTGCAAATGGGTGTAAAGGATGGTCTGGAGACGCTTCAGGCCTGGGGTGGGGGGCACGAGCACGCGCGCTCCCGCGAGCGACTGAATAGCCAGGAGGCGTGCCTGTAGCACCAACCGCTCCTGGGGGGATTCGGGCTTCTGAGCCCCCAGCCTGCGCTCCAGCGCAGCCAAAGCCTCACGGGAGGAGGGCAACACCCGAGCCGCTTCCGCGAACTCCAGCTGGTTGGTGGCATTGGTGAGAAACAGCGCCAGATCAACAGCGGCAGCTGGAGCGGCGCTGCCCCGAGGCACCACAAGGTTCATCACCGCCACATTGGTGTGCCCGGAAGGCCCCCGCAGGGGAGGGTGGGGCTCACTCAAAGAGGCCACACCTGGCGCATTGGTCTGCAGATTGCGCAGAAAGTCAGGTCCCGTCGCCACCTGGGCCAGATCACCCGCCTGATAGAGCTCGATGGCCCGCCGGTAGCCCTGGCTCACCACTTCCCGCGGGAGCAACCCTTTGCGATACAGATTCGTCCAGAAGGAAAAGGCGTCCCGACCGGCAGAGCTGAGGAATGCCGCCTGGTGCTGGTCGTCCAGGAGGCGAACACCCATCTGGATCAAAGATTCCAGAAGCTCAGCTGAATCTTCCGGAACGACCGTGACGAAGAGGGCATAGCGGCCAGTGCGTCGGCGGATGGCTTCCGCGTAGGCCGGCACCTCCTGCCAGCGCCGGGGCGGAGCCGCGACACCCGCTTGTCGCAACAACCTCCGGTTGGCCATGGTCAATCGGGTTGTGAGGTACCAGGGAATGGCGAATTGCTGACCGGCCAGCTGGCCGGACGACCACACGCCAGGCAAATAAGCCGTGGAAGCGCCCGTGGGAAGCAGGCGATCGAGATCCGCCAAGCCACCCCTGCTGGCCAGCCCTGCCGCGAAGATGGGGTTGAGATTCACCAAATCCGGGGCCGTGCGGGCATAGACCGAAGCGAGCAACTTGCGTTCGACGGAACTCCAGGGCACGTCAGTCCAGCGCACTCCCATGGGACTCCCGGGGGGGCGCTCCCTCTCCCATGACGCCAGGACGGCTTGGATGAAGGCCGTGAACTTGGGAGCTAAATCGAGCGTCCAGACCTGAAGCGTGGACGCTGCTTGGGGAGCGCGGGAACGGCCGACGCCGCAGGCAGCACTGCCAAGGGCAAGGCCACCAAGGGTCAGGTGGCGCAGGACCTGACGGCGATTCACCAAGGGCCTTGGATCAACCACGCCAACCGGGGTGGCCCCGTCGCCACAACCGCAAGAGGGTGGTGGAGATCACTGGGGCCAGAAGGGCCGTGAGGAGGGTCTGGGCCAGGAGCACATGGAGGCCGGCGCTGGAGAGATCCTGCCAGGTCCACCCGGGCTGAGCTAGATCAGAGGGATCGGGGCCCCCTTCCACCCTGCCAAAAGGGAAGCGCCAACTCCAGGCCAGCCACTGGAGCATGAGGGTGGCATTGAGCAGAAGGGTCCCCATCAAGACGAGCAGCCCGAGGCTGAAGGGCCCCTCGATGGCCGGGCGGCGCGTGCTGAGGGGCCCCCACCACCAGGCGAGCAGGAGTAGACCAGGAAGCCAGCTGATGGGGCCATGGTGCACCGCATCCATCAGCAGCCCCAGCACACCAGCGAGCAAGACGGTCGACCGTCGCCCATCGGCGAGCGCCCAGGGGAGAAGCCAGAGAACGGGCCAGCACGGCGGAACGCCAGCCAGGGCCAACCAAGGTGGTGCCGCCAGGGTGAGAAAGGGCACGACGAAAAGGCTGGTGGCCCACAGCGGCTGACGGTTGAGGAGCTCCATCAGGGTCGGAGGACCTGGACCCAATCCACGGCCTGCACGGGAGCAATGAGTTGCACCACTGCTGTGGGTGCTGGATCGGCAGTGGCATTCACACTCTGGATGACCCCCACGGGCAGATTGGGAGGAACCAGGGTGCTGGCTGGCGAGGTCACCACCAAATCCCCAGGGCGAGTCTCGGGGTCCTTGTCCAGAAAACGGACCACCGGGCGGGCCGTACCCACCCCGGTGAGAAGGCCATGGTGCTTGGTGCGGCTCAGCCAGACCCCGACCCGACTGGAAGGATCCGTGAGCAGGGTGATCGTGGCCGTGGCAGGGGTGACGCTGGCCACCAGGCCGATGAGCCCCCCGGGAGCAAGCACTGGCTGACCGGCGCGCACCCCGGCCAAAGACCCTTTTCCGATCACCAGCTGTTGCCACCATCCCGCGGTCTGCCTGGAGATCACGGGAGCCGAAACCGTCTGCCCCGCAGCCTGGCCGTCGCGTGATTGCTGGAGGGCGAGCATCTCGCGTAGGCGAATGTTGTCCTGGGTGAGAGCCTCAATCCTGGACCGATCCTCCACGCTTCGGGCGGAACGCAACCACTGGGATTGGGCGGGGCCAGGCCAGAAAGGAAGGCTCAGGGCTGCAAAGGCATCCGTGAGAAGGGCCCCTTTGCTCAGACGCACCCCCAAGAGCAGCAGGAGGACCAGCAGAAGAAGGGGCCATTGCAGCTTCCCCCGGGGCGCTGCGGGGCGTCGCCGGCGGGAGGGGGGCATGGATCAGGCGGCTTGCCTGACGAAATCAGGAACCTCAACCACCCACTCGTACTGCTTGAAATCGTCCAGGATCATGCCGCAACCCCGAACCACACAGAGCAATGGATCTTCAGCCACATGGCTCAAGATTCCTGTTTCCTGGCTCACCAGATCACAAATCCCTTTCACCAGCGCGCCACCTCCGGCAATCATGATGCCCCGATCCACGATGTCAGCGGCCAGTTCGGGAGGAGTGCGTTCCAGGGTTCTGCGGACAGCTTCAACGATGACATTGGCGGGCTCGGCAATCGCCTCACGAATCTCCCCAGCCCGCACGTTCACGGTGCGTGGCAGACCAGAAAGGAGGTGGAGGCCCCGAACGTCCATGGTGAGCTGGTCATGGGCATCGTCAGGGAAAACGGAAGCGAGGCGCACCTTGATGTCCTCTGCGGTCTGCTCCCCCACCACGAGATTGTGAACCTTTTTCAGGTGCATGCTGATGGCATCAGTGATTTCATCCCCTGCCACCCGCACAGATTCATTGAGCACCGTGCGACCGAGGCTGAGCACAGCCACTTCCGTGGTGCCTCCACCGATATCAACAATCATGGTGCCAACGGGCTCCATCACGGGCATCCCTGCGCCAAGAGCAGAGGCCACGGCTTCATCGACCATGTACACCTGCCGGGCATGAGCTTCGCTGGCCGCCCGGAGTTCCCTACGTTCGCTAGCTGTCACCCCCCCAGGAACGGCGATCACCATCCGGGGAGCCATCACCTCCCGCCCCTCGTGCACCTTCTGTAGGAAGGCCTTGAGCATGCGTGCCGTGGCCTCCGTATCAGAGATCACCCCATCGCTCAAGGGACGAACCGCTGTGATGTCTCCTGGGGTGCGCCCAAGCATGGGCTTGGCCTTGTCTCCTACAGCCAGGGTTGCGGCATTTTGTTTCAGATCCACCGCCACCACGGAGGGCTCTTGAAGGACGATGCCCTTGCCCGAAACCCAGATCAACGTATTGGCGGTTCCCAGATCGATTCCAACATCACGGGAAAACTGAAGGCGACTGAGAAACACGCGACCAAGAGGCGTCAGGGCGGATCATAAGGTTGGCAAGCAGGAAATCCAGAGTTCATGTGCAGCAGAATGTGACAACCTGGATCAGTGGTGGAACTGGAGGAGTAAGCCCCCCAAACCGGGTGGCCCACCACTGATCACTCATCCACTGAAAACCTTCGCCATGGGCGTCAACTCCATCACCCTTGTGGGCCGTGCCGGCCGCGACCCAGAAGTTCGTTATTTCGAATCCGGGAGCGTTGTGGCCAACCTCACGCTCGCCGTTAACCGCCGCAGCCGCGACGACGAACCCGATTGGTTCAATCTAGAAATCTGGGGTAAGCAGGCTCAGGTGGCCGCTGATTACGTCAGGAAGGGATCCCTCCTGGGCATTATCGGTTCCTTCAAGCTCGACCGCTGGACCGATCGCACCAGCGGCGAAGAGCGCAGCAAACCAGTCATCCGCGTGGATCGGCTGGAGCTTTTAGGGAGCCGACGCGATGCCGACACCGGCGAAGCAGGTTTTGGCGGCGGAGAACCCAGTGATGAGGAAGTGCCGTTCTGAAGGCCTTTGGATCGGGCACCATTCAGCTCACAATCCGTCTTAGGCGCCCCTGATGGGGCGCTTTTTGCATGGATGGGCGCGACTTCCCGACTAGCGAGAGGCTTGCTTCTTCCAGATGCGGAGCCCCAACCAGGCCAGGACTGAAAGGGCCGCCACAACGAGCAGGACCTTGACCACCTTGGCCACGGGCTCAATCCAGAGCTCAACTCGGTTGTAACTCTCGCCGAGAAGGAACCCAGCCACCGTAAGCAGCAGGGTCCAGATCAAGCTGCCCGCTGTTGTCCAGAGGAGAAAAGGAGCCATGGGCATCATCTCGATCCCAGCAGGGACGGAGATCAACGTGCGAATGCCTGGCACCAGACGTCCCCAAAACACCAGGGCCGTTCCGTACCGATTGAACCAGGTGCGCGAACGTCGTAGCTCCTGGGGGCTGATGCCGATCCATCGGCCATGGCGAGAGAGCCAGTCTTCGATCCGCTCCTCATTCACCAGGCGTCCGATTCCGTACCAGGGCAGGGCCCCGAGCACGGTGCCCAGGAGTCCGGCAAGAACGACAGGGATCAGGGCCAGCTTGCCCTGTTGGACATAAAACCCCCCGAGAGGCATGATCAATTCGGAGGGAATGGGAGGGAACAGATTTTCCAGGAACATGGCCGCGAAGATGGCTCCATAGCCAGCCCATGGATTCGATTCCACGGCTTTACCAATCAGGACAGGCAGCTGCTGGACAAGTTCAATAGCCACGAATCATTCAGCACGGGTTGAAAAAGAAAAAAGGGACTGGGCTTATGAAGCCCAGTCCCGAACGAAAAACCAATTCTTCAATAGCGATAATGTTCTAGCTTATAAGGGCCTTCAACTGGCACGTTGATGTAAGCCGCCTGCTCGGGGGAGAGCTCGGTCAGCTTCGCCCCGATCTTGTCGAGGTGGAGACGGGCCACCATCTCATCGAGGTGCTTGGGCAGCACATAGACCTCTTTCCCATACTGGGAACCCTTGGTGAACAGCTCAATCTGCGCCAAAACCTGGTTTGTGAACGAGTTGCTCATCACGAAGCTGGGGTGGCCCGTGGCGCAACCCAGGTTGACCAGGCGGCCCTCAGCTAGCAGGAGGATGCGATTGCCACTGGGCAGGATCACGTGATCCACCTGGGGCTTGATGTTTTCCCAGGTGTACTGCTTGAGAGAGGCAACGTCGATTTCGTTGTCGAAGTGGCCGATGTTGCAAACGATCGCCTGATCCTTCATCTGGATCAGGTGCTCATGGCGGATCACCTGGAAGTTGCCAGTAGCCGTCACGAAAATGTCCACATCCTTCACCACGTCGTCGAGGCGCACCACGCGGTAGCCCTCCATGGCGGCCTGCAAGGCGCAGATGGGATCGATCTCAGCGATCATCACGGTGGCCCCCAGACCTCGTAGGGACTGGGCCGAACCCTTTCCAACGTCTCCGTAACCCATCACCAGGGCTACTTTTCCAGCCACCATCACATCGGTGGCACGCTTAATGCTGTCCACCAGGGACTCGCGGCAGCCATAGAGATTGTCGAACTTGCTCTTGGTAACCGAATCGTTGACGTTGATGGCTGGGAAGGGAAGCTCACCACTTTTCTGAAGTTGGTAAAGGCGTGCCACACCTGTGGTGGTTTCTTCCGTCACGCCCTGGATGTTGGCGCGGATGCGGGAATAGAAGCCGGAATCCACCGCAAGCTTGGCGCGGATGGACTTGAACAGGGCAATCTCCTCTTCGCTCCCAGGATTGTCGAGAACGGAAAGATCCTGCTCAGCCTTGCTGCCCAGGATCACCAGACCGGTAGCATCCCCGCCATCGTCCAGGATCATGTTGGGGGTGCCACCATCGCCCCACTCGAGGATACGGTGGGTAAAGGCCCAGTACTCATCCAGATTTTCACCCTTGTAGGCGAACACGGGAATGCCGGCGGCAGCGATGGCGGCAGCGGCGTGGTCCTGCGTGGAGAAAATGTTGCAGCTGGCCCAGCGCACCTCAGCGCCGAGAGCCACCAGGGTTTCG
>JBJTUM010000123.1:0-5205 GCA_046080725.1 Cyanobium sp. | reverse complement strand
TAGCGCTCCTTCAGACCGCGCAGGATCGAAATGGTGTCTTCCACCGTGGGCTGATCCACAAACACCTGCTGGAAGCGGCGCTCCAGAGCTGGATCCTTTTCAATGTGCTGGCGGTGCTCGTCGAGGGTGGTGGCGCCGATGCAGCGCAGCTCGCCTCGGGCAAGCATGGGCTTGAGCAGGTTGCTCGCATCCATGGCGCCTCCAGCGGCGCCGGCTCCCACCACGGTGTGGATCTCATCGATGAAGAGCACGATCTGCCCCTCGGAGGCGGTCACCTCCTTGAGCACGGCCTTGAGCCGTTCCTCGAATTCACCTCGGTATTTGGCACCAGCGATCAAGCTGCCCATGTCGAGGGCGATCAGCTGGCGGTTCTGCAGGGCGGCGGGCACATCACCGTTCACGATCCTCTGGGCCAGCCCCTCCACGATGGCCGTCTTGCCCACGCCGGGTTCACCGATCAGCACGGGATTGTTCTTGGTGCGGCGGCTCAGGATCTGAATCGTGCGGCGGATTTCCTCGTCGCGGCCGATCACCGGATCCAGCTTGCCGTCGCGGGCGGCGGCGGTGAGGTCGCGGCCGTACTTCTCCAGGGATTCGTAGGTGCCCTCGGGGTTCTGGTCCGTCACTTTCTGGCTGCCGCGAATCGCCACCACAGCTTGCTTCAGCTTCTCTGCATTGCAGCCGCATTGGCTGAGCAGCTGCTTCCCGCAGCGGTCATCAATGGCCAGGGCCAGCAGCAAGTGCTCAATGGCGATGTAGCTGTCGTCAAAGCTCTTCTTCAGGGAATCGGCCTGATCCAGCACGCTGTTCAACCCCTTGCCCAAATAGACGTTGTCGGGTGGGGCGCTCAGGCTGGGTTGGCCCGCGGTGAAGGCCTCAATTTTCTGGTTCAGGGTGCCCACATCGACACCGGCCTTCTCCAGGATGCGACTGGCCAGTCCCTGCTGGGCGATCAGAGCGGCAAAGAGATGCTCGCTCTCCATCTGCTGCTGCCGTTTCTGCTGGGCCAGCTGTTGCGCGGCAACAACAGCGGCCCAGGCCTTTTCTGTGAACAGTTCGGCGGTGGGATGCATGGTTGACGGGGGGATGGGTGAAGGGATGGTCTGACCGTATGGCGCCTGAATGGGTGGGGCCCAGGCGGAGGCCCGAATCGGCCGGTTCGGGCCTCACCCCAAGTGGTGGGCCCACCCCACCAGATTGGCGAGAAAACCGCCAGCCGGCTCGCCTGTTTGCAAAAACGATGGACGGGGCTGAATCGGCGCTCCCGCGGCGCGGTTGAAGGTCCAGCCCCATCAATCGCCAGTGCACGCGCCCGCTCCTCCCCCTGGGGGTGCTGCTCTTCTGCCTTGGGGCCTGGCTCTCCCCTTCCGTGGCCCTCGCCCGAGGGGGGGGGTGGCGGTGGAGGGGGAGGAGGCTTTCGAGGCGGTGGCGGAGGCGGCTTCCGAGACGGCGGCGGTGGCGGCTTTCACTTTGGCGGTGAGGGCTACGACGGCCGTGGCTCCTCCGAGGGTTGGATGCGGGGCTATCAGGGGGATCACCCCCACTACGGACCCAACACCCGCCCCGCCTGGGATCAGAAAGAGGTGGACATCGACAAGAATTTCTATAACCGCAATGGCAACGGCTGGAATGCCAACTGGGCCAATGGGGGCTATTGGACCAACCGCCCCTGGAAAGCGGGCTGGTATGCCTGGACCCCCCTTCCACCTGGGGGTGGTGGGGCTGGAACACAGAGGGCTGGGGGTTGGCGGCGGTCGCCACCGGCGTGACGATCACAAGCCTCGTGAACGAGGCCGCCAATCAGCAGCAGACCGTGATCCTGGTGCCCGGCAGCACCCTTCGCCTCAACTACGCCTCTGTGGAGGCCGTTGGCTTTTATGGGGCCAGTTTCACCTACAGCCAGGGCCAAACGGACAGCCTAATGGGGGCGGCCAACTGCCAGGCGGGCCTGCTCAATGGCCAGGTGCGCGCCACCGTTGCCCAGGCCCAGCTGCTCAATGCGGTCTGTCAGGTGGCCTATGGAGGGGGCAGCTGAAAGGCCCCTTGATTTTTCCCGCACAGGCGCACTGGGCAGCCATCGGGTCCATACAACGCATCGGCCGGTGAGAGGCAACCCAGACGGTTTTTCAACGGCACCTGCGCGGGCTGGATCTTCATCGGCTGCAAAACGGCCTGATCCGCAGGCACCACGAGCTTGCAGGGGGAGGGCACCAAGGCCTCAGGGCCACTGATGGCCAGAGGCTGGTTGGGCGACGACAGCTCCTGGGCTGAGGCGCCTGGGGGTCCAGCCCCTCCCCCCACCACCATCGGGGCCACCAGGGCCAGCAGGATGGGAAGGGCTCTCGCCATGATGGGCGCCGGTTGTGCGTCCCCAGTCTCCCTGCCCATGGCTCTTCCGTCGACCGATCCCTCCGACCAGGCCTTGGTGCGCCAGCTGGTAGAAGCGTCCCGCGCGTTTGACCAGACGGGTGCCGATCCGGAAAGGAACTGCTGGATGGCGGTTCACTGCCATGTCCATGGCGTGTTGCCTTCCGAGTACGACATTCGGGAGATTCCAGAACCCTTGTATTTGGCTGTTCTGGCCGCCCGTTTGGCAAAAAACTAGACAAAAAAACCTGGCGAAAGCGATTCGCCAGGTGAGGTTGGGGGTTTGTACGGAGCAGCCGATGAGCTGCTCTGCCAAGAGGTGAATCAGGCCCAGCCTTTGGCGGACTGGTCGATCACATAGGCCGCCACATCAGCGATGTCGGCGTCGCTGAGCTTGCCGCCAAAGGCGGGCATGGCGTTTTTGCCATTGGTGACCTGATAGGCCACGGCAGCCTCAGGACCATCCGCATAGTTGGCCAGATAGGCCTTGAGGGCATCCGCTTTGAGGGTGCGCTCGGCATTCACCACATTGCCGCCGCCCATATGGCAAGCCGCGCAGTTGGCAGAGAAAACCTGAGCGCCATGGGCGACATCAGCCGCAAAGCTCGGTGCTGCACCCAAAACCAGGGTCAGGCAGAGAGCGATCAGAGAAAAAAGACGACGCATGGGAGGTGCAAAACGCACACGCAACCGGATCACGTTAAGGAGTTCCCAGAGCTGCCCTGGTCTTCCTGACAGATCTGCAACATTTCAGCCAAAACGGACCAAATCCTTCGCGGCGCTGGATGAGCCCCTCTTGGTTCCTGGGTCCGTTTAGGGTTCCGGCAAGGCCCCCCGGTGGGGCACAGAGGCGGTTTCCAGCACCTTCTCCAAGGTGGGCGCCAGGCTTTGCAGGCCAAAACGTTCTGGAGGGCTCACGGGCTGGTGCACAAAGTGGCGCTGGCGGATGGAAAACCGATCCCAGGCATTCACCTCCAAACGCAGAAGGCGAATCAGCCCCTCGATCAGCCACCCCCGCAAATCCAGTCCCACGGGCGGCCTCCAGATTCCTCGCCAGCGGCAAAGCGTGGCCACCGCCGTGTTCACCTCCAGAGGGGCCTGGCCCAGCACCAGGCGCCGCACCGGCCCCTGCCCCACCTCCGGATTGGGCTGGTGGGGCGTGGTGGCCAGATGGGCGCACACCGTGGCGATGTCGGCCGCATGGATGAAGTGGAAACTGGCCTCCGCCCGGAGCCATCGCGCCAGCCAGAGCCAGCGGATGGCCTCCCCCACGCCGGCCGTGAGGTAGCTGGTGGGGTGGGGATCCCCCGGCCCCAGCCGCCCCCCGAACACCAGGGTGGGAAACACGGCTACGATCCGCTCCGCCAGGGGATGGTCCTCCAAATCTTTCAGACACTGGGCTTTGGTTTGGATGTATTCCGTGCCGTAGGCCTGGGCCTCGGGCAGAAGCTGCAGGTGGCGATCGAGAATGCTGGCGGTGGAGAAATAGATCACCTGCTCCAGCCGCTGGGGGTCGAGGAGGGCCAGGAGCTTCTTCACGGCCACCACATTCACGGCCTGGGCCCGTTCGGGATCGCCCCAGGCAGTGGCGGTATGAATCATCCGCGTGGCCGTGGCGAAGGCGGGGGCGTGGGCATCGAGATCCCGCAGATCGCCCACCAGCAGGGTGAAACGGGGATCGTTGCGGGGCACGGCCGTGAGCTTGCTGGGATCCCGCAGCAGCAATAGCAGATGGGCGTTGCTGCGTTGATAGAGGGCTTCAGCGGTGTACTGGCCCACACAGCCACTCGCTCCCGTGATCAGGATGCGTTGGGGAGCCTCGCCGACGGCATCGGAGGCCGTCACACTGCGGCTCCCAAGAGTTCGGGGATGGCCTTGCCAGTTTCAAAGAACACCCGGGCGTTGTCCTCCGGGGTGCCCGGCAGGATGCCGTGCCCCAAATTGAGGATGTGGCGCCGGCCCCGGGCCTTGCGCACGGTGTCCAGGATCCGCTCCCGGATG
Source organism: Cyanobium sp. (assembly GCA_046080725.1). Lineage (GTDB taxonomy): Bacteria > Cyanobacteriota > Cyanobacteriia > PCC-6307 > Cyanobiaceae > Cyanobium. Next base: position 837 of record JBJTUM010000123.1, on the reverse strand, counting down.
GCCTCCGGCGTGCCGAACAGCAGGCCGGGATCCACGTTGCCCTGCACCCCCAGGTGCTCCGGGAGACGGGCGCAGCCATCGGCCATGTCCACGGTCCAGTCGAGAGAGATGAAATCCACCCCCGTGCGGGCCATGCGCTCCAACACGCCGGCGCTGCCGGAGATGTAGAGAATCAGGGGGGTGTCGGGGTGGGTGGCCTTCACCTGATCGATGACTCGCTTCTGGTAGGGAGCGGCAAACACGTCGTAATCGATGGGGCTGAGTTGGCCGGCCCAGGAATCAAAGAGCTGCACCAACTGGGCGCCGCAATCAATCTGATAGCGCACATAGGTGGCGATGGAATCGGCCAGGTGGCCCAGCAGCTGGTGGAGCAGAGCGGGCTCCTGGAAGGCCAGGGCCTTAATCACCGCATACGTTTTGCTGCTTTTGCCCTCCACCGCGTAAGCGGCCAGGGTCCAGGGGGCTCCCACAAACCCGAGCACGGTGGCCTGGTGGCCCACATCCTGGCGAAGCCGACGGAGCACCTCCCCCACGAAGGGAACGGAGGCCTCAGGCACCAGGGGCTGGAGTGCCTCCACCTGGGCCTGAGAGCGAATCGCCGGCTCGATGATCGGCCCCTTGCTCTCGATGATGTCGAAATCGATCCCCATTCCTGGCAACGGAGTGAGGATGTCGGAGAAAAGAATCACCCCATCCGGCTGGAAGGCGTGAAAGGGCTGCATGGAGATCTCGTAGGAGAGATCGGGGTTTTCCGAACGTTCCCGAAAGCCCGGGTGGCGATCCCGAAGGTCGCGATAGACCTTCATATAGCGCCCCGCCTGACGCATCATCCACACC
>JBJTUM010000122.1:0-5093 GCA_046080725.1 Cyanobium sp. | reverse complement strand
GGTACCTTGGCGGATCTGCACAGGAAGCTTGCCGCCAAGGAGGCCGAGCTCAACGCCGGTGGCGAGAAGACGTTGCTGCGGGAGGAGGTCACCGAGGATGACATCGCTGAGGTGATCGCCAAGTGGACCGGCATTCCGGTGAGCAAGCTGGTGCAGAGCGAGATGGAGAAGCTGCTCCACCTGGAAGATGAATTGCACACCCGGGTGATCGGCCAACAGCAAGCCGTCACCGCCGTGGCCGATGCCATCCAGCGCTCGCGAGCAGGCCTGAGCGATCCCAATCGCACCATTGCCAGCTTCCTTTTCCTTGGCCCCACGGGCGTGGGCAAAACGGAGCTGAGCAAGGCCCTGGCTGCCCAGCTCTTCGATGCAGAGGAGGCCATGGTGCGCATCGACATGAGCGAATACATGGAGAAGCACGCCGTGAGCCGCCTGATTGGAGCCCCTCCGGGCTACGTGGGCTACGAGGAGGGAGGCCAGCTCACCGAAGCCGTGCGGCGCCGGCCCTATGCGGTGATCCTCTTTGATGAGGTGGAGAAGGCCCACCCTGATGTGTTCAACGTGATGCTGCAGATCCTCGATGACGGCCGCGTCACCGATGGCCAGGGTCGCACAGTGGACTTGACCAACACGGTGCTGATCCTTACCAGCAATATCGGCAGCAGCTCGATCCTCGATCTAGCCGGCGATCCCGCCCGTCACGGTGAGATGGAACAGCGGGTGAACGAGGCGCTTCGCGCTCACTTCCGCCCGGAATTCCTCAACCGGCTGGATGAATCGATCATCTTCCACAGCCTGAAAGCCGTGGAACTGCGTCAGATCGTGGATCTCCAGGTGAAGCGCCTCGCCAAGCGCCTGGAGGAAAGGAAGTTGGGTCTGCAGCTCGATGGGGAAGCCCTCGATTGGCTGGCCGGCGTGGGCTACGACCCGGTGTATGGCGCCCGCCCCCTCAAGCGGGCCATCCAGCGGGAGCTGGAAACGCCGATCGCCAAGGCGATCCTGGCGGGCACCTTCCCGGCCGGATCCACCATTGCCGTCGATGTGGAGCACGAGCGGCTGCGCTTCCAACAGGCGTCTGCCGCCGAGCTCACAGGTCCGATGCCGGCGCTGGTCTGAGCCATGGCAAGGGGGGGCTGGATGGTCGGGGGAATGGCTTGGGCCCTTGCCGGCTGGATCGCCGCCACCCCGGTCCCAGCCCGAACCGCCGCCGACACCCTCCCGGGCTCCCAGGAGATGCGCAAGCACTTTCCCTTCCAGGCCAGGTGCGACGGCAACACCCAAGAGATGGTGGCCTGTCTTTGGGAGCGGCGCAACCGAGAAGATCGGGTGCTGGGCGCCCTGCTGGGCGAAACGGAGCGGTTGGAGCAGTGGCGGGCCAGCCGCCGCAGGGTCTGTGAAGTGGTCGCCCGGAAGGGTGTGGGGGGATCCATTCATCCCATTCTTTGGCTCTCTTGCGAGAATGGGCTCAATCGCGAGCTGCTCAGGCTTCTGAAGCAACCCCTGCTTCAGAAGCCATGTCTCTGATGCTCACCATCCATCCCGACACCACCATCTACGTCTTCTGCCCGGCCCACATCGTGACCGGTGGCATCGAAGCGGTGCACCAGCTGGTGGACCAATTGCGCACCTTTGGCCACAACGCGCGGATTGTCCCCCTGCCGGCGGTGGCCAATCCCCTGTTGATCCAATATCGAAACTACGACGTGGCCTTCGCCGACGCCGTGGAGGACGACTGCCGCAACGTTTTGATCGCCACGGAAGTCAACCCCGGCCAGCTCAACCGCTACTCCAGGATCCAGAAGGCCGTGTGGTGGCTCAGTGTCGACAATCACGAAGCCAGCAGCGATCACTTTGATTTCCACAACCCGGCCAATGGGGCAGTGAGCCACTTCGTGCAGAGCGCCTACGCCCGGCAGTTTTTGCAGCACAAAGGGGTGGAGCATATCCATGCTCTCAGCGACTATCTCCATCGCGACTATTTGCGGGATCTCCATCTCCCTAAAAACGACACCGTGCTCTACACGCCGGTGAAGGGCTCGGAAGATCTGCTGCGGCCCCTGATCCACGCAGACCGCTCGCTGCACTGGCTCCCCCTCAAGGGGATGATCCGCAAGCAGCACGCGCAAACCCTGCGGCAGGGAAAGGTGTATGTGGATTTCGGCAGCCATCCCGGCAAGGACAGGCAGCCCCGAGAGGCGGCCGTCAACGGCTGCTGCGTGCTGGTGGGGCTCCGGGGTTCGGCCACCTTCCCAGAGGATCTGCCGATCCCGGAGGCCTACAAATTCGCTATTCCGGATCTGCAAGGCGATGCCGTGCTCTCCACCATCCGTGACTGCCTGGCCGACCATGCGAAACGCCGGAAAGACTTTGACGCCTACGCCACGACCATTCGGGGGGAAGAGGAGCGCTTTGGGGAGGAGGTGAGGCGCATCTTCGGGGTGGGGCGGCAGCGGGAGCAGCGACGGCTGGCGACGGCCACTCGGAACACCTGGACCTTCATCCAGCAGAATCGGCCCCTCACCGTGATGCGGGGCTTAGCCAACGAACTGGTCCCCCTGGGCCCCACCAACCTGGCCCGCCGGGTCTATCGCTCCCTGACGGCACCCCCGGGACGTTGATCTGCGTTGCTCAGGCCACCAGGGCGTCGATGCGGCGGGCCAGCTCCACGTCGAGGCTGGAGAGGCCACCCGTGTCGTGGGTGGTGAGAGCGATCGTCACCCGATTCCACACGTTGCTCCACTCCGGGTGGTGGCCCAAGGTTTCCGCTGCCAAAGCCACCCGGGCCATGAAGCCGAAGGCTTCGGAGAAATTCTTGAAACTGAACTGGCGTTGGAGCTTCCCCTCCACCAATCCCCAGGCGGGGAGGGTGGTGGGGAGGGTGGCGATCTCCGCGGGCGTGAGGGGAACGGCGGCCAAGGGTGTGCTCAGGGGGCGGCAGGGGCATCGAGGAGAGGGCATCCAACCGGAACGCGGCCTTCCCCCCTTCCCCGGGGGTGGCCTCCAAGGTAAGGCGAAAGCGGCCCCGGTTGCAGGAGCACCTTGCCGTTTAAGACCGATCACTCCCCGATCAGATGCAGGCACAGCTGGCGGCGATGGGGGCGGGCCCGGTGCTCCCAGAGGTAGACGGCTTGCCAGGTGCCGAGCGCGAGGCGGCTGCGATGGAAACTGAGGGGAAGGCTGGTGCAGGTCAGGGCGGTGCGGATGTGGGCGGGCATGTCGTCCTGTCCTTCGTCGTCATGGACATAGGGGCGAAGGGACCCCAGGCCACTGATAGGCCGGACGCCCTCCTGGGGCACGAGGGCCTGGAGATAAGCCGCCAGGTCTTGCAGCACCCTGGGATCGGCGTTTTCGTTCACAGTGAGGGAGCAGCTGGTGTGCAGGCAACTGATCAGGGCCTGCCCGGTGGTGAGGGCACTGGCGCCAATTTCCTGGTTCAGAGCGGGGGTGAGATCGGTGAAGCCTTCGCCCGTCGTGGAGATGGTGAGCCGTCGCAGGTTCTGACGCAGCATGGGAGATCGCCAAAGTGAGTGCTTGCTGATCACACATTGACAAGGCCAGCAAACTCTGGCTAAGGAAAAAGGTGTTACTCCATGCGCAAGCAGCTCCGGCGATGACAACCGACCGTGATCGGAGCCCCTCGCAGCGCAACTGGTTGCGCTTCCTGCCAGCCCTCCAGGAGCCTGGGTTTGCAGGGCTCGATCGGGGCGGACTGATCACCGGTGTGCTGGGTCTGCTCCTGGGGGGGCTTTATCTGATTCCCAATGCCTTTGAAGGGAGGGCCGTCAGCCTTGAACCCGTGGGTCAGATTCCGTGTGCAAGCGTGCGGGGCCAACCGATGGGGACCTGCGGAGTGCTCCTGCAGCGGCCGGGGCAAGGCAAGACCTCACTCCAGGTGAGCCACCCCAATGGCATGAAGCGGGAGCTGGTGTTTCGAGATGGCACCTTCACTGGTTGCCAGTTGGGTCGCGAAGGCTGCGGGGAGTTGACTGTTCAGGTGGCCAAGGAAGATCAGCTCCGTCTGTTGCGGGTGGGCAAGGAGCGCTATGAAATTCCCGGGAGCCTGCTGCTGGGGAAATAGGGCCTAGCATGTGCCCATGGCCCAGCTCACAATCCTTTACGACGGCGGTTGCCCTCTCTGCAGGCGGGAGGTGACCTTCCTCGAGCGGCGCGACCGTCGGCTCCATGCCGACCAGACCACCCTGGCGTTCGTGGACATCGATCGGCCGGACTACGACCCCGTTGCCCACCAGGGCATCAGCTACCGGGAGGCCATGGGCCGGATCCATGGCGTGGAGGCTGACGGCACCGTGCTGCAGGATCTGGCCGTGTTCCGCCGGGCCTATGAACTGGTGGGCTTGGGCTGGCTCTATGCCCCCACCCGCTGGCCCCTGGTAGGCCCCCTGGCAGAAGCGGCCTATAGCCTCTGGGCTCGCCTGCGGCTGGTGTTCACCGGGCGGCCCAGCCTCGGGCAGCTCTGCGCCGAGCGAGAGGGCCGCTGCGGGTTGCCAGCCAACGGGTAGGGCACGACACCTGATGCCATCTCCAAATACCAGCGCAGCCGACCTGATCGTGGTGGGGAGCGGCCTCGGGGGGCTGTGCGCCGGCGCGGTGGCTGCTTCCTATGGGCTGGAGGTGGTGGTGCTGGAAGCCCACAGCCAGGCCGGAGGGGCGGCCCATGGCTTTGAGCAACAGGGCTTTCACTTTGAATCGGGCCCCTCCCTCTGGAGCGGCCTGGCCAGCTGGCCCAGCGCCAACCCCCTGGCCCAGGTGCTGCGGCTGATCGGCGAAGCGGTGCCGGTGGCCACCTACAACGATTGGGGCCTGCTGCTGCCGGAGGGCCACCTGCGGGTGGGCGTGGGTCTGGAGCCCTTCCTGGCGGTGGTGCGGGAGCTGCGGGGGGCTGCCGCGGCCGAGGAATGGCAGGCCTTCATGGAGGGCCTTCGGCCCCTCTGCGAGGCGGCCCAGGCCCTGCCCCTGCTTGCCCTCCGCCCCGGCCTGGGCACGGCCGCCGTGCTGGGCGCCCGGGGCATGGGGCTGGTGGGGCAGGCCGGCCGGCTGGCCCAGCTGGGGGGCGCCTTTGGGCCCCTGGCCCA
>JBJTUM010000121.1:0-7903 GCA_046080725.1 Cyanobium sp. | reverse complement strand
GTGGCGATCCCTCACGGCCCAATGGCTCTTCTATGCCAATGCCACCCTCGGACCCGCCCTGGTTTCTGCTTCCTCACGGCCCGAGGAGCTGATCCACCAACTGGAGGTTCTGGAGCCTCTGATGGCCACGGGCCACTCGCTGCTGGCGGCTTTGCCAGAGGCGCCGACTTGGGGCTCTGCGGATTGCGCTGTTCAGGCCTACTTGGCCTATCTCCCCCTGTTCTGCAAGGACGTCGACCTTTCTCCCTTCCCGGCCATCCAGGCCACGATTAGGGCCACCCAGGCCCGCAGGGCCTACCGAACCGCCATGGGTCTCTCCCCCATAGACGCCAGATAACCGATGGACACACGATGGCCCGTGGGCGCCTGATGACCGATCCGAGCCGCTGGCCCTTTCAGTGGCATGGCCATACCCTCGATTTGTTGGCCCAACGGGCGGTCTGGGATCCCGAGCTGAGGCTCCTGCTGGTGGCCGACCTGCACTTGGGCAAAGCGGAGGTGTTTCAAGGCTTTGGGGTGCCCCTGCCGAGCGATGGCGATGGGGCCACCCTTAATCCCCTGCTGGCGCTTGTTCATCGGATGGCACCCCATGAGGTGGTGGTGCTAGGGGATCTGATCCACAGCCGCCTGGGGCTGACTGCAGATCTTCGCCAGAAGATCAAAGCTTTACCGGAGCTGATGGGTTGCCCCCTACGGCTCATTGGCGGCAACCATGAGCGGGGGAGCTGGATGGAGGGACTGGGCCAAGAGCCGTCGCAAGCACGAGGGCCATGGTGGCTGAGCCATGCACCCGATCCCAGGCCAGGCCTCCTCAACCTCTGCGGCCATCGCCATCCAGTGGCGGTGGTGGGCGATGCGTTGGATCGGTTGCGGGTGCCTTGCTTTGCCTTCGATTCGGAGCAGGCCACCTTGGTGCTACCCGCGTTCGGCTCCCTCACTGGCGGCCATCCCTGTCCCCCCCAGGAGCGGCTTTGGCTGGTGGCAGAAGGCCAGATACTGCCCTGGGGGCCACGGGCTACCCGGCTTCGGCGAGGGCTCGCACCACGTCGCCGCGGGTGAGCACCCCAACCATGGCCCCCGCTTCATTCACCACAAACAGCCGTTGGACACGGCGATCGTTCAGGAGGCGAGCCGCCTGGGGAAGAGTGGTTGTGGAGCTGCAGGTGTGGGGTTTGGCGGTCATCACCTCCCCCACAGTGCTTCCCAACACGTGGTGCACCTGGCGGTTCCACTCCAAAGGGTTGCGCAGATAGATCACCGCATCTAGGAACATCATATAGGGACCCGCCTCAAAGCCGCTTTCGCGCACCATCAGATCCTTTTCGCTCAGCTCTCCCACCAGAAAACCCTGCTCATCCACCACCGGTAGGCCGCTGATGTGGTGGCTGCTGAGCAGTGTCACGGCTTCCTGGAGTGGGGTCTCGCGACGAACGGAGAACACCGGGGAGGTCATCACCTCTGCGACAGCCCGTTCCACCACCATGGTGCTCCATGTCTTTGCAGGTCATTCTGAAGGGGCGCCGGAACGGCATGGCCCATGAACCTCCCCTCCCCTCCTCTTCGCCAATGGCCTGCAGGGCGCCAACTCGCCGATGGATTGACTGTGCTGCGGGGCTTTCTGGGCCTGCCGCTCTTGGTGGCCCTCCAACTGGGTTGGGGAGGCTTGGCCTGGGGGTTGTTGCTACTCGGGGGCCTCAGTGATGCGGCAGATGGTTGGCTCGCTCGCCGGAGTGGGGGAGGATCCGTCTGGGGGGCCCGGTTAGATCCCCTCACCGACAAGCTTCTGGTGTGTGCCCCCTTGCTCTGGCTCGCCAGCCAGGGCCGCCTCCCCCTTGTGGCCGTTTGGCTGCTGTTGGCTCGCGAATTGCTGATCTCAGGCTGGCGTGCCCAGCAGAGCTCCGGCGGGCCAGCCTCTTGGGGAGGAAAACTTAAAACCATTCTGCAGTTTGTTTCCCTTCTGCTGATGCTCTGGCCCCCGGCTTGGGCGGCCCATACCGTGGCCTGGGCCGCGGGTTGGTGGTTGTTCTGGCCCAGCTTCGCGTTGGCGCTCACTTCAGCCTTCGGCTACCTCAACCTCCGCCGTTGAGTTGGTCTCCTCCTCACGGCTCCAGGCGCTGGGCTCTCTGCTGCGAAGTGTTTGGGCGGAGATGCCCCGCTCCTCCTGGAGGTAGCGGGCCAGGGCATCCCCGTGGCCATGGGTGAGGAACACCTGTTGGGCTCTGGTGTCCACGATGGTGCGCACGAGGGACGGCCAATCCGCATGGTCACTGAGCACAAAGCCCCGACCAAAACCTTTGCGTCGCTTCACACCTCGCACCGCCATCCAACCACTGGCAAAGGCTGTCTGCGCCTTTGGGAACCGGCGCATCCAGGCGGTCCGCAGGGCGGAAGGTGGAGCCAGGATCAGTCGACCAGCGAGGCTTTCCCCTTTGGGCAAGGCACTGAGGGGCAGGGTGGGCACCATGGGGATTCCCTGGACTCGATAGGGCTCCATCAGGCGTTGGATCGCGCCGTGCAGCAACACCTCGCTCTTCACCCCAAGGGCTTGCAGCTCGGCCAACAAGCGTTGCGCCTTGCCAAAGGCGTAACAACAGAGCACGGAGGGCAAGGCAGGGGCGTCCTGCCACCACTCCAGGATCTGGCGAGCCACCTCGGCCCCAGGTGCCCATCGGTAGAGGGGTAAACCAAAAGTGGCCTCGCTGATGAACACATCTGCATGGATGGGAGTGAAGGGGCTGCAACTTGGGTCGTTATCCCGTTTGTAATCGCCACTGATCAGCCATCGCTCCCCGGCCGCCTCGACCAGGATCTGGGCCGACCCGAGCACATGGCCAGCGGAATGGAAGGAGATGCATGCCCCCCCAAGCTTCAGCTCTGCTCCATAAGGAAGACTCATCAGAGAGATGTCGGCCCCAAGTCGTGCCCGGAGCACCCCCTCGCTGGGGGTAGTGGCCCAATAGGCCCCACTGCCGGGGCGCGCATGGTCGGCGTGCGCATGGGTGATCAGGGCTTGGGATACCGGCCGCCAGGGATCAATCCAAGCGCCGGCCGGAACGCAGTAAAGGCCTTCGGGAGTCAGCCGAAGCGGTCCATCCGCCGGTAACGCTGTGGAAGAGAGGGTGGGGTCAGGCACTCATGGCCAGCATGCGCTCTATCGGCACCAGGGCCTGCTGGCGGAGCTGCTCATCCAGTTCGATCCGGGGCTCTAGATCCTCCAGGCACCGCCAGAGTTTTTCCAGGGTGTTCAAGCGCATGTACGGGCACATGTTGCAAGCACAGCCATCCACCCCTGGCACGGGATAGAAGGTTTTTCCAGGAACGTTCTTTTCCATCTGGTGCAGAATTCCCGGTTCGGTCAGAACGAGGAACGCTGGAGACGGGCTGGTCTTGGCCCTCTGGAGAAGACGACTGGTGGAGCCAATGAAATCCGCCAGGTCGAGCAAATGGGGCTGGCATTCCGGATGAGCGATCACCTCCGCCTCTGGATGCTCCAGCTTCAAGCGCAGCAGGGCCTCCTCACTGAAGGTTTCGTGCACGATGCAACTGCCCGGCCAGAGGGTGAGGTCGCGGCCGCTGTGGCGGGCCACCCATCGGCCGAGATTCTCATCAGGTGCGAACAGGATCGGGCGATCCTGCGGCAGTTGCTGCACTAGTTCGATCGCGTTGCTGCTGGTACAGATCAGATCGCTCTGGGCTTTAACTGCTGCCGAACAGTTGATGTAGCTGACCACAAAATGATCGGGATGCTTGGCGCGGAATTCGGCAAACCCCTCGGCTGGGCAAGCGTCGGCCAGGCTGCATCCAGCAGCCAGATCGGGGAGCACCACAATTTTTCCAGGATTGAGGATCTTGGCGGTTTCGGCCATGAAATGCACGCCGCAAAAGGCAATCACCTCCGCATCCGTTCGGGCTGCCTGGCGGGAAAGCTCCAGGGAATCCCCGATCACGTCCGCCACATCCTGAATCGCGGCATCCTGGTAGTAGTGGGCAAGGATGATGGCACGGCGTTCCCGCTTCAGTTCCGCAATAGCCTCGGGAAGTTGTGCTGTAGGGAGGCTGCTCTTCCTTATCACCAAAGACTCCACCCCAGGAGATTGAGGATGATCCACCACTACACCCTGGCGATGGCTTCCATCCATGGGACAAACCCGTCCTGAGAACTGCATGGGATCAAGCCTAGTGGGGAAAGACAGCCCCCCTCAGGGAGGGAAACTTCAGGTGGCCATTGCCGGGGATCTGCATGATCAATGGGACCATTCCGATGAGGAACTGCTCCTGGCCTTGGCGCCGGATGGTTTGCTCGTGGTTGGGGATCTCAGCAATGGCAAAGGCCGGATCCCCCGCTCCCTGGCGAGGTTGCCTCTTCCCCTGGCCTGTGTTCTTGGCAACCACGATTCAGGTCATGACTCCACGGGGGAGTCGCTTCAGCGTCAGCTCACCCTGCTTGGGGAGAGGCACTGCGGCTGGGGCTTGCGGGAACTCAGGCCTCCCGGACTCGCTGTGGTGGGGGGCAGACCCTGCACATCAGGGGGTGGATACCACCTGTCCAAGGCTATGCAGGCTGTCTATGGCCCAGTAGCGCTGGAGGAGTCGGTGGAGCGCATCTGTGGGGCAGCCCTGAGGGCGGATCCATCCCTGCCCTTGGTGCTTCTGGCCCACTCCGGGCCTTCGGGTCTGGGAAGCCAGGCCAAGGACCCCTGCGGACGGGATTGGAAGCAACCCGCCTGTGACTGGGGGGATCAGGATCTCGCCCTTGCCATTGCCCGGATCCGACGGGAGCGCCCCGTGCCCTTGGTGGTCTTTGGGCACATGCATCACCAGCTCAGGCGGGGGGGGGGAGAGCGGGTCAGTTTCTGCCGGGATCGCCAGGGAACCATGTATCTCAATACGGCCTCCGTCCCCCGTCATGGGGTGGATCTGCAGGGAAGGGCTTTGCGCCACTTGAGCTGGGTGCAGCTTGAGGCCCATGGGGAGATCCGAAGGGTTTCCCATCGCTGGTACGGTTTGAACGGCACGCTTCTTTATGAGCAGCAGCTCTGGCCCATGCCCAGGCCCTGAATTACCCATGTTGGTCTACGCCTGCATCAGCAGCCACGGGTATGGCCATGCCTCCCGCACTGCTTCTGTTCTCAGCGAGCTCGCCCAACAGGCTCCGGAATGCCGGCTGGTGATCTCATCGGCCGTCGACCCTGCGTTCCTGAAGCTCGTCATGGGGCACACCCCCTTTGAGCTCAGGTCCTGTCGCTGGGACATCGGCATGTTGCAGGCCAATGCACTAGATCTCGACTTGCAGGGCACCTTGAATGCCCTGGAGGCGCTGGAGGCCGAATTGCCAGCCCAGGTGGAAGCGGAGGCTTGCTGGCTCGCCGGCCAGCCATCGCAGCCCCTGATCCTGGCGGATGTGCCCCCTAGTGCGGCCCTGCTGGCGAAGCGCCTGGCTTGTCCCCTGATCTGGTTGGGGAATTTTGGCTGGGATGCCATCTACCGACCCCTTGGTGGCCCCTTTGTCCCGTGGGCGGATTTGGCGCGAGAGCGCTACGGGGAGGGGGACCTGTTGCTGCGTTGCCCCCTTTCGCTGCCCATGGAGTGGGAGATCTCCAGCGTGGATGTGGGCTTCACCAGTTCCACCCCCCGGGTAGACCCTGGTCTCATAGCCCAGCGCCTGGATCTGCCCACGGATCGGGATCGCTGCGTGCTGATCAGTTTCGGTGGGCTGGGCATGGCAATGGACCCCAAGTGGCTATGCCTCTGGCCCCACCACGTGTTTGTGGGCGTTGATGAAGTCCTGCTGGAATCTGGGAATGGCCGCTTGCTGCCACCTGATCTCCGTCCCCTGGATGTGATGCCCTTGACCGCACGGATGATCACCAAGCCGGGTTACAGCAGTTTTTGCGAGGCGTTTCAACAGGATGTAGGGCTCCATGTGGTTCGGCGCCAAGGATTCGCGGAGGCTCCCGTGCTGGAGCGGGGCTTGAAAGAAGAGGGTTGGCACCGATTTTTGGAGGAGGAGGCCTTTCGTAGAGGTGCCTGGGAGTTGGACGAACCGCTGGTCGCCCCGCGGGCCCCGCGAGTGAACCGGGATGGCAGCCATCAGGCCGCGGAACTGCTCTATCGACAGTTGCACAGATGATCAGCAAATCCAATTGATGAGGAAAGATGTCATTTCATACCGTGTTCAAAACTAACCTTTGGGCCTAATTGGGAAAAGGGTTCTTGGCCGAAATGCTGATTTCTCAAGAGAATGGACGGTTGCTTGAGCGTCACCCGATGCATCGACACACAAACCTGGCTTGGGCAAATTAGCTCGACCTTTGTAAATCTTTAACCGGATATCTGAGGATTTTTTCCTCACCCCCAGTTGATTTCTGATCCAGCACTCTTGTTGGTCCACGATTTTCAGCCTTCCTCAGGTATCCCCGTATCCACCCAGTGATGCGAACTGTCCTCTGCCTGTACTCCATTGTTCAGCTCCCGACGACTTCCACTGGTCCTTCTCTTGTTTGGGCTGGGTTTTTGTGCGACTGCTCCAGCTCAGGCCACCGATTCTTCTGAAGCCTGGGATGAGGTTCTTGTTGCCCCCAGTCAACCTCGTGGCCTGGCCTATCTCCCAGCCCCCCCCGCTCTTCCTGCTTCCTTTGCCATAACTCCCGAGCGCAGGGCTCTGCTTAACACCATCCGTTATGCGGAAGGAACCTGGGCCAATGGTGAGGATGTGGGCTATCGGATCATGTTTGGTGGCAGGCTCATGCCCACCCTCGATCGACATCCTGATCGAGTGATGTATTCCTCCCGTTATGCCAGTGCTGCTGCCGGTGCCTACCAGTTCATGCCCTTTACCTGGAACATGGTGACCCAAAAACTTGGCTTAACTGGGTTTGGACCTGACTCTCAGGACCAGGGTGCTTTATACCTGATCCAACGACGAGGTGCTTTGCACCTCGCAGACAGGGGTGAACTTACGGCAGAACTTGCCGCCCGCCTTTCTCCCGAGTGGGCTTCTTTCCCTACCTTGGCCGGTAGTAGCTACTACGGGCAACCTGTGAAGCGTTTTGATGATCTTAGGCGTTTTTATGAAGACAATCTTAATCGACTGCGCCAGCTGTCTCAACAACAGTGGGAGCGTGTCGCGATCCAACAAGTGAACAGCTGCAAAGGTGACAGCTTGGACTGTCAATTGGAATCCATACGCCAATTGCAACCCTGATCGGCCCTCCTTCAGGACTCCCCCTTTTGCAATCGCTCTCTACCCAGAGTGGCCTGCGCAATAAGATATGCAGCGACAGCAGAGGCTCCAAAACCTAGTGCATTGCGGATTAGGGGGAGTGCATCATTCGTTCGAGTGACGATGGGGGCTACCCCGAAGATCCCAAAAAGGATGATCCAAAGTGGTGAAAGTAACAAAATCCAAAGCCACTCGATCTTGCGTCCTGCTTGTCGAGGGAAGGCAGCAAAACCCACGATTAACCCCCCAAGAATCGATGTGCAGAGTGTGAGAAGCCATTGCTCCTTGGGCAGGCCAGGAACCACCTGACATCCCCCAATGGCTAGACAGCCCTTCACGGCATGGAGGGCATCCAAGACGGCTCCGTCCCGACCATTCTCACGGACGTAGTACTGATTGCCATACCGGGTCTGCAGTTCAACCCAGAACGTTCTTGGCATCAGAGAAAACAGGGCATCACCCACATTGAAATTCAGAAGATTTCCACCCCGTTCATCAGCCACCAAGAGCAGGCTTCGTTCATCAAGGTTCCAGAAATCTTTCACTGCCAGGCCAGGCGTCCGGTCATATTGCGTCAGAACCCGCAATTTCCAGCCGCTTGTGGCGGCGAAATCCTCCAATTCCGACTCAAGGGCACGGCGCTGTCCATCGGTGAGGATGCGCGCCAGATCGATCACAGGA
>JBJTUM010000120.1:0-5741 GCA_046080725.1 Cyanobium sp. | reverse complement strand
AGGGATGTGTCCACCGTGACGGGCTGGGCCCGCCAGGAGGGCTTCAGCCCCGGGGCGGGCGATGTGGCCATCTACCGCCAAACCGATCGCCAGGGGCTCTGGGTGGGCTGGTTGGATCAGGAGCCGGTGGGCTGCATCGCTGGCGTGCGCTACAACGCCGCCTATGGCTTCATCGGCCTGTTTCTGGTGGTGCCTGAGCACAGGGGGAAGGGCTATGGCGTCCAGCTCTGGCGCCATGCCCTGCACCATCTCGCCGAGGTGCCTTGCATCGGCCTGGAGGCCGCTCCAAACCGGGTGGCGGACTACGCCGGCTGGGGCTTTGCGCCAGCCTCCACCACCACCCGCTGGCAGCGCCTGGGGGATGGCACCACTCCCAAAGCCCTGGCGCCGGAGCGTGCGCCCGCTCGATCCAGCGCGCCAGCCGCGGCTTCACCCAGCTGGTGCCTGGTGGCGGGCGAGGCCATTCCAGAGGAGGCCGTGCAGCGCTTCGATGCCCAGCGGGAGCCCTCCCCCCGCCCTCACTTCCTCCACCAATGGCTGCGCCATCCGGCGGGAACGGTGCACGCCCTGCTGGATCGGGAGGGCACCTGCCACGGCTTTGGCCGCATTCGCCCCTGCCTGCTCAAAGGGGGAGAGGGGTGGCGCATCGGCCCCCTGGTGGCCGACAGCCCCACGGCCGCGAGGGCCCTGCTAGTGGGTTTGCTGCAACGCCATGCGGGCGCGGTGTTGATCGATGGGCCCGGCGCCAATCCCCTGGCCGCGCCGCTGCTGGAGGACTTGGGATTTGAGCCCCTCTCACAAACGCTGCGGATGTATCGGGGCACGGCGCCAACGGGGACCCTGGCGGATGTTTACGGGTTGGCCTGTTTGGAGCTGGGGTGAGCCATGACCAGAGCTCCTCAGGCTCCATAAACAAAATCCAGATTGGTCAGAGCAGAGGAGGCGTAAACCCCCAAATTCGCCAGAATGTAACTACCAGATGCGCTACTTTCATTGTAGAAGATATCGCCATTTTTCGTGTCAACATAGATTCCCGAGAGATCCCCAAGACCATCACCTGAGAACCCTTCTCCCTTAAAAAACCAGCTAGCATTTAGGACGCTTTCAGGTTTGTCACCGCCGTCAAAGAACAGACCCAATATCCCAGAGGTTACGGATTCTTTAAGTGTACTGTCAAGGGCATCAGCAAGGACAATGCGATCATCAAAAGAGTTGAAGTCGATGATGAGATCTCGATTTTCCAATCCAAATTCAGCAAAGATAAAGCTGTCAGCCTGTGCTCCACCCGAAAGAGTATCGTTGCCTACGAAGCCTGCGAGTAAATCGTTCCCAGCACCGCCAGCAAGGCTATTGTTGCTGTTATTGCCAAAGATTCTGTCCACCGAAGCACTACCAACCACATTCTCAAACTGACTAACTTTGAAGGATGAGGAGAACGTAGTGGATTCCAGCTTCACGACTCCCGTTGAGAGATCAGCAACTGATCTTGAGATAAAAGCGTTTGGAGCGCTGAGATCCAAAGTATCCCCCAAAAGAACACTACCAACGATCTCTTCAAAACCAGTCAGTTTGTCCGTGCCAAATCGTTTCTTAACATTACCAACAGCATCCAAAGTGACCACGGAACCTAGGGAGCTGTAGCTCACGGTGTCTATACCCAGGCCGGTATTGATCGCGTCAGAACCACTGGACCCAAAGATCATGTCATTATCTCCCCCACTTTGGATGGAGTTGTTGCCACCATTACCTGTGATGACATCAGCAAAATTGGTGCCGATCACATTTTCAAACTGACTCACCGTAAAAGACAGAGGAAGTGGAGCTGTAGGGCCATTTACGGTCACCACACCTGTAGTGAGATTCACGCTTGATCCTGTCGCTGGCGAGCCAGCACCACTGAGATCCACAACATCGCCAAGAAACCTGCTGCCAATGATGGTTTCGATGCCAATCAGGGTGTCAATGCCAAGGGGGGCAGCTTCGAACGAATCATCGATACCAATGAACAGAATGCCTTCCATCCCGCCAAACTCCTCCGCTGTCGGCGCTTCGATGGAGCTTACCCCGGCCAGATCTTGTTGGAGCTGAGTGAAACCACGAAGCTTCTGCACTATTCCGAATGCTCCGAGCGAGACGACAGAACCAAGAGAGCTGTAGTTGACGACATCTGTTCCCCGGCCTCCATTGATAGTGTCATTGCCGAGGGTGCCAAAAATTGTGTCATTGCCTGAACCTGCGCTGAGGGCATTTGAACTTCGATCACCAGTAATCGCGTCAGCGGATCCACTGCCGATCACATTCTCAAATTGACTGACACGGAAGGTCAATGGAAGAGGCGCTGTGGTTCCATTCACTGTGACCACACCGATGGTGAGATTAGCCGTTGTGCCAGTGGCGGGTGCACCAGCAGCGCTTAGATCAACCGTGTCACCGAAAAGGCTACTACCAACAATGGTTTCGATACCAATGAGACTATCTGTACCCAGCAAGCCCTTATTGAGCCCTCCAAAAGCGCCGAGAGTTACGACTGAACCCAGGGATGAATAGTTCGCAATATCAGTGCCCAAGCCACCATCAATGATGTCATTACCATTGGTGCCAAAAATAGTGTCATTGCCCTCACCGGAACTGATATTGTTGGCACTAGTGTTACCAAAAACGGTATCAGCGAATCGACTGCCAATCACATTCTCAAACTGACTCACTACAAAGGTCAAGGGAAGCGGTGATGTACCACCGACGACAACCACACCTGTTGTCAGATTGGTCGTGGTGCCCGTAGCGGGAGCGCCAACTTGACTGTGATCGACAGTGTCACCCAGACCTCGACTACCAAGAATAGCCTCCACACTGATCAGCTGATCTACACCCAATGATCTCTTGTCCACCACACCAAAAGCCCTCAGAGTGACTGGTCCCGCCAAGAGGCCATAATCAACCGTATCGAAACCATCCCCGCCCGATAGAACATCATTGCCATTGCTGCCACCAATGGTATCATCACCATCACGGCCCTCAATAATATTAGAATCTCTATTACTGCCGGTGAGATGATCGGCAAAGTTACTGCCAATAACATCTTCAATCCCTGAAATTGTGTCGCGGCCGGCGGCGCCAAATGCAAAACCATTCTCTAAAGATACTGTGACAGATCCAGCCGCACCTGAATAGGATGCTGCATCCTGCCCCAAACCTCCATTCAATACATCATTGCCAAGACCTCCATCGAGTGTATCGTTGCCAAACCCCTCCCCACCATTAAGTGTGTTATTACCAGCATCTCCAGTCAACGAATCGGAAAACTGACTACCAAAAATATTTTCAATCGAAATGAGCACATCAAAACCAGATCCCCCGGTATTCTGAGCACCCGTAAGCGCCAGTGAAACTTTGACTGCGGCCATGGCATCAGAATAATCAACAGTGTCGCTACCTGCCAGGCCATTAATGACATCAAAAGAGTCGTTAGAACTTTTTAACCTGTCATCCAAAGAGGTGCCGACAATGAACGCCATAATGATCAACCAAGCGATAGAGAATGTGGCCCTGGCAGCCCCAAGACCACTCCCTGGAGAGTACTGAAATCAATATTCAGGGTCTAACGATCACATCACTCAATCCTGTGAGCCTGGTCACACACCGTGTGCCGCTCACCGTGTTACGTGGTCCCACCCACATTGATGCTTATCTTTGGTGGCTCACTTTCCTCTTCAAACCCCGGCCGCTTCGGAGCTGGGTTGATGAGGTGGGGGGTGCACAACTTGGGAGCTCTCGTGAGCATGGCGGTGGGTGCGCTCACCGTGCTGCTGGGCAAGCAGCTGGTTAAGGGGCGCTGCCTTATCCGCACTACTGGCTCTCAATCGTGGCGGCGATTGGCACGAATCTTGCGCGGCCACCACATTGGTAGCCAACCCCGCCACCCTCTGCCACCGTCGCCAGACGAGCGAGAAGGACCAGGGCCTGCTTCGAACCACCGCGGCCCGCGAGGATCCCTTTGATGCTGGGAGGTCGCTGGGGGAGCCGATTGGGCAATGGTTGGCGAACTGCTAAAAGGCTGAAATCAGGCGATCACTTGGCGTTCTGCCTGGCGTGGGGGCCTAGGCAAGCTGACCTGGCCAATCCACCCCGTGGCCAAAGAGGCCTCCTTCCCGCGACGCGAGAATGGGAATGTGCCCGGCCTCCCCAGAGGGCAATCCACCCCCAACCGCCCATAGGCCCGGCGCCCAGTTGAGTCACAATGGCCCGGAGTGGCATTCCGGCTCGGATGGGTTTTGATCCCCGCCGTTGGCGGTCTCCACCCCGCAGTCGGCCGATCACCGCCAATGTGGAGGCCCTGCTCGCTGAAAACGAGGCCCTGCGCCGCGAGGTGTGGGCCCTGCGCCAGCAGCTGGAGCTGCAGCGCCACCAGGGCCCGACGCGGGTGACCACCGGGGCGGCACCGGGCCTCACCCAGCAGCTGGCGGAGCGCTGGTGTCAGGAGATGGCCCGCCACCCGGGCTGGTCGGGCTTGCGGGTGGGACCCCCCGGGGGCCTGCGGGGGCTGGTGGAGGAGTTGCGCCTGCAGTGGTGGAACCCCGCCCTGAGCCTGGAGGAGGAGCTCAATCGCCACAACCCTGGCCTGGGAAGCGAGCTGGCGGCCGCCCTGCGGGGGCCCCACAGCCGGGGGCGCTGGGCCGTGCGGGCGGCCTTTGCCCTCTATGGGCAGCGGGCGGTGGAGTGGCTCAACGAGGAGCCGCTGCGGGTGGTGGAGGAACTGCGCCAGCGGGTGGAGCGCCTGGAGCAACGGCAGGGACAGGGCCAAGGGCCAGGGGCAAAGCGGCGCCCGGGCACCCGAACGGAAAACCACAGCCAAAGCCAGAACGAGGCCTGCAGCCAGGGCCAGAGCCAGGGCCGCAGCCACGAGCGAACGGACCCCCCGGGCTCAGGCGGCAGGCAGCGGGCCGGGGCGAGGCGAGAGCCTGGCGGCACCGCGACGCCGGATCCGCGGCGGGAGGCCTTGCGCCTCTTGGGTCTGGAGGGCGGCGCCAGCCCCCAGGCCATCAAGCGGGCCTACTGGCGCCTGGCCAAAACCCACCATCCCGATCTGGGAGGCGACGCGGAGGCCTTCCACCGCCTGGATGCGGCCTACCGATTGCTGGTGGGGTGAGCGGGCCTGCGCCACTCACCCCCCCAAGTAGGCCATCTCCGCATGGGGGGCAGCCGGTGCCACCCCCTCTCGCCAAGCCGCCTGCCGCTCCTCGCTCCAGCGATCCACCCGTCCCCGCCACAACCCCGCGATCCTCTCCCGCAGCTCCCGCGCCGGCACGCCGGGCCGCAGCCAGGGCCTCAGATCCAGGCCGCTGGCGGGCGCGGCGAAAAGGCAGGTGTAGGCCAGGCCATCGGCGCTGACGCGCAGGCGGTTGCAATCGCCGCAAAACGGCTCGCTGACGGAGGCCACCACGGCGAGGTGGCCGGCGCCATCCAGGTAGCGCCAGCGCCTTGCCGTGCCATGGGCGTCGCGGCCCAGGGGCTCCAGGGGCCATCGGGCCGCGAGGCGCTCCACCATCTCCGCTGCCGTGAGCACAGCCTCAGGCCGCCAGCCATTGCGGCTGCCCACATCCATTAATTCAATCACCCGCATCTCCACCCCCCCCTGCCGCGCCAGCTCAGCCAGGGGCAACAGCTGGTCGTCGTTGCGGCCGCGCTGGATCACGGCGTTGAGCTTGAGCTGGCCCACGGCGGGATCGAAGCCGGCGGCGCGG
>JBJTUM010000119.1:0-4589 GCA_046080725.1 Cyanobium sp. | reverse complement strand
CTGCAGGGCGGGGCCATCGCCGCCGGCGTCCGACGGCGGAGCCGGAACAGCGTGGGGGATGGGCGGGGCGGGAGGCGCTGATCGCGGGCGGGGGAGGGTGGTTGCTGCGGCGGCGGCTGCCGGTGGGGGTGCTGCCGGCTTCCATGCCAGCGGTCAACACCTTCCTTCTGTCCGGTCTGAGCCTGTTTGCGCCCTACGTGGCGAACAAGATCTCCACGGCCATCCAGCCCGGCATCCGCAACGCCTCCCCTGGAGGGGCCACCGGGGCGGCGCACCCCGCAGACCAAGCCGTTCCCTCTTCCCCCCCCAGCGCGCCCGGCCCCGCCCGGCTCGCGGCCAGCCTGCCGGTGCTGGCGAGCGAACCGCGGCCTGTCGCCACTTCCGAACCCCGGCCCACCCCGGCCTCCGAACCGCGGCCGGCCCCCCGGCAGGCTCCGGAGCCGGTGGTGGAGCGTCCCCCCGCGGCCAGCCCACGCCCGGTGTCCGCGCCGTCGACGGACTATGCCCCCGCCCTGCAGATGATCCGCGACTTTGAGGGTTTTGTGGACCATGCCTATCCCGATCCCGCCAGTGGGGCTGAACCCTGGACGATCGGCTATGGCTTCACCACGCTCAATGGCCGGCCTGTGCAACCGGGACAGACCATCACCCGCGCTGAGGCCGATGGGGAACTGCAACGGCAGGCCCAGGCCTGCGCCAATCATCTGGCCACCAAGATTCCCTACTGGCAGCAGATGAATGGCAACCAGCGCTGCGCCCTGCTGGATTTCGCCTGGAATCTGGGCTCAGACTTCTATGGCGATGAGGACAACTTCGGCTCCATCACCCGCGATCTGAAGAACCGGGACTGGAGCCAGGTGCCCCAGACCCTGCTGCTCTACTGCGATCCTGGCACCGCCGTGGAGGCCGGACTGCTGCGACGGCGCCAGGCGGAAGCCCACCTCTGGAGCACTCCTGTAGCGGCCGAGGTTCGGCCGGGTGTCCGGCCGGCCCCTTCCGCCTCCCGCTTCAGCAATCCCCTCAAGGTGCCCTACAACGACCAGCTGGCGATGACCGATGGGCAGGGCTGGCGCGAATGCTTCTCCGCCAGTTCGGCCATGTTGGCCATGTATTGGGGCAAGGAGCCCAACGAGAACGTCTACGACCAACTCCGTGCCCGCTATGGCGACAGCACAGATGCCGATGCCCAGCTCGGTGCGCTCCGCTCCCTCGGCCTGGATGCGCACTACCAGACCAATGGCACCGTGGCCATGCTCAAGGAGGAGATCGACGCGGGCCGCCCCGTGGCGGTGGGCTGGCTCTGCGATGGCCCCGTCTCCGCCCCCAGCGGCGGTGGCCACTGGATCGTGGTGATCGGCTACGACGCCACGGGCTTCTTCATGAATGATCCCTATGGCAACTGCGATCTGGTGAATGGGGGCTACCTCAGCCACCACGATGGGGCTGGGCTCCACTACTCCTTCGAAAACTGGATGCCCCGCTGGCGGGTCGACGGCACGGGCGGGTGGATGCTCACCTGCCGGGCCTGAGCCATGCGGGTGAAGATCTGCGGGGTGCGCAGCCTGGCCGACCTGCAGGAGGTGCTCGCCGCCGGTGCCGATGGGGTGGGTTTCCTCCTTGGTGTGCGCCATCGCACGGAGGATGCGGTGTCGCCCGATCGGGCCGCGGAGCTTGTGGCGGCCCTGCCGCCCTTCGTGAGCAGTGTGATGGTGACCCACCTGCAGGAGGCCGCCCCCATCGTTGCCCTGGCCCTGCAGGTGCGGCCCACCACCCTCCAGCTGCACGATGCCATTCCCCCTGGCGAGATCCAGGCCCTCCGGATCGCCCTGCCCGGCCTCAAGCTGATTCAAGCCATCCATGTGGTGAGCGACGCCGCGATTGCCGAGGCGGTGGCCCTGGAGCCCATCGTGGATGCCCTGCTCCTGGATTCCCGCACGGCTGATCGCATCGGCGGTACGGGCCAGACCCACGATTGGGGCATCAGCCGCCGCATCGTGGAGGCCTGCGCCAAGCCGGTGATCCTGGCCGGGGGACTGACACCGGCCAACCTGGCTTCGGCCCTGGCCGCCGTTCGCCCCGCCGGCGTGGATGTGAACTCGGGCGTGGAAACCGCCACGGGCGACAAGGATCCCGACCGGGTGCGCGCCTTTGTGCGGCTCTGCCGCGCCCACCAGCTCTCAGCCCTGGCCTGAGGGCTGGTGGTGGGCGGCGAGCCAGTGCTGCCAGCGCTGGCGCTCCCATTTGCCAATGGGGTTTGGCGCCAGCTCGGGGCAGAGCCACCACGCTTTGGGGCGCTGGGCCGGCGGCAGGCCCGCCGCCAGCCCCTGGAGCGCCAGAATCAACCCCTTCCCTGCGGCCCCCTCCCCCCGCACCAGGGCCACCAGACACTGGCCCCATTCCGGATCGGGTTGGGCCACCAGCAGCAGGGCCCCCAGGGGCAGGGCCTGCTGGCTGGCCAGGGTTTGAAGGATCTGTTCCACCGCCTCGGGAAACAGGGTTTCGCCGCCGCAGTGCACCGCCCCATCCAGCCGCCCCAGCAGGGTCAGTCCCCCCGGTCCCATCTGCCCCCCATCCCCCGATCGCCACCAGCCGCCGCCGTCGCGCTCCAGGGGCTGGAGCCTCCCCCCCACCAGATGGCCTGGGCTGAGGCTCGGGGTGCGCACCTCGAGCGCGCCCGAGGCGATCCGCAGCTGCGCGTGGGGCAGGGGGTGGCCGCAGCCGGCCTGCCCCTCCAAAAAAGCGTCCGGAGCCAGGGCTGCCACCATGGAGCCCGTTTCCGTGCTGCCATAGCAGGGAGCCAACCGCAGCCCCAGCTCCCGGCTGCGCACCGCTTCCGCATCCGCGAGGGGCGCCCCTCCCACCCAGATCACCGCAAATTCCCTCAGCCAGCGCACCCCAACAGGCTGGGCCAGGAGCCGGTGCAGTTGGGTTGGCACCAACGACAACACCGCCGCCCCGCCGGAGGGAGGAGGAAGGGGCAGATCCTCCAGGCGGCGCAGTTGGCCGGGGGGCAGCCACTGGTGCTCGGCTCCCCACCACTGCGACCGCAGCCAGGGCATCAGCCCACTCACGTGATGCCAAGGCAGGGGATTCACCACCAGGGTTTGGCTGGGGTCGATCCCCAACCCCCGCAACCAGGCGCCGGTGGCGGTGGCGGAGGCCTCCAGGTGGCTCAGGGGCTCGAGGCACCAGCGCCGGCGGCCCAGGCTCCCCCCGCTGCCCACCACCACCGCCGGGGCCAGCCCCAGCCACTCCCGTTCCCCATGGCCCACGGCCTCCCGCAGGCCGGCATGCTCTTGAGCTGGGGCCAACCCAAGGAGCCCCCCGTCGTTCTGCAGCTGCTGCAGGGCCTCCAGGGGCGGCGGGGCGCCCGGCTCCAGGGCCAGCAGAATCTCGCGATGGGCCATGGGCTCAGCCTGCCAGGGCCGCTTGCCACACCCGCTCCGGCTCCTCCGCCCCCAAATCCCCGGGGGCCTCCCAACCGGGGGCCAGGCCAGGGGCCGTGGGGGTGGGGCCCGCCGCCTGAAGGCCCGCCAGGTGGGCCAGCCAGCGGCGGCCGATGCCCGTTTCGAAACTCGTGCTCACCATCAGGCGGGGGCGGCCCCGCTTCAGGTCCCGCAGCAGGGGGCGGGGATCGCCCTCCTGGGAGGGGCGCCGCACCTGCCAGCCGGGCCAGGCCTCCCGCAGCGTTGGACTCTCCCGAAGGGATTCATCCAGGGCCACCGGCACCAGGCTGGAGAGCTCCTCCAGGCCCCCGTGATCGGCGGGCGGCAGGGGCTGCTCCAGCCACTCCAGCCGCCGATCCCCCCCAGGAGCTCGGCCCAACGCCAGGCCGTCGCACGATCCAACCCCCCATTGGCATCCAACCTCAACTTGCAGCCGGCGGGCAGGCCAGCGGCAAGCTCCGCATACCAGGCCTGCTCCTGATCGGTGGCATGCACTCCCACCTTCCACTTGAAGCTGGGAGCTGGGGCTCCCTGCTCCCACAGGGTTCGGGCCAGGCCCAAAGCCCCCGCCCCCACCGGCAGCAGCCAGGCGGAGGGTGGGGCTTGGCGCCAGCCACTGGCAGCGGCCCCCACAAGGCCATCGGCTTCAGCCAGGGCAGCTCCAATGGCGAAGGCCAGGGGCGGGGGGAGGGAGGGCAGCTGTTGCTCCACCTCGCCCCGGTCAAGGGTGCCCCCCAGCTGCTCCATGGCCCAACCGCACGGCCCAAGAACCTCCTGGGCGGCACCGCCAAAGGCCAAGGGGGCGGCCTCCCCCCAGCCCGTAGTGCCCGCGGCCGTGTCCAGCCGCAGGAGCCAGCCCCGACGCTCCCGCAGGGTGCCCGCCGCCGTCTGCAAAGGGGCTAAGAGGGGAAAGGAAAACGGTCGCCATTGGAGCTGGAGACGGGCGCTCACCGCCCCACCAGCGCCTGCCAACAGGGGCCGATGGCCAGCCCAGCGGTCAGTCCCAGGCCGCTGAGGGCCTGGAACCGCAGGGCCAGGAATTTGCTGCCCCCAATCCGGGAGGGCTGGTCATGGTCTGCTGTCAGCAGCTGGATCAACGCCCTGGCGGGGGGGAGGCCCAGGCCCGCCAGCAGGGCCGTGGGG
>JBJTUM010000118.1:0-10319 GCA_046080725.1 Cyanobium sp. | reverse complement strand
CAACTTCTTCAATTGTCCAGGTGCTGCCTCCTCTCCCCTTCTGGGGGTCGGTGGCTCGTTGCCTCTCGGCAACTTTTTCACCTTACAACATGGTCAGGCTCTTGCCTCCCCACCTTGTAAAGGCTGCAGCCTTCCAGACTTCCGTCCCTCAGGCGCAGCTCATAAACCTATCATATGCAGGGGGGTTAGTCGGCTGCTCCTACACCTCTCATCCCCTCGCGAGGGCCCCGTCCCCGGGGTCGGCTGCAGCCGCAACAAGGGGCCGCTGAGCCCTGTTGTGACGAGGGCCATAGCCACGAACAGACCAATGATCGTGGGGGAGAGGATCCCCAGCCGCAGACCGATGTTGAGCACAATGAGTTCGCTGAGCCCCCGGCAGTTCATCAGCCAGCCCAGGTTCCAGGCCGTGGGGGCCGGCACCTGCCAGAGGCGGGCGGAGAGCTTGAGCAGGGTGCCGGAGTCCATGGCGAAGGCGGAGGTTTAAGCGGTCACAGTGAGGGATGCAGCATCAACATCAGACTGCGGCTCTCCAGGGGTGCGCCCCCGGGAGACCAGCGTTCCGGGGTTTCCGGCAGATCCTCATCGGCCGGGAGAGCTGTGTCGATCACCCGCATCCAACCCTCAGGAGAGGGAGGCAGGTCGAAATGCATGGCCTTGTAATAGGCATTGAACCCACACCAGAGCAGGGGGCCCTGCCGGCTGTCATGGAGGCTCCAAGCCAGGCTGTGTGACCAGCTGGCCCAGTCGGGCTTGTGCAGCTCCACACCATGCCATTCACGCCAAAGCCCATGGCCGTCCCCTGGCCGCCGAGGAGCGTCGCCGATGGGCACTTCGGGGTTGAGCAGGTGGGACAGCCGCTGGCGCAGCTGGATCAGCCGGGAGAGAAATCGGCGAAGGGCCAAGTCGCCCCCATCGGGCTGCCAGTGCATCCAGCCCAGAAGATTGTTCTGGCACCAGCTGTTGTTGTTGCCTCCCTGGCTTCGCCGCACCTCATCCCCCATCAGCACCATGGGCACCCCCGGGGCCAGCATCAGGCTGGTGAGCATGTTGCGCATCTGCCGGTCCCTCAGAGCCATCACGGCCCTGTCCGTGCTTGGCCCCTCAACGCCGTGATTCCAGCTGTTGTTGTGGTTGTCCCCATCCCGGTCGTTTTCGCCATTGGCCAGGTTGTGCTTGCGGTCGTAGCTCACCAGATCCGCCAAGGTGAAACCGTCATGGGCGGTGAGAAAGGTGATGCTGCGCCCCAGGGGGGCCGGCTGGCCCCCGTAGAGATCGGGGTTGCCGCCGAGTCGCTGGCTGATGGGCCAGCAGCACTTCTCGTCCCCTTTCCAGAAGCGGCGCATGTCGTCACGGAATCGTCCGTTCCAGGTGCCCACCCGTCGGGCGGGAAAATCGGCCATGCGATAGAGCCCGCCGCAATCCCAGGGCTCGCTCACCAGCTTCAAATCGCTCAGCTCCGGGTGGGCCTCCATGGATTCGAAGAGGGGCGGATGGTCGAGGGGGGTCAACTCCTGCCCCCGGCTGAGGGCGATGCCAAGGTCAAAGCGGAAGCCATCGATGCCGAGTTCATTGGCCCAGCAACACAGGGATTCCAGAATCAGATGGCGGGTCAGGGCTTGGTTGGCCGCGATGCTGTTGCCGCAGCCGCTCACATCCAGATAGTCGCCCCGACTGTTCTGGTGGTAGTACGTGGAATCAGCAAAGCCCCGCCAGCTCAGGGTGGGGCCCGCCTGATTGCCCTCAGTGGTGTGGTTGTACACCACATCCACCAGCACCTCCAATCCGGCCCGATGGCAGGCACTCACCAGCTCGCGCACCTCATTGCGGGCTTGGAGGGGATCGGGGCTCACTAGGTAGTACGGATGGGGCGCCATCCAGCTGAGCGGGCTGTAGCCCCAATGGTTGTAGCGGCCTGCGGGGGCATCCTCCGGGTCGAAAGCCATCACCGGTAGCAGCTCGATGGCCGTGATTCCCAGCTCCTGCAGATAGGGCAGGGTGTCGATCAATCCCAGCAGGGTGCCCTGTTGCTCCAATGGCACGGGGCAGCCGGCTCCCTGGGTGAAGCCCCCCACATGGAGCTCATAGATCACGCTTTTTTGCCAGCTATGGCGGGGGCGGGGGGCGGCGGTAAAATCAAACCGATCACGCTCCGTCACCACCCCCTTCAGGCAGGAGGCGGTGTTGGGGATGGCGCCAACGGCCGCCCCTCGCTGGTAGCCATCCCATCCGCCGATGGCCCGGGCACAGGGATCGAGCAGCACCTTGGACGGATTGAAGCCATGGTTGCCAGGCTCCAAAGGACCAAACACCCGGTAGCCGTAACACGCGCCAATGCCGATGCCATCGACTTCCACATGCCAGTGGTCCCCCGAACGGTGGGACGTCTCCAGGGCAATCACCTCGCTGGGTTCGTCCGCCTCCGCATCGCGAAAAAGGAGCAGCTCCACCCGGCTGGCCAGGGGGGCTACTACGGAGAAATTCACCCCCCGCCGGGTTGCCGTTGCCCCTAACGGCCAGGGCTGACCAATCCTGATCACCGGGAGTGGAGCGAGTGGGGCCAAATTAGGGTCCCCCTTGTCCCCTGTCTGTGTGGGCCATGGCCGGATCGGCCTTCTCCCCGGGGTCGGAACGCTCGGGACGTCCGCCTCGCGAGGTGGTGCCAGGCTTGTGGTTGTTCCCCCCCAATCCCCGTACTCATTGGGGCAGCGCCTGGTTCCTGGAGACCCATGGAGGGGGGGTGCTGGTGGATGGTCCCCCGGAGAGCGAAGCCACTTTCGCTTTCCTGGAGGCCAGGGCCTTGGTCTCCTCTGGGTGGATCGTGTTGCTCGGGCGTGATGGTCACGGATCCTCTCGCAGGGTGCAGGAGCGGATGGGCTGGCCCGTGGTGGTTCAGGAACAGGAGTCCTATCTCCTCCCTGGGGTGAGGGATCTCAGACCATTCGGGGCCGAACACCAGCTGGCGGAGGGACTGCGTCTGCTTTGGACGCCTGGATCCAGCCCGGGGGCAGCCGTGCTCCATGCCTGTGGCGGTGTGGCGGGCGCCGTCGATGGCCTCTTTTGCGGGCGCCTGCTCGTGCCGGTGGCCCCCCAAAGCCTGGCCCCTTTGCTCTCCCCACGGGGCTTTCACGGGGCCCGTCAGCAGCGCAGTGTGGCCCGACTGCTGCGTTGGCTGCCGCCTGGATCTCCCGCCTGGATCGCGAGTGGGGCTGCCCTGGGGGCCCTGGCGGGAGAAGCCTTGGTGCACGATGGGGCCGCCCTTCTGGGAAGGCTCCATGGGGCCCCTGGGGGGATTGATCCAACGACTCTTTGAATGTTTCGCCGATTTGCTCATCGGCCAGAAAGCCTGATGTTCCTGTCTTTTGTTGTTGCAGCCACGGGAGAATCCCCATACCATTAGGCGGCGCAATGCCAGTGGCGGTCGGCCTTCCGATTCGCCTCCCCTTCCATTCCCCCCCAGACCGCTCACCGGAGGCCCAACCTCAACCCATGAACAAAGCTGATCTCGTCAATCTCGTTGCTGCCCGCACCGAGCTCACCAAGACCGACGTCTCACTGGTCGTGGATGCGGCCATTGACACCATCATTGATTCAGTGGTGGAGGGAAAAAAGGTCTCCATCCTGGGTTTTGGTTCCTTTGAGCCCCGCGAGCGTTCCGAGCGCCAGGGCCTGAATCCCAAGACCGGCGAAAAGATCAAAATTCCTGCCAAGCGCGTGCCTGCCTTCACTGCCGGCAAACTCTTCAAAGATCGCGTCCAAGGCTGAACGCCTTGGTGTCCCGTTGTCAGCGAGCGGCCCTGAGGGGCCGCTTTTTCATCCGTCACTCTGGTGTCCTTGCCCGACAGTTTGCGGGACCGTTTTGAGCGGGGCATGGCCCTTCGCCAGCAGGGGGTAAGGGGGCGATTTGCCCCCTCACCCAGTGGTGCGCTCCACCTGGGAAACCTCCGCACGGCCTTGCTCAGTTGGCTGGAAGCTCGCCGCTGCCATGGCTTTTGGCTCTTGCGCCTTGACGATCTCGACCGCCCGAGGGTGCGGCCTGGTGCGGAGGAGACCATCCTTGCCGACCTCCATTGGCTGGGCCTGGACTGGGATGGTCCCCTGATTCGCCAGAGCCAGCGCCGGGGGCTGTATGCCTCAGTGCTATCGGCCCTGCGCCGTTCCGGGGCGCTCTATCCCTGCCACTGCAGCCGCCGTCTCCTGGCCGACATCTCCGCTCCCCACGGACGATTCGCGGTCTACCCCGGTCATTGCAGGGGCCAGCCCCCCTGTTGGGGCGAGCAACAGGGACGTTGGCCCAGTTGGCGCCTGAAGCTGGGCGGAGGACCCATTGGCTGGCAGGAGTGTTGGGGGGGTGCCGGTCAGCTGGATGGGCTCAGGGATGTGGGGGATGTGGTGCTGCGCCGGGCCGATGGGGTGGTGGCCTACCACCTGGCCACGGCCGTCGATGAGCTCACCCTGGGGATCACGGATGTGGTGCGGGGAGCCGACCTGTGGTGTGCCACTGGAGCCCAGGTGGCGGTGTGCCAAGCCCTGGGATTTCCCCCTCCCCGCTACGGCCATGTCCCCGTTCTCTGCGACCAGAAGGGCCATCGCCTGAGCAAACGAGCGGCCTCCGAAGGGTTGGCGGTCCTGCGGGCCCAAGGGATGGATGCCCCAGCAGTGATTGGGACGCTGGCGGCCAGTGCTGGTCTGGTGACCGTTGGCAGTCGGTTAAGCGCCGAGGAGTTGCTGGAGGAGATTGGTAGCCGATCGGTCTTGGAAGATGGGAGGGAGAAGTCTTCACAAAGCTTCCGGATTCCCCCCACGTGCGAATGGGGCGAGGGGCGGCAAAGTGTGTAAACCAACACCTTTTGTCGGTTTGCCATGGCTTCTTTTCCCGCTCCGGCTCCTGCGGCCAGAGTGTCAGCTCACGTCAACTGCCCACGCTGCGGTGGGAGCGGGATTCTTCGGTTGGCGGACGGGCGGTTCCGGACCTGTTTGGACTGCCTGGGGCAGGGCTGTTCACCGCACACCCGATCGTTTCGACCGCCAAATGAAGAAGGCTGTCGTGCCCACGACGGCAGCCAGGGGAACAGCGGTCAGCAACAGAAGAATGACAGCAGTCCAGTCTGTGTACATCCCGGCGGTTGAAACGCTTTTCCATCATCTCAGGCGGTGGGGCTGGCTGAGGTTTTCCCTGCAACGAGTCGTTTCACGGTTTGGATTCCATCCCCACGCGGGGGCGCTCGGGGAGTAGCCCGGTATGGAGCTGCTCCACCTGTCCCGTGGACGACACCATCACCACTCCGGCCGGGTTCACCATCACCCCCGAAGCTGATGGCTCCTATCGCATCTGCGATCCCCGGAGCCATTGCCTCACAACCCAGAGTCTTTGGGAAGCCCAACAACGGGTCCAGTGGGCTGAAGTCCATCACCAGGGGCTTGCGGAGCCTGGGCAGGAAGCGGCTAACCATTGAGGCGGCTGGACCGTCCTAGAGGACGGCAGACCCTGTGGCGACTAGATTCAGCGAACTTCCGTCGTTCTGGCGCTTGCAAGAGTCCATGTCGTTCTGGACCCCCGGAATTGATTCGGCCAATCCCTTGGCCTGCAGCCAACCTGAGCGCTATGTGCTCAGAAGGGTGGGCATGGATGCCTATCTGGGCATTGACCGACGGGATCAGAGCATCATGGATGTGCGGCTCATCGAGCAGGCCCATCACTTCCGCACTCATGAAGCAGCGGTGCGGGCGGCCAGTGAACTCGAGCGCATGGGCCGCGGACCGGTGGATGTGTTCAAGGTGGAAAAGGCTTGAGCTGATCTTTGTGACGGCTGCATGCAACGTCGCTCCCCGTCGATAGGTTCGCCTCAGCTGCTGCCGTTTGATGAAACGTCAACACCAGCGCACCTTAGAGGCCCTATTCGGCCACCCCCTAGCCCATGGTCTTCGCGCCTCAAGGGTAGAAGCCCTGCTCCATGCCATGGGGGCCGAAGTGACACCCCTCACCGGGCGGCGTCTGAAGATTCGCCTCCCCGGCGGTCAGGAAACCTGGCTGGAGGTGGGTGAGGGGGTGCACCACCCCGACCTGGATCCGGAGGCGGTGCTGCGGGTGCGCCATCTGCTCCAGGAAGCAGGGGTGACGCCTGGCCATCCGGAATCGGAGGGCCCCACTGCACGGGGGGATCAGAGCCGTCGGCTGGTGATTCACCTGGATCACCACCGGACGGACACCTTTTTGCTGGAGGGTGAAGCGGTGGAGCATGCCGTTCTCACCCCCCATGGACTCTGGGGGAGCGGGGAGAACCTCAGCCACCGTCACGATCGGGATATCGCCGGCCAGAAGGCGCCCCGGGATTACAACTACCTGAACAGGATCCTCCAGGCCATGAAGGGGGCCGATGCGGTATTGGTCCTTGGCCATGGCACCGGGGAGAGTGACATGCGCCAACTGCTCCTGGCCCATGTGCGCCGCCAACGCCCCGACCTATTGGAGCGACTGGTGGGAGTGGAAACCCTCTCCATCGCTGACCCCAGCGAAGGGCAATTGCTTGCCGTGGCCAAAGAGCACTTCGGCAACCTGCCCCACCGCCGTCCCTTGGTGATTCCCGGTCAGGAGGTGGTGGAGGGGTAGCGGTGCAGTACCAACCCCGCGCTGCCAGCCAATATGAGGGATGGAGCCATGCATCTGCGGGCAGCCTTAGCGATCATGCCTACAGAGTGGGGGCCTGCCCATGGCTGTTGATCTGGATGATATGGCCTCTGCCCTGGCCGATCAGGGGGTGCGCCGGGTGGCCATCACCTGGATCAACCATGCCGGGGCGCGTTTGGTGAAGGTGGTTCCCCTGGCGGCCCTAGCGAGTGCGGTGCAGAGGGGCGTGGGTTTTTCTCCCGTGGCGGATGCCTTCAGGGCTGATGGCGCCATCGATCCGTCCCACCGGTTGGCCCGCCCCGATGGCGATCTGCGCCTGCGGGCTGATCCGGCCAGCCTGGTGCCCCTGGAGCCTTGCAGCGGTTGGGGTTGGGCTGGCGGCGAGCGCTGGGAGCGAGAGGGCAAGCCTTATGCCGGGGATCAACGAGCCTTCTGTCGCCGTCAGCAGGAGCGGCTGGTGGCAGCGGGGGTGGAGGTGCGGGCGGGCTTTGAGCTGGAGTGGATGGTGGCCGTCCCGGCTACCAATGGCACCCCCCAGCCCGTGGTTCCTGGGGGGGCCTACGGGGCGGATCGCTTGGTGGAGGGCCTCGACTACGCGGGGGCCCTCACCGATGCCCTCGACGCTGCGGGGCTTCCCTGGTGCCAGTTCCATCCCGAATACGGACCCTCCCAGTTCGAACTGTCCCTGGCCCCCGGGTCGGCTCTGGAGGCGTCGGATCGGCTGGTGCGAGCAAAGCTAGTGATTCAGAGGGTGAGCCGCCGCTTTGGCTGGCGCAGCAGTTTCAGCCCCAAGCCAGGGGGGGCGCTGATGGGTAATGGCGGCCACCTCCATCTGAGCCTGAAGCGGAAGGGAGTTCCCCTGCTGCAGGGTGGGGAAGCAGCTGGGGGCCTCACGGATGGGGGCAAGGCTGTCCTCGCTGCCCTTCTGGAAGCCTTGCCCGCCCTGCTGCCGCTCGCCTGTCCCCTGGTCGTGTCCTATCGCCGGCTGGCTCCTGGCTCCTGGTCGGCGCCGTTTCAGGTCTGGGGGGTGGAGAACCGGGAAGCGGCCCTCCGCCTCATCCCCTTCGCCGCAGATGGGGCTGACGCCCACCTCGAGCTGAAGGTGGCTGATCTCTCCGCCAATCCCTATCTCTTGTTGGGAGCGATTCAGGCGGTGGTGCTGGATGGATTGGAGGGGCCTCGGCCCCTGCCGGAGCCGGTGAGCGGGGATCCGGCCCACCTGCCGAGGGCTCAGGCGCCCCGTCTGCCGTCTACCCTTGCTGCGGCCGCCGCCGCTTTTGCCGCCAGCCCCTTCCTGCGGCAGGCCATGGGTGAGACCTTCACGGCTCCCTGATCGACAGCCAGGCCTCTGAGCTGGCTCGCAGCGCCGCACTCAGTGATCAGGCTTTGATGGCAGCCAGTGGCTGGTGGCCACTGGTGGGTGGGTGGCAGGCTGGAGTCAACGCTTCCCTGGAGCCCTGAGTTGGCGGTCTGCCCTGTGTTGCGCCGGGGGATCCCCGGTTGAGACAGCCTTGCTTACCAGTGCCTACGGATTGGTTTGGTGGCGACCTGTTGGAGGAGTTGCTCACTGATCTGCGGGACACCATGGCTGACCGACAGGGTGCGGGGCTGGCGGCACCCCAGATCGGTCGGCCCTGGCGGGTGGTGATCTACGGAATCAACGGCAATCCCCGGTACCCTGAGGCCCTGCCGATCCCGGAAACGGTGCTGATCAACCCCCAGTTCACTCCCGTGGGCACGGCCTCCCAAGTGGGCTGGGAAGGGTGCCTGAGTGTGCCTGGGTTGCGGGGCCAGGTGGCGCGCTGGCAAACCCTTCAACTCGCCTGGCGCGACCCCCTCGGGCAGGCCCATGGAGCTCAAGTGGATGGCTTTCATGCTCGGGTGGTGCAGCACGAATGTGACCACCTCGATGGAATGCTCTTCACCGATCGGCTGGTGGACCCCGCGGCCTTCGGATTTGAGGAAGAGCTGGTGGCAGCCGGTTGGCTCTAGGGGGGAACCTGGTAGATGCCCGGCACAGACAAGACGCTGACTGGAAGAAGCCGGTGACTGGATTTGAACCTGCGACCTACTGATTACGAATCAGTTGCTCTACCGCTGAGCTACACCGGCGACCGGCCGAAACTAGCATTCCCCCAGTGCCTGGATCGCCGTGGGATCAAAACTGGATCCAGAGCTGAGGGAACGCCTCCTTCAGGAGGCCCGTACCCCCTGGAGAGGGCTCAGACGGGCCCTTTGGTTTGCCCTTCTGGCTTCGGCTGCCGTCGGTCTGGCTACCATGGCGATGCGAGGGGCATCGGGTGAAGTGGTGCCCTCAAGCGATTGGCTCATCCAGGTGAGTGCCCTCCTCATCTGCGGGGGGTTGCTCTGGCTCGACCGACAACGGGGACCCGTTGATCCCTGAGGATTCAACGGAATCCGATTCCGGTGTCTCAAACAGCAAGGGGGAGGGGAGGAGGATGGGGATCCCCAGGCTGAGTCGCGACTCCTCGCGCTCCTTCAGGTCCATCGCCGTGGTTGCTCCCACCACGCTTGGAGAGCGCGTGAGCAACCAGAGGGCTTGCACCACTTGCTGCCATTGCCAAAGCATGACGGTAAGCAGCAGGGCGGCCAACA
Organism: Cyanobium sp.; assembly: GCA_046080725.1. Lineage (GTDB taxonomy): Bacteria > Cyanobacteriota > Cyanobacteriia > PCC-6307 > Cyanobiaceae > Cyanobium. Next base: position 1,078 of record JBJTUM010000118.1, on the reverse strand, counting down.
GCAAGGCCACGAGGCGGGGAACGTGGCTCAGATGCCAGAGGGGAGCTGCGATGGCCGACAGCTGATCCATTCGGATAAGCAGGGGAAGCAGAGCCACGGCTCCCAGGCCAGGGCCCAACAGTTTGAGGGGCAGGGTGGTCTGCAGTCGGCTCAGGCGCTGTTGCAGATCGCGCCGGCCCCGGGCCGGCACCTGTGCCAGCAGAACAGACCACACATCTGCCGGCGTCCGCCAGAGCAGCAGGGCCGACGCGACCGCCCCCAAACTCCAGCAGAGCATCTCCTCCACCAGGGGCACCGGGCCAGGATCGCTCCCGCCCAGCACCAAAAGGAGTAAGAGGGCTTCCAGGGGAAGAACCGCCAGGCCCAGGAGCTGGATCCACAGGAGGGGTTCCGTGCGTGGGTTCACCGGTGTCAGGTGCTCAAGGTGCGGCGCTGGGTGACCAGCTTGTAGGCCTCGATCCGATCCCCCTCCTGCCAGGTGGAGAAGCGATCACAGCCGATGCCGCACTCGAAGCCGGTGGCCACCTCCTTGACATCGTCCTTGTTGCGACGGAGGGAGTCCAGGTCGCCTTCGAACACCACTTCCTTGCCGCGATGCACCCGCACCTTGCAGTTGCGCTGCACCTTGCCGTTGGTGATGTAGCAGCCGGCCACAGCGGCCTTGCCGATAGTGAACACGGCTCGCACCTCTGCTTCGCCCAGGGCTTCCTCTGCCAGTTCGGGTTCCAGAAGACCTTCCATCGCCAGTTGAATGTCCTCCAGCAGCTTGTAGATCACTTCGTAATCGCGCACATCCACCCCGGTGGCGTCGGCCGCCCGCTTGGCCCCGGGGGCCATGGAGGTGTTGAAGCCCACGATCACGGCACCGGAGGCGGCGGCCAGATCCACATCGGTTTCGGTGATCTCGCCCGGGGCCGAGAGCAGGACCCGCACCTGCACTTCCTCCTGGGGCAGCTGTTCGAGGGAGCCGAGGATCGCCTCCACACTGCCCTGCACGTCAGCTTTGAGGATGATGTTCAGCGCCTTGAGTTCCCCTTCGCTGGCCTGGCCCTACATCGAAGCCAGGGACACCCGACGG
>JBJTUM010000117.1:0-5145 GCA_046080725.1 Cyanobium sp. | reverse complement strand
CCGAAGGTCGCGATAGACCTTCATATAGCGCCCCGCCTGACGCATCATCCACACCGGAGGCCGCTCGACGGGCTCCCCTCGGGCGGCACGCAGCAGGAGGGGAAGCGTTTCGGCCATGGAACGGGGAGACAGGCACTTGGTGAGCCGAAACCTAGCGGAGCGGCCCCCGGTCCCCCTTTTCACTTACCAGCCAGCCAAAAATCGCGACGCGTTTCTTCATGCATGCCCGTATAAAGCCGCTGCCGGCTTTCTGACAGAAATAGACGACATTTCCCCGGTCAAACATGTCCAGCTAGAGTGCTCAGGCAAACAGGATTCACAATTCAACCGTATTCACGGCTAGCGATTTGGCGGTCTTTTCTTCTGCGGCTGGCTTAAAACTTCTGCGTGGAGCCTGCTTGGGCTTGATCTGCGCAAGCCTTCACGGATGTGCTGCCCTGCCCTGGACCCAGGGGGAGACCATCCATGTGATGGTGGCCAGGCAGAAGCGTTTGGATTGGCTCCGCCGAAAGGATCTTGATGCCCATTTGTGGCGTCCTTTGATCAAGGAATTCGAGCGGGTGCATCCCACCATCCGGGTCAGTCTGCTGACGGTCAGTGAGGATGATCTTGAGGATGAACTCAGGCGACGCACGGCCCGGGGGCTCGGCCCTGATCTCATCTTTGCCGGCGGACCAGCGGCCAACACCCTTCTGCAGCAGGATCTGATTGCGCCCGTGCCCCGATCTGCGGCGATGGATCGCAGCATCGCCGGGCTGAATCCCAACTACCTCAAGCGAGTACACAACGGTTCTGCGCTCTCCGGTGTGCCCATCGTGGAGTTGGTGACCTTGGCCTGTTACAACCGCCAGGCCATGCCCAATCCCCCCCGCACCACCACGGAGCTGATGGCCAGCGCCTCCGCTGGCCACACCATTGGGCTTTCCATCGATAGCTTCGGGATTTGGTGGACCGCTGGCACAGAAGGGGCGGTAAATGCCGTGGTGCCGCTCCTTTTTGGGCAATCACCACCCACTCCGACCGCTCGGCAAGAGGACGGCAAGCGCATTGCTTCCTGGCTCGGGTGGTTGCGCCAGCTTGCGGGCCAGAGCAGGGTGGATTTGGCCACTGGCCCGGAGGAGCTCACCCAGGGATTGATCAGTGGACGGTTGGATTGGATCCCTTGCTACAGCCTCACCCTTTTGCCTCTGAAGACCTCCATGGGGAATCGCCTTGGGGTGAGTGCCCTCCCCAGCGGCCCTGGGGGAAGCCCAAGCCCCTTCAATACACTCCAAGTGCTCGCTTTTGGGCTGGATTCCAGTGCACGCCAACGGCAAAATAGCATGGCATTAGTGCAAATGATTGTGGATCCAGTGGTGCAGAGGCGTCTGGTGCTGGAGAGCCAGGAGGTGCTGTCGGTCAACCGCTTTGTGCAGATCCCCGTGGCCAGCTCCGGTGTTTTGGCGGCTCTGAAGGAAGCCTCCCAGCAAGCGGAAACCGTGACCCCCATGTTCTCAAGGCTCTTCACGCTTGAACGGGTTCATCATGTGGTCCCCCAGTTGGAAAAAATCATTCAGCAGGTGATGGTGGGTGTGCTGATCCCTGAGGAGGGCGCCAGGCGCATTCAAAGCTTTGGGGATTCAGGGCCATGAACATGATCCTTTTGCAGGGATTGGGGTGGATTGGCTTCCTCAATCGCCCCCATGTGCTGGAGCAGCTCCTGTGTGTGGGGCTCGTCTTTGCCCTGTTGGCGATCGTCACCCGAAGGGTCTCTGGGTTGCGGAAAGCGCCGCGCCTGGTGGTGCTTCTTCTTGGTGTGGTGCTGGCAGCGGCCCTGGCGGCGGGCCTGGGGCGCCGGTTCGGTTTGTTGCTCCTGGCTGGGCAGATTCTCGTCTCCTATGGGGTGTTGCGTCTGGTGGAGACCTGGCTGTTGGGGCTCTTGCTCCCCCCAGCCGCTGTCCATGGCCTGGTGAGCCGAATCCTCAGGCCAGCCCTTTTCCTCGCAGTGTGGATCGTGCTGCTGGATGCCATTTCCTCGCTGCGCGACATGGCTTCGATTTCCCTGGGCACGTGGTTTGGCGGAGAGATTTTTCTCGGCACCCTCTTCAATGTTCTGGTGGTGCTTTATTTCGTGGTCAGTGGCTCCATCTTCCCCGCCTCCGGTGTGGGTTGGCTCGCTAAGCGCAGCCTGGGCATGACCGAGGGAAGCCAGCGGGCCTTGACCACCCTCGTGCGTTATGTCCTCATTGCCCTGGGGCTGCTCTGGGCCCTCACCCAGTTGGGCATTGATCGAACAGGCCTTCTGGCAGTGGCGGGAGGCCTCTCGGTTGGATTGGGCTTTGGGGTGAAGGAGGTGTTTTCCAATTTCATCAGCGGCCTTTGGCTCTTGATCGAGGGATCCGTTCGTCCAGGGGAGGTGCTGATGCTGGATGGGGAGGCCTGCGAGGTGCGCCGGTTGGATCTAAGGGCCGCCACCCTGCAGCGGGCTAGCGACAACGCTGAGCTGGTGGTGCCCAACCAGAGCTTCTTCACGGCCACCACCACCACCTACACCCGAAGCGACCGCCTGCGCCGCTGCAGTCTTGATGTATCCGCTCCCTGCAACTGGACGCCGGATCAGATGATGTCCCTTCTGGTGACGATCGCTGCAAGCCATCCCCAGGTTCTTTCCCAGCCCCCCCCGCAGGCGGTCCTGCTGAGCTTCAGCCCTAGCTCCAACAGTTACCGGCTCACCTTTTCGATTGGGAATCCGCTTCTCGCCAACGCGATTACAGCCGAAGTCAAGCTGGCTCTGTGGCGTCGCTTTGCAGACGAGGGATTGCTGACTCCCGCCAATGGGGAGGGCTCCAGTTCACCCGCCTAAGCGCCCAGATAGCGATCGACTGACGACCACTCCGATCACCACGGCGATGTAAAGGGGGCCCACCACGCTCAGCCCCACACTGGCCAGTTGGGCCAGGGGATGGATGGGAGCGATATCGCCATAGCCCACGGTGGTGAGACTGACAAAAGCGAAATAGGTGATGCGTTGCACATTGGTCTGCCAGGCAGAGGTGGCTTCCAGGGCAGAACCGATTGGCGGCAGGTTCACCAGGGCGCCGGTGGCGGTGTCGCGAAAGCTTCCGGGGACGACGCTGTCGATCACCGTGAGAAGGAGCCCACCGTGAATGCCCAGCAGCAAATATCCTCCCAACCCCCCTGCAACAAGGTCTGCCTCCGTGGGGGAGTCACTGGCCAGGCGGTGGATCAAGCGCACCAGGCTCCAGCCGATGAAGGCCATGAACAACATCAGGAGAGGGAGCCCTGTGAGGAGGAGGCTGCGTGGGCGGAAGACCCAAATGAGCAGAGCAACAATGGATGCAGCCCCACTGGTGAGGTAGAGGAAGCGATCCCTGCGCCTGGCCCAGGGGGGACGCTGACCCAGGCCCACCATGAGCAACGCACACAGCACCGGATACCCCAGCCAGCTGAGGCGGGTGAAGGGTGCTGGAAGGGCAGAACAGGCCAACACCCCAAGGCTGATCCAGAGAAGGAGCCGATAAAAACGATCCTGCCTCATTCGGTTTGACCTTCAGATCAAGCCTCTATGGCCTTGCTCCCTTCCCGCTCCAGGCTCTTCACCTCATCGCGTCGGAACACCAGCACCGAGAGAGGCGGCAGGCAGAGATCCAGGGATTGTTCGTAACTATGGATCGCCCAGTCATCTGTGAATTTGCCACCAAGATTGCCCAGATTGCTACCGCCATATTGGCCGCTGTCGCTATTGAAAGCCTCCGCGTAGAAGCCCGGGAGAGGCACCCCAATTCTGTAGTGCGAATGGGTCTGGGGGGTGAAGTTGGCCACCACCACCAGCCAGCGGCCGGTAATGCTCTCGCGCCGCATGAAGCTGATCACCGAGTTGGAGCTGTCATTGCAGTCGATCCATTGGAAGCCGTATTGGCTGAAATCGTCTCTCCAGAGGGCGGGTTCATTCTTATAATACACATTCAAATCGTCGAGCATGCGCTGCAGCCCTTGGTGCTGTTCGTACTGCAGGAGCTCCCACTGCAGATCTCCCCACACGTTCCATTCGGCCCTCTGGCCGAATTCCATGCCCATGAAGATGGTTTTCTTGCCGGGGTGGGTCCACATGTAGGCGAGAAGAGCCCTCACATTGGCAAATTTTTGCCAATCATCTCCCGGCATCTTATGGAGCAAATTGCTCTTGCCATGCACCACTTCATCGTGGCTCAGGGCCAGCATGAAGTTTTCTGTGAAGGCATACCAGATGGAGAAAGTAACGTTGTTTTGGTGGAATTGCCGGAACCAAGGATCCATCTCGAAGTAATCGAGCATGTCGTGCATCCAGCCCATGTTCCATTTCAGGTTGAAGCCCAGGCCCCCGATGTCGGTGGGTTGGGTCACCAGGGGCCAGGTGGTGGATTCCTCCGCAATGGAAAGGGCGCCAGGGAAGTGCTGGAAGAGCACATGGTTGGCCTGTTGCAGGAAGCGCACGGCCTCCGTGTTTTCCCTACCGCCGTGTGCATTGGGAATCCACTCCCCATCCGGGCGCAGATAATCGCGGTAAAGCATGGACGCCACCGCGTCCACCCGGATGCCATCGATGTGGAATTCCTCGAACCAATACACCAGGTTGGCGACAAGGAAGTTGCGCACCTCATTGCGGCTGTAGTTGAAGATCAGGGTGCCCCATTCCTTGTGCTCCCCGATGCGCGGATCCCCGTGTTCATAGAGGTGGGTGCCGTCGAAGAAGGCCAGACCATGGGCATCTTTCGGGAAGTGGCCCGGCACCCAGTCGAGGATCACGCCGATTCCTTCTGCATGGCAGCGGTCGACAAAGGCTCGGAATTCATCCGGGGTGCCGTGCCGGCTGGTGGGGGCGTACCAACCCGTCACCTGATAGCCCCACGAGCCATCAAAGGGGTGCTCGGAGATCGGCAGCATCTCGATGTGGGTGAACCCCCGCTCCTTCACATAGGGAATGAGGCGATCCGCGAGTTCCCCATAGGTGAGCAGGCGGGCACCGGGTTTCAGATCTGCGGCGGGCACTGGAGGACGGGGGGTGCCGTCCGCTTCGATGAACGGTTCGTCGGCGGCAGTATGGATCCAGCTGCCGAGGTGCATCTCATACACCGCGATGGGCTGATCCAGGGGGTTGCGGCTGTC
>JBJTUM010000116.1:0-10974 GCA_046080725.1 Cyanobium sp. | reverse complement strand
GGCTGTGCTGGGGATCGACTGCAAGCTCGCCACGGCCCTCGGGAAACAGATCGGCCAGGCCCCGCCGCACCCAGCCCGGCAAATCGCTGGCTGGGGCGTCGCCCTGCGCTGAACCTTCCCCTGCTGTGCCTGTGCTCACCTCAGCGCGGCGCGAACTGCGGCCGGATCGTAGGCAGGCGCAGCCCCTCGGCCATGATGGAGGGCGGCAGCTGGACTCCGAAGGCATGCGGGTGCTGCTGATCCACCAGAACTTTCCGGGGCAATATCGCCACCTGGCGCCTGCACTGGCGGCCCGGGGCGACCAGCTGCTGGCTCTGGGGGCCCCGACAGCCCCTGGCCTCGACGGGGTGCCCCTGCTTCGTTACCCCCTCCCCCCAGAGGCTCCCCCCTGCCACCCCTGGGCCGCCGACTTCCAGACCAAGTGCCTGCGGGCCGAGGCCGTCGCCCAGCTGGCGGTCCAGTGTCGTGACGGGGGTTTTCACCCCGATGTGGTGATTGGCCATCCCGGCTGGGGAGAGCTGCTGGCCATCAAGGATGTGTTCCCAGCCGTTCCCGTGCTGCACCAGCTGGAGTGGGTGTATGCCACCGAAGGGGGCGACTGCGACTTTGATCCGGAATTTCCCCTGACCCGCTGGCAATCCCGCAGCCGGGTGCGGATACGCCGAGCCCACCAGCTGCTGGCCTTTCACGATCTGGATTGGGCCTGGGCCCCCACAGAGTGGCAGGCGGCAAGCGCCCCCGCCTCATTTCGGGAGAGGATCAGCGTGATCCATGAAGGCATTGACACCGAAGCCATCAACCCCGAGGGGGTGGCCGAGGTGCATCTGCAACGGGCGGGCCTCACCCTCCGTGCAGGGGATGAGGTGCTCACTTTCGCAGTGCGCAATCTGGAGCCCTATCGCGGCTTTCACACCTTCCTGCGGCTGCTGCCCGAGCTGCAGCGGCGTCGGCCCCAGCTGCAGGTGATCCTCGTGGGCGGGGATGGGGTGAGCTACGGACCTCCTCCGGAGGGCGGTGGCACCTGGCGCCAGGTGTTCCTGAAGGAGCTGGCCGACCAGCTGGATCTCTCGCGGCTACACTTCGTCGGCACCGTGCCGCACCCGGTGCTGCACCGGCTGTTTCGCCTCTGCCGCGCCCACGCCTACTTCTCCTATCCCTTTGTGCTCAGTTGGAGCCTGCTGGAAGCCATGGCCTGCGGGGCGGTGGTGGTGGGGTCGGCCACCCCACCGGTGGAAGAGGTGATCAGCGACGGCGACAACGGCTATCTGGTGGAGTTTTTTGACCGCGACGGCTGGCTCAACCGCCTGGAGCAGGTGCTAGCCGATCCTCAGGACCATCGGCAGATTGCGGCCCGTGCCCGCCAGACGGCGGTGGAGCGTTACGACCTGCGGTCGGTTTGCCTGCCCCAGCAGCTGAACATGGTGGACCAGGTGGCCGCCTTCAGCTGCTGACCTCCAGCTGACCCTTCATGCGGTCGAGGGTGAACTGCATCTGCTCAAACATCTTTTCCGGCGTCAGGCCGAACTGGCTGAGTTGGGTGCGCAGCTGCTCCACGGTCACCTTCGCCTGAAAGTCTTCGGAGAGCTCGAAGCGCTTCATGAACACCCGATAGCGATCCATGATGCCTTCCATCTGATCGATGTAGAGCTTTTTACCTTCCCGATCAAACTTGCCGTAGCCGCTGCCCAGCTGCATCAGATGCTGGTAATCGGCAAACAGGCGCTTGGCCTCGTCTTGGATGATCTCGGAATCGAAGAAGGCCATGGGCGAGGACTGGGCATCGCTGAAGAAGTCCACCAATTCTGCGGAGCGCTGGCCCCAGTGGGGGAGTGCGGATCCACGCATCCATTCGGTTCATCCATTCCGTAACCGATCGGTCTGCAGCTACCCCCTGCGATCGACAGCCTGGCGAAACGCCTGCTGCAGACCATGGATCTCACCCCCCAATTGCCCCAATTGCGTCGCACCCACCAGCAGGTGCTGGATCTGTTCGCTGGGGATCGGGTGGTGCTCGCTCTGGGGAGCAGGGCGCTGCTTTCCACCATCGCTAGCCAGCTCCCCCCGGAGCAGCTCGTCGGGGCAGCCACCACGGCGCGCTCCATCCTGCAGGTGGTCGAGCGGGAAACACCCGATTTGCTGATCCTCAGTGATCCGTTAGAAGATGGGTCTGGTCTGGCGTTGGTGACGACGCTGAAGGAGCGCTGGCCTCGCCTGCGAATCCTGCTGCTGGTGATGGGCGACCCCCGAGCCGAACGCCTGCACAACTGCGTGAAGGCTCTTCGCGCGGGGGTGGCCGTGGTGTCCGACCGGTTCATCGGCAGCGGCACCGTGATGGCCGCCGTTCAATCCCTCAGCGTGGGAGCCCGCTTCCTCGATTCCGCCCTCGCCAGCCCGGCCCGCACACTGCCTCCCTTGAGTGAGCGGGAGAAGGATGTGATGCGCTGGCAGCTGGCGGGCCTGAGCAACGGGGAGATTGCAGCCCAGCTGCAGATTTCGCCGGAAACTGTGAAGTCGCACCTGTCCAACGTGTTCCAGAAGTTGGGCGTGCGCAACCGCCAGCAGGCCGCCCTGATGGTGTTGCAGCTGGGACTGCTCGACTCCTGAGGGCCTGCGGCCTCTGGCCACCCCAGGGATCCTGCCGCTACCTTCAGATCCGTTCTGCGCACGGCACGGCCACCATGGCCCGAAGGCACTGGTTGGACCCCCTGGCCCGTCGGCTGCTGATCGCCACCGGCCACATCCCCGGGCCGCAGGAAAGGGCCGCCCGCCTGGCCGCGGCGGCATTGGAGAACGACTTTCTTGCCCTCAAGCGGGCCCAGCGCGCGGAATTGGTGGATGTGAACCGGGCCAGCGCCAGCGATTGGCGCCAGCTGCCTGGCTGCACGGCCGAGCAGGCCGACCTGCTGGTGCGCCTCCAGGCCGGAGGGGTGCAGCTGAGCGGCCCGGATGATCTGCAACGCCTGCTGCAGCTGGATGGCCCCACCCTGCAAGCCTGGCTGCCCCGGCTGCAGTTCCATTGGTATGGACAACAGGCCCCAATCCCCCTGGGCCCTGTGGCGATCAACCGGGCTGGGAGCGCCGAGCTCAAGAGCAGGCTCGACCTCTCCCCGGAGCGACTGAAACGGTTGCAGCTGGAACGGGCGCGGGCTCCCTTTCGCGACTTGGCCGATCTGCAGCAGCGCCTCCAGCTTCCCCCCACCTTGGTGGAAACCTGGATCGGGCGGGTGAGCTTTGAACCACCCGATCCACAAGCCTTACCAGCCCAAGCCCCAGAAGCCCCCGAAGCGAATCGCCCCCTCCCCAAAGGGGGCCCTTCCCTTCCCCCCACCCGCTCCAGGTCGTCGTCCCGTGCCAAGGGGGGAAGCCGGCCATGAGCCGCCAGGGCGACCTGTTCGCCAGAGTGCCTTCTGCAGCGGAGCCGCTCCCGGGGGCCATTCCCCTAGAGCGCCAACAGCTGCTGGATTGGCAACAGCGGCTGGGGGTCTTTCAGCAGCCCCTCTGGAGCGATGGCGGTGCGGGAGAACTGGAGCAGACCAGTCTCTTCGGCCACCCTGAGGCCCGTCAGGATCCCCAGGTGGTAGCCCGCTCCCTGCAGCCCCTTTCTCTGCCAGCGGAAACGCTCTCTTTCTGGCGCTGGCCCCAGGCTCCCCACGCGGGTGCAGCTCTCTACCTGGTGCTGGATCGGCCCGCCCATCTCCCCCACCCCCTTTTGCTGTATGTGGGGGAAACGGCCCGGGCCGATCGGCGCTGGAAAGGAGCCCACGACTGCAAGAGCTATCTGGCGGCCTATCGGGAGGCCCTGGCCAAAGCCGACCTCACCTCCCTGTTGAGCATCCGCTTCTGGTGCGAGGCCCCCCCGGCCACGGCCGAGCGCAGGGCCCTGGAACAGGCCCTCATTCAGCGGTGGAAACCGCCGTTCAACAAGGAAACCCGAGGTCGCTGGTGCACGCCCTTCACGGCGGAGATCGAATGACATCCCTTGGAGGGTCGTGGCTACGATCGTTTTTCACCGTCTAGGGACATGGATTTCCACTGCCTGCCGCTCCCGCCCGCGTCAGAAGAGGGTGGCCCCACCAACCCCCTGGAGGGATGGTCGGGGGATGGTTTGGTGGTGGGGCTCTACCAGGGTGAGGAGCATCCGGCCCGCACCCTGCTGCAGAGCCTGCTCGGGGAGGGCTGGGAGGAGGCTCTGGAGCGGCGGCGCTTTCACGGCAAACCTGGCGAGTGTGTGACCTTTGATCGGCCAGGTTCGGCGCCAAACACGGTTGTGTTGGTGGGCCTGGGCGAGCCGGCCCGTCTGGATGGGGCCGCCCTGCGCAGCGCAACGGCCGCCGCCGTGCGTGCAGCAGCCCGCCAGGGCTGCAAGCGATTGGGGTTGCTCCTGCCCGTGGAGGGGCTGGCTCCCCAGGCGGCTGCTGAAGCCATGGCCGAAGCGGCACGACTGGCTCTTTACAGCGACCATCGCTATCGCAGTGAGCCCGAACCGGAGACCCGCCCCGAGGCATGCACCCTGCTCGGGCTCCCCCCCGGTGCGGAGGCGGGCCTGCTGGAGGTGGATGCGGTGTGTGCGGGAGTGGAGCTGGCCCGCCAACTGGTGGCTTCCCCTCCGAACCATGGCACCCCCCAGGCCCTGGCCGACACCGCTGGCGAGATCGCCAGGGCCCATGGCCTTGCCCTCACCGTGCTGGAGCGCAGCGACTGTGAAGCCTTGGGGATGGGGGCCTACCTGGGGGTGGCCCAGGGGTCAGACCTACCGCCCAAATTCATCCATCTCACCTACACCCCCCCGGGGGAGGTGAAGCGCCGGGTGGTGCTCGTGGGCAAGGGGCTCACCTTTGATTCCGGCGGCTACAACCTCAAGGGTGCGGGCTCCCAGATCGAAATGATGAAATACGACATGGGGGGCAGCGCCGCCGTGCTCGGTGCCGCCCGAGCCATCGGCCAGATCCGTCCAGAGGGGGTGGAAGTGCATGTGGTGGTGGCCAGCTGCGAGAACATGATCAGCGGTGGTGCCGTGCATCCGGGCGATGTGCTCACCGCCTCCAACGGCAAAACCATCGAGATCAACAACACCGATGCTGAAGGGCGACTCACCCTGGCGGATGCCCTGGTGTATGCCAACAAGCTGGAGCCTGATGCGGTGGTGGATCTGGCCACCCTCACCGGTGCCTGTGTGATTGCGCTCGGAGAGGAGATTGCCGGTCTGTGGTCGAACAACGACGGCCTGGCAGAGGCCCTGACGGCCGCGTCAAAGGAGGCGGGGGAGGGCCTCTGGCGGATGCCCCTGCGCTCGTCGTACAAGGAAGGGCTGAAAAGCCACATCGCCGATCTGAAAAACACCGGGCCCCGGCCAGGGGGATCAATCACGGCTGCCCTGTTCCTGCAGGACTTCATCACGGAGAATCGCCCCTGGGCCCACCTGGACATCGCCGGGACCGTTTGGAGTGACAAGGGGCGTGGGGAAGATCCTGCGGGGGCCACGGGCTTCGGGGTGCGCACCCTGGTGCGGTGGGTCTGTGCGGGAGCGCCGGCCTGAGTCAGGCGGCGGACGCCTGCTCCCGCGTGGTGGTTGCCGCATCCACGAGGGGACCAGCGGGGGGTTCCAGCTCATGGATTTGCCAGTGAACCCGATCCCCATGAACGGCTAAAACCTTGTCCACGTCTTGAGCCGCCTGCTGCGGTGTTTCGTAGGGGCCGATGTGACGGGTCTGAAGGCCATCACGAATGGTCAGCACATACATATATACCGTGGAACCTTGAGCTCAGTCAGGCTAGGGGCGTTTTCCAAGACTGACTAGGCCTAAAGGCGTTTAAATCGCGACGGATTCCTCACCGATCCGGAGCAATGCCTTTAGGCCTGGGCTCGGACCGCCCAGCGCTCGCCGGATCGCGCCCGCTTGCCCCACACTTGATCCAGCCGGCGATCCCGGCCGCAGGACCAGCGGTAGTACTTGTATTTCATGCCGTTGCGACGGGCGTAGTTCTGGTGGTAGTCCTCGGCCGTCCAGAACCGCGACAAGGGACGTATCGCCACTTTCAAGGAGGAGGTGGGCCGCCCAAGTTCCCGAGCGGCTGTCACCAGGCTGCTGCGGGCCTCCACGGCCTGGCTGGCATTGGTGGTGAAAATCACGGGCTTGTACGACTCCCCTCGATCGCAAAACTGACCGCCCCCATCGAAAGGATCAATGTTTCGCCAATAGGCCCGCAGCAGGGCGTCGTAGCGGAGTTTTGTGGTGTCAAAACGCACTCGCACCACCTCCTGGTGGCCCGTGCCCCCTTCAGACACCTGTCGATAGGTTGGCTGGGCCAGCTTGCCGCCGCTGTAACCACTCTCCACATCCAGCACCCCAGGCAGGCCCTCCAGGTCGTGCTCCAGGCACCAGAAGCACCCCCCCGCCAGCACCGCTTCCTCGGTGGCCGCCCAAGCAGGGGCAGCTGGAGCAAGGAACATCAACCATGCACTCAACACAAGGGCGATCCAGCGCATCAACCCGACCCGGCAACCTGATCCAGAATGGCGGCCGCGGCCCGGCTGGTCACCCCTTCTTCTCCGAGGGATTTCCGTAAACGCCCATAACCCTCCAGCTGGCGCGCCCGGGCCGGGTTGTCCGCCGCGAGCAGCTCACCCACGGTGGTGGCCACGCCTTCGGCCGTGAAATCGTCCTGCAGCAGTTCAGGCACCAGCCGCTCCTGCAACAACAGGTTGATGGGGGAGATGTGGGGCACGTTGAAGCGCAGCAGGTGGCGGGCCACAAAAGCGGTGGGTCGGCTCACCCGGTAGCCGGTCACCTGGGGCACCCCTCGCAGGGCGAGCTCCAGATTGGCCGTGCCCGATTTGGTGAGGGCCGCATCGGCCGCCGCACAGAGCTCCGGTTTGAGGCGATCCGCGTCTTCCGCAGGCACCACGCGGGCTCGGGCGCCAGCGTCGGTCATGGCCTGCTCGAGAGTGGGTTCAAATCCGGGAAGTCCAGCGGGGAGGAGCACCTCCAGCTCGGGCATGCGTTGCTGGAGCAGGGCCACCCCTGCGGCCATGGGCGGCAGCAGGTAGCGCAACTCCTGGGGGCGGGAGGCGGGCAGCAGCAGGAGCACGGGGGCCTCCTGGCTCAGTCCAAGGTTGCGGCGGGCTTCCTGACGGGAGGGCAGATGCCCCACGGTGTCGATGAGGGGGTGGCCCACCCAAGTGACCTTGGCTCCCCGGGAGGCATAGAAACTGGCCTCCTGGGGGAAGATGGCCAGGATCCGATTGCTGAAGCCGATCAGGCGGGTGGTGCCCCCATCGCCCAGGCGAAAGGCCCACTCCTGGGGGGCGATGTAGTAGCTGATGGGAACGAAGGGGTAAAGGCGTTTGAGCCGCAGGCCCAGATTGATGTTCGCCCCCATGTAGTCGATCAACACCACCCCATCAGGGGGGTTGGCCTGCAGCCATCGGCGCAATCGCCGCTGCAGGGAGAGGGTGGGCAGCACCATTGGCAGGGCCTCCCAGAGGCCGATGGCCCCAAGCCGGGAGGTGTCGGCCAGGAGTTCGGCCCCCGCTTGCCGCATGCGCTCCCCTCCCAGGGCCACCACCTCCAGCGGCAGCTGGCGCCGATCGGCTTCCGCGTGAAGGGCGCGGATCAACAGGGAGCCCTGCAGATCACCCGACACCTCACCGGTGCTCACCAGCAGGCGAACCATCAGCGATGCGCCGGCAACGGGCCACGGCGACCTGGACCGGTGGAGGCTTCCAAAAAGCGGCAGAGATCTTCTGCAGGAGGCAGCAGGGGCAGGGCCAGGGCTTCGCGGAGGGCCTCGGACAGCACCCGCCTGCTGCGGTAAAGCAGGGTCCAAACCTCCTGCAGCTGGCGCATCTGGGCGCCGTTATCGCTGTGGGCGATACCACTGCGGCGGAGGCCGATCTTGTTGAGGCCACGGATGCGGCCTGGATGCCCCTCGATCATCATGAAAGGAGGCACATCCCTGTCGATCCTGCTCATTCCGCCCACCATGGCGAGCTTGCCAATGTGCACGAATTGGTGAATGCCGAGCACGCCACCGATCACAGCCCGCTCCCCGATCACCACGTGTCCCGCAACAGCCACCCCATTGGCGATCACGATGCGATCAGCCAAATGGCAATTGTGGCCGATATGGCTGTAGGCCATCAAGAGGTTGCCATGGCCCAGGACGGTCTGTTCCCCTTCATGGGTGGCCCGGTTGATGGTGACGCACTCCCGGATCGTGTTGTCATCCCCCAGCACCACCTCCGTAGCGGCGCCGTCATATTTCAGATCCTGTGGCTCCAGGCCAATGCAGGCTCCGGGAAAGATGCGGTTGCGTTCCCCCATCCTCACCCGACCATCAATCACCACATGGGGCCCAATGCGACTCCCCCGTCCAATCGCCACATCCGGGCCGATCACGGCATAGGGCCCAATCTCCACTCCTTCTGCCAGCTGGGCCTTGGCATCAACCACGGCTGTGGGATGCACTTTGGTTGCCATGGCTGCGCTCGACATGGGGCTCAATCCACAAGGGAGAACATGAGTTCACCGGAACACACCAGATCCCCATCCACCCGGGCTTCCGCCTTCACCTTGCCGAAGCGCTGGCGCTTGAGGCTGAGCAGTTCGCAGCTGATCCGCAATTGATCCCCGGGCACCACGGGCTTGCGGAAGCGCACCCCATCGATGCCGGCAAACACAAATAGTCCCTTGGCCAGATTGGGCATCTGGGTGACGATCAGCCCCCCCACTTGGGCCATGGCCTCCACGATCAACACACCAGGCATTAGGGGACGACCTGGGAAATGGCCCTGAAACTGGGGCTCATTGAGGGTCACATTCTTGATCGCCACGGCCCGTTTCCCGGGCACATGCTCAATCACCCGATCCACAAGGGCAAAGGGGTAACGGTGGGGCAGGAGCCCCATGATCTGCTCGCTGGTGAGCACGAGCCCCGTTGGCGCACTCTCCGCAGGGGGGTGGGCGATCACTGGAGTGGAAGGGGGGAGGGGGGGAGAAACGGTCACGGGCACACCAGAGGAAGGGGACTGACCTCGTCAGGCGTGGCCTCCAGGGCGGTGGCCAGGGCTGTGTGGAGCCCATGGGATCCCCGGTAAGCAAACACCTGGGCTAGAGGGAGGCCCGCAAGGGCCAGATCCCCCAGCAGGTCCAAGAGCTTATGGCGCACCGGTTCATCGCAGTAGCGCAGAGGGGGATTGAGCCAGTGGTCGCCATCGCACACCAGAGCGTTATCGAGGGCTCCCCCCTGGATCAGGCCCATGTCCTTGAGGTGCTCCACCTGCTCGAGAAAACCAAAGGTGCGTGCTGGGGCCACCTCCGCCACAAAGGCTTGTGGGGTGAGGGCAAGGCTGAACAGCTGGCGGCCGATAGCAGCCTGGGGATACTCCACTGCAGCGGAGAGATGGAGGTGGTGAGAAGGGAGAGCCACCGCAAAGCTCTGCCCCTGCTGACGGGTGATCGGGGCGGGCAGGGGCCTCAGGTGGCGAGGCCCCAGGGGTGCGAGGCCCGCCTCAGCGATGGCCTCCACCCAGGGCAGGGCGGATCCATCGAGCAGGGGAATCTCCCCACCCTCCACCCAGAGTTCCGCATGGCTCACCCCGGTGCCCGCCAGGGCGGCGAGCAGGTGTTCCACCGTGGCGAGCTGGCGCTGCCCCAGACGCAGGGCCGTGCAAAGCCGGGTGTCGCACACCTGGCTGGGGGAGAGGCGCTGCAGGCCCTCATCAGGAGCGGCCAGCCAACCCACCCAGTAGCCCTCCCTGCTCCCGGGTTGGAGGCGCACCCGACAGCGCGTCCCACTGTGCAAACCCACTCCCTGACGCTCGACTGGAGCGGCCAAGGTATAGGAAGTGGTGTAATCCGAGGGCCAATTGCTCACTAGAACTTCCAGCCCACTCCGAGGTTGAAGCGCCAATCCCCAGTGAAGTCCTGGCTGGCCACCTCTAGCCGGAGGGGGCCCACAGGGGTGGTGACGATCAGACCGGTGCCCACGGAAAAGCCTTGGCCTGGCTTGCCGAGAAGCTCGCCAGGTTGGCCAGGCACGTTCTTCTGGGTGCCAAAGGCCGTGCCCCCATCGACGAACAGCTCCCCGCTGACGATTTTGAACAGGGGGAAGCGGTATTCGATGGTGGCTTCTCCAAAGCTCCGGCCCACACCAAGATCGCAGTCGTAGTAACCGCGAACGGAATTGCCACCCCCCAGGCAGAAGGCTTCATAGGGAGGCAAGCTGCCGATGTTGGTGCCTCCGGTGAGCTGGAAGGCCAGGGCCTGCTTGCAATCCTCCGTTTCGCCAGGTTTGGCACGACAACCCTTGTAAAACTTCAGCCATTTCACTGGGATGTAGTGGGTGAAACCGGCCCGGAGGCGGTTGAACGTGGGGGAGTCGGGCCCAACGGAGATGAATTGCTCCGTGCCAAGGCTGAGGAAATTGCCCTTGGTGGGGTTGCGGGGGTCGTTGAGGGTGTTCATGGTGGCGGCCAGGCGCACCCCCACCAACTGGTTGTTTTCGGCGCAGTTGTAGGCAATGCAGATGATGCCGTCGTTGTCAGCTTCACCGCCGTAATTGTTATTGAAAGCGTTGATGGAGACCCCATAGGACATGTTGGCCCCGGAGTAATTGATCGGGGTCACCTGCTGGGCACTGAAGCCCACGATCACGTTCCACTTGGCCCTCTTGAAGGGGTTGCCACCATTAAGCGGACGCACCACCTGAATGTTTCCACCAATCCGTTGGATGACAACAGAATTCCCATCAAAGTCGTACCAGCTGGTATCGGAATCCGCGTCCTGAGCGTCCTGAACGGAGCCGAAGACTTTCCCTTCCGGGTTGTTGTTGTTGTTGATGTTGTAGGCCACCGAGGTGCCCGGTGCTTTATAGAAATCGGAGACGGTGTAGATGCTGCCGTTGTCCTGGCTCTGGAAGATCTGGGGTACATCGCGGCTGATGAAGCCTCGGATCCGCAGAGCTGTGCGGAAG